>CALXZG010000006.1 GCA_944393195.1 uncultured Alphaproteobacteria bacterium
CAAAAAAATGCAAAATATTAAAAAAAGAGCTTGTATTCGATTATAGTTTTATGTTATAAAAATCTATAACATTTTAAGGAACATTAAATTGTTACACTCGTCAAATAACTCACTAAAAATAAACAACTTTCCAAAACGACTGTTACATTTTAATATGTAACGGATCAATATATTGTGAAATAAAAAAGACGTTTGAATTTCATATGTTTTTTGTCTTTTTCATAAAAAAAACAGGTCGAAACCGACCTGTTTTTCCGGATAAAAGCCGCGTTTAAACGTCCAAGTTGGCGACATCCAACGCATTCGTTTGAATGAAATCGCGTCGCGGATCGACCACATCCCCCATCAACGTTGAAAAGACTTGTTCGGCTTCATCCTGATGCGTAATTTTAACCTGCAATAACCGCCGGGCGTTCGGATCCAACGTTGTTTCCCACAATTGTTCCGGATTCATTTCCCCCAACCCTTTATAGCGGTTAATGGCAATGCCTTTCTTGCCGACTTTAAAGACAGCCTCGGCCAACGACACAGGTCCCTGCACCGGAATATCGCCGTCTTTTGTCCGTAAGACGGACGGTTTGGCATAAAATTCCTGTAAATCCGCAGCCATTTCATCCAACTTGCGCGCTTCACCACAGTTCAACAAAGCTTGATCCACCACGAAGCGTTCCGTGACACCACGCAATGTCCGTGTAAAGACAAACTCTTTATCTTCCGTATAGGTGCAATGCCAACCGCGTTCGTATTCCGGCTCCATTTCATCCAGTCGCGCCGCAAATGTGTCGTCATACACTTTGGCGGAATTAAACATACCCATAATTGCCATCTGCCCGATAATGCGATACGGAACCCGTGTCGACATAGCCAGAATTAAGTTCCGGGCAATCCGCGCCTGTTCAACCCGCGCAATTAAATCCGCACCGGCAACTTGTGTCCCGTCCGCCATTTGCAGAACGGCCCCTTCGGTTCCCGTGTTGATTAAGTATTCTTCCATCGCGGCATCGTCTTTTAAATACGTTTCGGAATTGCCCCGCTTTGCCCGATACAAAGGCGGTTGGGCAATATATAAATATCCGCGTTCAATCAACTCCGGCATTTGACGGAAGAAGAATGTCATCAACAATGTCCGAATATGCGCGCCGTCCACATCGGCATCGGTCATAATAATAATTTTGTGGTACCGACACTTGTCCGCATTAAAATCATCCCGACCGATTCCGGTGCCGAGCGCCGTCACAATCGTTCCGATTTCGGCCGAAGACAACATTTTGTCAAACCGCGCCCGTTCCACATTCAAAATCTTACCGCGCAACGGCAAAATCGCCTGATGCGTCCGATCACGCCCTTGCTTGGCCGAACCACCGGCGGAATCCCCCTCAACAATAAAGACTTCCGAATCGGCCGGATCTTTACTTTGACAATCCGCCAATTTACCCGGTAAAGAAGCCATATCCAATGCCCCTTTGCGCCGTGTTAATTCACGCGCTTTTCGGGCGGCTTCCCGTGCCGCGGCGGCTTCCACAACCTTACCGATGACCATCCGCGCTTCAGTCGGGTGTTCCTCTAACCATTGTTCCAGCTTATCCCCCACAATGCTTTCCACCACAGGGCGCACTTCGCTGGACACCAACTTATCTTTTGTCTGAGACGAAAATTTCGGATCCGGCACCTTAACAGACAGGACAATCGTTAAACCTTCCCGCATATCTTCACCGGCCAATTCGACCTTTTCTTTCTTTGCCAATCCCGACGACGATGCGTAATTGTTGATCGTCCGGGTCAAAGCCGCCCGCAATCCGGCCAAGTGTGTCCCACCGTCGCGTTGCGGAATATTGTTCGTAAAACACAGGCATGTTTCATGATATCCGTCCGTCCATTCCAACGCCGTTTCAACCGTGATACCGTCCTTTTCCCCGGTTAATGCAAACGGTTCCTGATGTAACGAATTTTTGGATCGATCAATGTACTTAACAAATTCTTTGATACCGCCGTCATATTTAAACTCGACCACTTTTGATTCGGCTTCCCGGTTGTCCGTTAAGCACAAATAAACCCCCGAGTTCAAAAAAGCCAGCTCCCGCATCCGGTGTTCCAATGTATCAAAGCTGAACTCCGTTACCGCAAAAATTTCTTTGGCCGGATGGAATGTCACTTTTGTCCCGTGTTTGCCCGGTGCATCGCCCATTTCCGTTAAATGCTTAACCGTATTTCCGTTTTCAAATCGGGCGTAGTATTCCTTATCATTCCGCCAAATCGTTAAATCCAACCAATCCGACAACGCATTAACGCACGATACCCCGACGCCGTGCAATCCGCCGGATACTTTGTATGAATTGTTGTCAAACTTCCCGCCGGCGTGCAGTTGTGTCATAATTACTTCGGCCGCCGATACGCCTTCTTCCTTATGCATATCCACCGGCATACCGCGTCCGTCGTCAATTACCGTCACGGATCCGTCGGCATTCAAAATCACATCAACCTTATCACAATATCCCGCAAGCGATTCATCAATCGAGTTATCCAACACTTCGTAGACCATTTGATGCAGCCCCGTCCCGTCATCCGTATCACCGATATACATTCCCGGACGTTTTCGAACGGCGTCAAGCCCTTTCAAAACCTTAATGGAATCCGCGTTATAGGCGGCTTCTGCCTGCAAAATATCCTGTTGTTCTGTCATATTGTTCTTCCTTTATGCTGCTTTTTGTAAACTGATTTCCGATTCCCGAATGTCAAAAAATGACGCCCGTCCCTCTAAATGACCAAAGGTTTCTGTATCCGTGCCGGTCATCCATACCTGCGTCGGCCGATCACATAAAATATCAAATAACGTATTCCGCCGCCGACTGTCCAAATGTGCCGCAACCTCATCCAACAACAACAAAGGACACATCCCTTGTTCCTGTAATTGCGCCCGCATTTCCGCTAAAATAATGGAGAGCAATAACGCCTTTTGTTCCCCCGTTGAACAAAGCGAGGCATCCCGATTTTTTTGTTTGTGAATCACTTTAAAGTCCGCCGTGTGCGGGCCCGCCAAAGATCCACCCTCCGCATAAACTTTCCGGCTACGCCGTAAGCGGTCGAAAAATTGATCTTCAACATCAACGGCAGCCTGTGTCAGCAAAGCCTGTTCAACCACGCCCGTTAAGCAAATTTCCGCCGTCGGAAACAACGGATCTTCCGATACCGATAAATACCGCGATACCCGTGATACCACGTCCAATCGCGACGCCGCCACCGCGACACCCGTTTCAACCATTTGCTGTTCTAATCCCGACAACCACGCCGTATCAAAACGCCCTTCACGCAATAAACAACTCCATTGTTTGAAAGCCGCGTTATAATCACTGAGCCGATTGGCGTGTTGTCCGTCAAAAGCCTGAACCAATCGATCCAAAAAACGGCGCCGCGCCACCGGATCCCCGCAAAACAATCTGTCTTGCGCCGGGGTCAGCCATAAACACCGCAACACCTGTCCTAAATCACTTTGCTTGGCCGCCGGTTTACCGTCAATGCGAACCTGTCGCCGTTCGGAACCGTCCACGGTTCCCGTTCCGACCTGCACAACACCGCACGGTGTTTGTACCGTTGCCGAAACACTCCAACGCGCCGGTAAAACATCAACCCCGTCCGGAACAATGTCTTCCGCCCGTCGTGCCACATCCGCCAAGCGTGCCGACCGCAGGCCGCGCCCCGGTGTTAAAAATGAAACCGCTTCTAAAATATTCGTCTTGCCCGCACCGTTATGCCCCGTCAGGATAACCGGCTCAAAAGACGGGTTGAGTCGCAACGTCGCACTTTCGTACGATCGAAATTGCGTCAACCGCAATTGGCAAATTCCCGTCTTTTGAATACCGTCCATCCTAAACCCGCATCGGCATTAACACATATAACGCGCCGTCATCCGCCGCATCACGCAACACAACCGGCGATACATTGTCGTTCAGGCTCATCCGAACAGAGCCGCCTTTGATTTGCCCCAAAATATCCAGCAGATAGCGATAGTTGAATCCGATTTCCAAATCATCCCCCGTATAAACGGCATCCATTTCGTCTTCCGCCGATCCTTCATCCGCCGAAGCCGCCGTCACACGCAATAAGTTCGTTGTCAAACTTAACTTAATCCCGCGCGATTTTTCGGATACCACCGATACCCGTTCAATCACACCCGACAAAACACCGGCATCCGCTTCGGCAACCTTTTCATTTGCCGCCGGAATGACTTTTTCATACTCCGGATACGTTCCGTCAATTAAACGCGATGCCAAAACCACGTCTCCTAACGAAAAACGGATTTGATTCGCCGACAAAGAAACAGCCACATCGCCTTCAATTTCCGAAGCCAGCTTGGCAATTTCCCCGATTGTCTTACGCGGAATAATCACGCCCGGCATACCTTCTGCCCCGGCAGGTAACGCAATCTTAGCACACGCCAACCGATGTCCGTCCGTTGCCACGGCCGTCAAAGCCGCCGCTTCCCCCTGTTTTTCGTGCAGGTAAATACCGTTCAGGTTATAGCGCGTTTCTTCCATCGACACGGCAAATCCCGTTTTATTAATCAATCCCAATAAATCCGTTGATGTCATACCGAAAGAAAACGGCATATTTTCCTGTACCATTGTCGGGAAACCGTCCGCCGGCAAGACAGACAGGGAAAACTTTGCCCGACCCGACGTTAACGATAAAACGCCCGTTTCATCCGATACCTGCATCGCTACCTGAGCGCCGTCCGGCAACCGTTTCACGATGTCATACAGTTTGTGTGCCGGCACCGTCACGGATCCGGCCGTTCCAACCACCGCCGGTACGGTTTCTTGAATTTCAATCTCATTATCCGTGGCTTTGATTAAAATCCGTCCGTCGCCCGCTTCAATCAGAACGTTCGACAAAATAGGGATTGTCTGTCGCCGTTCAACCACGCTTTGCGTATGAGCCAAAGACTTTAACAGTTGTGCTTTTTCAATCGTAATCTGCATCATTTTCCATTATTCCTTTTTCGGTGTTTTAAATTCAAGTGAAGTATACCCGAAAACCGCCGCCAAGGAAAGCAAAAAAAGCATAAAAAAACACTTTTTTTGATATTTTTTACTAACCCCCTTTTTTTTTGAAATAAAAATAGGTATAAGAGAAGAATATCTCAGAAAAGGAAGGCACGATGACATCAAAAAAACACCCGTTGGAATTAACCGTCGACCAAGTTTACACGCCCTGTCAATTAACCGAACAGGATTTAACCGCTTTGTCGGAAAATCATTTGATTATCGGTCAAGAACGGGCGATGGAGGCTCTTTCGTTCGGGATTCAAATGGATGCCAACGGTTATAACATTTTTTGTACGGGGCCCAAAGGTGTCGGGCGGACAAGTCTTTCCCTTGAAGTCATTCGCCAATACGCCGCGACACAAAAAACGCCCGATGATTGGTGCTTTGTCCATAACTTTGAAATACCGCATCAACCGGTCGCCCTTAATTTCCCCGCCGGTAAAGGTCGTACTTTCGAACGCGAGATTAAAAAGCTTGCTCAAACCCTGAAAACGCAAGTGGCCAATACTTTTTCCGACGAAAATTACCAAATTAAAATCGCCCGTATCGAACAAAAGTATCGTGCGGATAAAGATGCTTTCTTTACCATGCTACAACAATTGGTCGAAAGCAAAAATGTTACGTTGACCAAAACAGAAACGGGTGTTGTTGTCGGACCCGTCAAAAACGGAAAGTTGCTCACCCCCGAGGTCTTTAACAAGTTACCGAAAGCCGAGCGCAAATCCATTTTGGAACAAATGCAGGCGGCGCAGAAAAAATTAGAAAAAGCAATCAAAGATACGCCTTCTTGGGAATCCGATCAACAAGAGGAAATCAACAAATTGAACACCGACCTGATGACCAAAATAGCGGATACGGCCCTTAAAAATCTGCGTAAAACATATGCCAAACATGCCGGTGTCATTACGTTTTTTAACGGCATTCGCCAAAGCCTGATTGACGCGTTGGGGATTTTATTGCCCTCCGACAGTTTGCCGGACGATTCCGTCGGGGAACAGGCCGCCGCCCTCTGGTCACGGTACTCTGCCAATTTGATTGTCAGTCATAAACCCAACGAAGGCGCGCCGGTCGTCCATGTCAACCACCCGACGTTGTCCAACCTGTTGGGTAAAATTGAACGCGTGCAGTTGCAAGGTACCTTGACCACCGACTTTTCGTTAATTCGTCCCGGCGCTCTACATCTGGCAAACGGCGGGTATTTGGTTATCGAAGCCCGTGATTTGCTTGAAAACGCACCGACTTGGAACGCTTTAAAACGGTGTCTTTTTTCCAAAAAAATTAAAATGGAATCCGGGATTGACGACAATTCCATTTTCGGTGTGATTTCCCAAGATCCGATGTCCATTCCCTTGAACGTCAAAGTGGTCTTAATCGGCGAACCGGCCCTGTACTATACGTTGGCGGAACAAGATGACGAATTCAGCGAATTGTTTAAAATCCAATCCCGATTCGCGGAGAAAATGGATCGTACCCGTGATACCGAACAAAAATATGCCCAGTTGCTTGCCAACTTTATCCGATCCGAACACCTTAAACCGTTTTCGGCGGGTGCTATTTTCCGGATGATAGAGCAAGCCTCCCGTTGGTCCAATGATCAACAAAAGTTGAGTACATACCTTGTCCATGCGAACGACCTGATGCGCGAATCCAACTTTATCGCCACCCGCGAAAAAGCAAAATTCGTCGATATTGTGCATGTTGAAAAAGCCTTGGCCGCCCGACGGAAGCGATTCGGTGCCGCCGAAAGCGACCTGATGGAAGCCATTCAACGCGGTTTGATTGCCATTACGACAACCGGTCGACAAGTCGGTCAGATCAATGCGTTGGTCGTTCACGATTTCGGTTTTTATTCATTCGGTCGTCCCAATCGGGTTACGTGCCAAATTCGCCTTGGCCACGGTGATTTCGTGGATATAGAACGGGAAGTCGAACTTGGCGGACCGATTCATTCCAAAGGTGTTTTGATTCTTTCTTCTTTCCTGGCGTCGCGCTTTGCCAAGACGACACCGTTGTCTTTGGATGCCAGCCTTGTTTTCGAACAATCCTATAACGAAGTTGACGGCGATTCCGCGTCCTCGGCTGAATTGTACTGCCTGTTATCCACGATTGCCGATATTCCGTTGAAGCAATCTTTGGCGGTCACCGGATCCGTGAATCAGTTGGGTGAAATCCAAGCCGTCGGTGCCGTGAACGAAAAAATCGAAGGCTTCTTTAATGTCTGTCAGGCGCAAGGTTTGACCGGAGATCAAGGCGTTATCATTCCCGCGACAATTCAACAAAATTTGATGTTGAAACCGGAAGTGACGGAAGCCATCCGTGCCGGTCGTTTCCACATCTATGCCGTCCGAACGGTTGATGAAGGGATGGAGATCCTGACCGGTCTTAAAGCCGGCAAGCCGACGAAAAACGGAACGTATCCGCCGAACACGGTGAACGGTCGCGTTGCCGCTCGCCTGCGCGATTACTTTAAATTATCCCAAAAGGCCGGTACCGCCGCATCCCGTAAAAAAGCGTGATTTTTTCGATTTAGTCCCTTTTATTTTCCATTTCAGAAGGTTAAAAAGCCCCCCGATTAAGTCGGGGGTGACGGGGTATTTATTCAAAGATTCCCGCCCGTGCGGAAGCGATGGAAAGTATCAAAAGGATGGTGAAAAGGGAAGGATGGCAGGGGAATAAATAAACACGAAAATGATAGGAAGCGATTAGTGGCGTGCGGGTAGAAATGAAAATAACCCTTTACAGTATCGATATTTTCCTTGATTCATCTTTCTTTTTATGATAAACGAATGCTATCATCATATCAGGATTTTTTTGTAATCAGAGGAGTGTTAAGTGTTGGGTATGCATCAAGAAACCGGTCGGAGTATGGTTGAAACGCTGGGCGTGTTGGCGGTTATGGGGTTATTGTCCATCGTTGGTGTTATGGCCTATCGATATGCGATTGACAGAATGAATGCAAGCGGGATTATTGATGAAGTGCGGAAACGGGCTGTGGTCGCCAGTCAGCAGCGGATTTTAGGTCAGTCAATTGATCTGTCGGAATATGGGGATAACGCAATACAGGGGCATCCGGTGACACCGGCGGATAATTATGAAGGGGATTCTTCTTTCTTTACATTAACGATATCGGGGGTCCCAAACGGGTGTGTGATCATGTCATTCGCGAAAAGATGCCTTTTGCCGTTGCGGAAAAAGTCGGCGGTGTACAGGTTGTGGATGGCATGACCTGCATCGACGGGGAAAACACGATTATTTTTGCCTTTGCGAATACATTGGACAGTAACGCGGTACCGGCGGTGTTGGATCCGGCGTGTTGGGGTGTGACGTGTCCGGCTGGAAGCAATTGTTCGAACGGGTTTTGCCTGTGTTCATCGGGGCAGGAAGTTTGCGGAGAAATATGTTGTCCGGACGGACAGATGTGTTCAAGTCGCTTTGCCGGTTGTGTGGAGGCAACGGGGTGTTTAAGCAATGCGGATTGCAATGAGGGTGAGTATTGTTTGATCAGTGCGACCAAAGATATGTCAGAAACAACTTGCTATAAGGATTACAATGGCGTTTGCATGACTTTGACGGATGGAACGGAAACCGAAATCGAAGGTGTGGGAACGGTGTTCAGGAGCAATGTTGAAGTCGGTAGTTGGTGGGCAGCTAAAAATTGGTGCCAGGCGCATGGAAAACGTCTGATGAGGATTAGCAATAACCGCTTGGGGTGTTATCGGGAAAGTGACGGAACGACACCTTTCGGTGAAACGACGACCGGTTATTGTTGTGCCGAAAACCAAGCCGGTTGTAGTGATGACAAAACGAAACAAAGTATTCTGATGCAAGAATTAAGGAATAAATTGAGTGACGGAACCGTTTGGTTGGAAACGGATTTCAGTTCTTGTGTTGCGTCCTATATGTTGTTATCCATTGGTGGGATCGGTAATTCATCCCGTGGCTATAACGATTATGCTCTGTGTGAGGAGACGACCGCTTCCGGTTTGTGAACCGATTGATAATCCATATAAATCAAACAGATCGTTAAAAAATATTGAAAAAGGAGGGATTGTTCACTGCGTTCATCCCTCACGTTGTTCGGGACCGCCTGATGGCGTCCGCTTCGCTATTGCTTCGCGAGCGAACCCTCTGCTCGGGTTCTTCATCCCTCCCTATTAAAAAAGCACCCGGGTGGGTGCTATATGGCGGAAAGGGAGGGATTCGAACCCTCGGTACAAACAAGTTGTACAACAGATTTCGAGTCTGCCGCATTCGACCACTCTGCCACCTTTCCATCGTGTGTGGGGTTGTGTCCGATCCGACAGACTCTCAATCTGTTGTCCGTTTGCGTTCCGCAAACACAGATTAGTCCTTCGGGCTTACGCCCTTCGTTCATCTCCGCCAAGGCGTCGATAACGAGTCTGCCGCTTATCATTCACTCTGCCACCTTTCCATCGTGTGTGGGGTTGTGTCCGATCCGACAGACTCTCAATCTGTTGTTCGTTTGCGTGCCGCAAACACAGATTAGTCCTTCGGGCTTACGCCCTTCGTTCATCTCCGCCAAGGCGTCGATAACAAGTCTGCCGCTTATCATTCACTCTGCCACATTTTCCGGTTGTCCGGAAAGCATCGGTCTGATTGCGATAGAGGATGTATAGCCGATTTTTTAAAAAAATGCAAGGGAAAAGCATTTTTTTGTGTCTTTTTTATTTTGTTTGGGGTATCTTTAAACTTGCGAGGAGGAAGCCGATGCGTTTATTCAACTTGTTTTATTGGATACGGTATTACAAAAATTGGATTATATCCATTTTTATTTTTACGATTTTATTTTTTATTTCGGTTTTTTTAAGCTATGAATGGAGCTTGCGTTTCGCCGGATTGAATACGCCTTTGGTGGCTTTTGTGTATGAATCGTTATCGCATACGATGTTTTTGTATGGAACGGTTGTTTTGATCGGACTTATTTTGGTTGCTGCTGTGCGACTAATCGGTTTTTTTCAGGCCAAGGATGTTGAAATTCTGTTACAGGCGACGACGCGTGAATTGCGGCGTCAGAATAAAAAGCAAGGCGATGAAATTCGACAGTTATTTTCCGTATTAATGCGTGAAAATATCGGTATTTTGGTGACAAAAGGGGGAAAGGTCGTTTGGGGAAATCAGGCGATGGACATCTTTTTAAAGGGGCGTCCGAACGATTGGCGTGGTCATGTGGCGGCGGATTTGTTTGCCGAACCGAATGAGATTGCCAAAATTATCGGCAAGGGGCGGCGGTTTGCTTTTAAGAGTAAGACGTGGACGATGCAGAGTTTGTTGACGAATCGGATGGGGCGGCGGATTTTATATCAGGTTTTTTCATTCGCGTTGAAAGAGGGAAATCCGCGTCAGGGAATGGTGTGGTTGTTTCAGGATTTTTCGGCCGAAGCACGGAATATTGAGTTGGAAAAATATTATCAGACGGTATTTCGTGTCTTATCGATTTTGCATCACTTTAACGATAATGATAACGAGTATGATTTATTGCGTCATATGTTGAATGAAGTGATCGGTATTTACGGATTAAAAACGGCCTTCTTTTTGGGGTATCGGGATAAAAAATTGCATGTCGATTTTGTTGTCGGGGACGATCATGCTTTCCCGCACGTAATGAAGGATATTGATTTGGAAGATCCGGCGTTGCAGGGTGTGGCCGTGGTTAAGGCTTTTATGACGCTCAGGGCGGTCGGATACAGTGATATTCGCAATATTCCGTATTATCAGGAATCTTTTGCGCGAAAGAACAGAAAGCCGGTGTTATCAACGTATGCTTTTCCGATTGTGATTGAAGGAAAGATTGAAGGCGTTGTCAGTTTGTATGGGCATGCGGTCGGATTTTTCTCGGACAGTTTAATTTTCCGCTTGCAACAATTATTATCGGAAATTTGTGAGAATATTGCGGCTATTCGACTACGGCGGCGGACTCAGGTTGCGATTCATCAATATGAAGAACGGTTGCGTTTACAGATTCATGAGTTGGAAAGCAACAAAGAAATCATGCAGAAGCAGACGGATGAATTAAACTTAATTATTCATGATTTGGTTGAAGCGCGGGATGCAGCCGAATCGGCAAATACGGCTAAATCCGAATTTTTGGCGCACATGAGTCATGAACTGCGGACACCGTTGAATGCTATTTTGGGATTTTCGGAAGTTATGCAGAATGGTGTTTTCGGGCCGGTTCCGGACAAGTATCAGGAATATGTCCGGTATATTTATACAAGTGGGCAATATTTATTGTCTTTGATCAATGATATTTTAGATTTATCGAGTGTTGAGGGCGGACATCAAAAATTAGTCGATACACAGGTTTTGGTTGAATCTGTTTTACAGGATGCGATTGGAATTATTCGTCGATATCCGGGGGGAAGTACGCGTGAAATCACTTGGCATTCCGCAACGATGCATCCGACATTATATTTGGATGAACGGTCATTAAAGCAGATATTTTTAAATATTTTATCGAATGCCGTGAAGTTTACAACGGATGAAGGCGGTAAGATTCATATTGAAATCGGTTTGACGAAAAAGAAAGAAATGCGCATTGTGATATCGGATAACGGTATCGGTATTCCGAAAGACAAAGCACAGCAGTTGTTTCAGCCTTTCAGTCAGGTTGAAAATGTGTTGACGCGACGGCACAAGGGAACCGGGCTTGGGTTGGTATTGATTAAGCGTTTAATGGAATTACAGCAAGGTAAGGTTACGTTGGACAGTGAGGTTGGAAAAGGGACATCGTTGATTTTAACCTTTCCGAGAGAACGGGTTATTTTAGCAAAGAGAAGGAAAAAATAGCATGCGTATATGGATGGCGGCTGTATTGATTTGGGGATGTTTAAGTCTGGTCGGACAAGGGGTGGCTCAAAGTGTTTCGTATGTGGGGGCCAATACTCAGAACAAGGAACAAACGCAAAAGCAAAAGAAGACGGACCTGTCAAAGATTGAATGCGGGACACCGGCTTTTCCGATGCGTGTTGCGACCGTTCCGACGAATCCGCCGTTCGGGTGGGTGGATATTTTACAAGCGGACAAGTATCAACGGGCTGTCAATGTCGGGCAGGGGTTTAGTATTGAGCTCATTAAAAAAGTTTGTGATGATTTGGGAATTTATATGTTGCCGGTCGGGTTTGAAACGTATCAGGAGACTTTGCGCGCGTTGAACCAAGGAACAATTGATTTGTTTGTCGGTGCCTATTATGACACGCGCTTTATTCGGACGGGAAATATTTTTGTGACTCCGGGATTTTTTAAAAACATTGTTTTGGTTATTTTTCCCAAAGGAAAAGAAAAAAAAGTTGACGGCTTTGATGATTTAATCGGTTTAAAAGGTGTTGTACGGAAGGATGAGGAATTTTATTCGTTAATCTATCGCGGATTACCGGAGGGATTGGATATTCGGCAAGTCGATTCGGCACAGGAGGCTTTTACGTTATTGATGACGGGAGAAGTTGATTATTTATTGGGAAGCCCGTATGCGGCGGAGGCGGAAGCGCGTCGATTGAAAATTGAAAATGACATTGTGTACAGTGAAAAATCATTAGCCGAGTTGGAAATGTTTTTGGTGTTTTCACCCAATACCAAATGTTTACCGTTACGGCAGAAAATCGTGGAGCAGTTGCGCCTTGAAACGCAGGATTCAGCGGCTATTCGAAATCGCTTAATCGATCAGATTAATGCGTGGGGGCAGCGTTTTGCCAAAGAAAAAGGGTTGTTGGAAGAAGACGATGTTTCGGAACAAGCGATACCGGTCGGCGGAGTCGCAGAGGCTTTATCCGAGAATGAGAAAACGGATATCAATTCGGTTCCGACGGGTGGGGAGCGTGCGACCGAAAACGGTACGGTTGAGCGTGAGGCCACACGATGAAGACAGCCGTTTTTCAATTTGATTTACCGGAAGAGTTAATTGCGCATGAGCCGGTTGAACCGCGAGATCAGGCGCGCCTGCTTCATATTTTATCGGACGGTCGATGTGAGGATGCGACGGTTGCGGATTTGGATCGATTATTACGACCGGATGATTTATTGATTTTTAATGATACCAAGGTTATTCCGGCGCGTTTATACGGGATGCGCGGTGCGGCTAAAATAGAAATGACTTTATTCAAGCAGGAAAACCTGAGCGATTGGGTGACTTTGGTGAAAAATGCGCGGCGGCTTAAAATCGGGGATACGGTTGTTTTTACGCCCGATTTTTCGGCCGTTGTCCTGCATAAAACGGAAAGCGGTGCCGTTGTGGTTCGTTTTAATAAAGCCGGTGCCGATTTAATGGAGGCTTTACATACGGTCGGGACAATGCCTTTGCCGCCGTATATTAAACGGTTGCGTGGCGGGCGGGAATCGGATAAAGCCGATTATCAGACAATTTATGCGCGACATGAGGGGGCTGTGGCGGCGCCGACGGCGGGGCTTCATTTTACGCCGGAGTTGTTTCAGCGGTTAGACGCCAAAGGGATTGAGCGGGTATTCGTGACTCTACATGTCGGTGGGGGGACCTTTTTACCGGTTAAGGTGGATGATACGGATCAACATCGCATGCATGCCGAATTTGGTGTTTTATCGCCGGAGGTTGCCGATAAAATTAATACGGCGCGTCGGCAGAGGCGGCGAATCGTAACGGTGGGAACGACATCGTTGCGTTTATTGGAATCGGCCGCCGATGAAAACGGGGTGGTTCGTCCTTTTGCCGGAGAAACCAGTATTTTCATTACGCCGGGCTATCGGTTTAAAGCGGTTGACGTGATGTTTACCAACTTTCATTTATCGGGGTCGACATTGTTTATGTTGGTGTGTGCTTTCGCGGGAATTGATGTGATGAAGGCCGCCTATCAATACGCCATTGCGAATCGGTATCGTTTCTTTTCTTATGGGGATGCTTGTTTAATTGAACCGCCGGCCAAGTAACGGAATGGGCATCAGAGTGTATACAAAATACCGACGGTTGCGATAATACCGGCCATCAGAATCATCATTAAAACGGAGAAGCCGTAACCGGCGAAGAGCAGACCTGTATTCAGGAGGATGACGGCTGTCCAGCCGACGCATGCGGCACGGGATATTTTATTGCGGGCGGTGTGTCGGCGTAGTACCCAAAGCAGTAATCGTGTCAGAAGAATGGTTAAGGCCATGCCCAACCAGAGAATAGCAAAAATAATAGCGGCCGATAAAACGGTGGCGGAAACCAATGTTTCTTGGAATGTATCGAGTAGTTTTTGGTGGGTCAGGACAGTTGTTCCATCGGGCCATGGCAATGTTTGTATTGAGCCGTTGGCTTTGAATAAAACATGGTTTGTCAATAAATAAATTCCGTCGGCGCGGTCGGCATCGGCCGGTTGATGGGAACGGGTATCAATGGTAAATACCAGGTTATCGGGGTTGACCGGGCTTGTCCATACGGTATCGGTCGGTGCCGTAATTTGACCGTTTTGGATTGTGACGGGCGGAAAGGTGTTAAGGAAAGTTTGGACTTGTTCCTGATGTGGCAGTTGACGGAGTGAGGCGTAGAAAAAGCCACCGATTAAGAGTGTCAGTATGGCGGAAAACCAAAAAAAACAACGAAAGCCACTTCCGTTACCCGAATCGATATATGCCGATAATCTGTCCATGTTTGCTCCTTTTTTTTCAAAGATAAGCCGGGATATTCTTTCTGTCAAGCAAAAAGGGCATGAAAAAAGGGCGGATAATTCCGCCCCTTATTATCAATTATCCGCTTATTTCCGAATACCGTAGAACGGTTCGGCGGAGGCAACCGGTTTTACCGACTTTTTAGCCGGCGCTTTTTTAGCGGCCGGTTTTGCCATCGATTTAACAACCGAAGAGGCGCTGCTTTTTAAAGAAGAATTGCTCTTTAAAGAAGAAGCAGATGCCTTCACCGTTTTAACGGATGTTTTTTTAGCCGTCGTTTTTTTGGCGGATTTTGTGTCTGTTGAAAACAATTGTTCGCATGCTTTCATCCAGCATTCTTGTTCGGCACCTTGCGGACAACCGGCGTTTTGCCAAATGAAGTATGCCGCGACGCGGATGTTTTCTTCGTTGATTTGTTTTGTCATGGTAATACTCCTTTTTGTAAAGACAAAGTCAATATAATATTCTTTTATTTTTTTTGCAATACTTTTTTTTGTTTTTTTTCAAAAAGTTACATAGAACCTTTCGGAGGCCTGCTTCGAATGACGGAAAGTGGCGGTAAACCTTGCATTTCCGCGGGTTTGACGGGTATTTCAATTGTTTGTCCGGGGCGACCGCAGGAGACCGTTTCCAATAAATCACCGGTTTTGCCGTCATAAAAATCGGCGACGGAAAGGGGTATGGGATCCCATGTCAGCGGAGATACACCTTCCAATATCATCCCGCGGGTTATTTTATGTTTGACTTCGACGATTAAGCGGTCGTGGTGATGTGCCCGAACGATACCGGTAAAGCGCCAATCACCGTTGCTGGCCGATACATCATAATTTTGGGCTTCGGGACCGGCGTTACCGTCCAAAAAGCCGACGGTATAGCCGCGGGATTGTAAGGTCATGATTTCGGCCATATATTTTTCCGGAGACCAATGCGTCGGATCGGCAAACCAATCATCGATGGCGTGCCGGTAGGCGCGGGCGGTAATGGCTACGTAATATTCGGATTTGTTGCGACCTTCGATTTTAAACGAATCGATACCGACCGGCAAAATATCGTTTAAGCGCGGAAGCCAGCACAAATCGCGTGAGTTCATGATATAGGTGCCGTGTTCATCTTCGGTAATCGGCATCAGAGCACCGGGACGGTTTTCTTCTTCCAGATAAAAATCGGATTGCGAATCGGGATGTACAGGTGTATTTTTGTAAACTTGGTAACGCCAGCGGCAGGCGTGGGCGCAATTACCTTTATTCGCACTGCGACCGGTCATAAAATTAGACAGGAGGCAACGGCCGGAATAGCTGACACACAGGGCACCGTGGACAAATGTTTCCAAGCGGATGTCGGGGCAATCACAGCGAATTTCCGCTATTTCGGTTAAGGGTGTTTCGCGTCCCAAAACGCAGAGGGAAGCCCCCATGTCTCGCCAGAATTTGACAGTCAGAGAAGAGCAGATATTAGCCTGTGTCGAGATATGAATCGGTAAATCCGGCAGTTGTTGTCTGACGGCGGCAAAGACACCCGGATCGGCAACGATAACGCCGTCGGGTTTGAAATCGGATAGCTTATCAATAAAGTTTTGCAGAGCGGGGATATCGCGATTGTGGGTAAATAAGTTTAACGTCAGGTAGACTTTTTTACCCAATGAATGGGCGTACTCGATACCGGCTTTCATCTCCTCGGGCGTAAAGGATGTTTTGTTGCGGAGGGAAACAGCCGGCATACCGGCATACACGGCGTCGGCACCATACAGAAAAGCCGTTTTTAACCGGTCCAGAGAACCGGCCGGCAACAATAGTTCCGGTTTAGCGGGGTAATGGGTGGGCATGGAAACGGTTCCTTATTGATTTTGTTGTTTTTCCTGATGTGTTCGCAGGAAGGGAATGAGCATGGTCAACGGCAGCGGACGAGAAAACCAGAAGCCTTGACCGACATCGCATTCATTTTCACGCAGCCATTTTTCCTGTTCGGATGTTTCGATGCCTTCCGCCAGAACAATTAATCCCAAGGAATGACCGAGGCCGATAATCGTCCGCATAATTGTTTCGTTGGCCGGTTTATCGAACAGGCTTTGGATAAAATCACGGTCGATTTTAAGTTTGTGGGCATCTAAATCTTTCAGATAATTAAAAGAGGCATGTCCCGATCCGAAGTCGTCAATGGACAGGCGGATACCCATGTCGCGCATCTGATGCAGGTTTTGGTGTTCAATCGCCGCCCGATCCATGTGTTTTGTTTCCGTCACTTCGCATTCCAGTTTTTCCGGTAAAATGGCATACTTGTCCAAACTTTGACGAATGGTATCCAGCAGGCTTGGGTCTTTCAATTGAATAATGGAAAGGTTAACGGACATAAACAAATTATCAAAACCGGCCTGGTATAATTCGCGCAGATCTTTCAGTGTTTGATTGAATAAAAACGGGGTGAATTCGTTAATCAGGCCTGTTTTTTCCAACATAGGGATAAATTCCATGGGCGGGATAATGCCGTTCGGGCTTTCCCAACGAATCAGGGCTTCAACCCCCATCACGCGACCGGTTTTTAAATCCCATTCGGGCTGATAATAAAAAACGAATTCGTTGTTATTGAGTGCCCGGCGAAAATCGGTGGCACCGAGAATTCTTTTTTTATCGGCAAACAGGTGTTGAATCGATGATAAAAAACCCATGATGAACTCCTTGATCGTAATGAAATGATAAAATCATTTTCCTCTTATACACGGTTTTTATCAAAAAAGCACGTCTTTTTTTGAAAAGAGTGTATACTTTTTCCGTTTTTTCTTTTATAATGCCGCCAGACTCACACAAAAAAGTAAAGAGGAATGAAAAATGACCAGACCTAAACCAGTAGTGTTATGCGTCCTTGACGGTTGGGGATACCGCGCCGAAAAGGACAACAATGCCATTGAAATGGCGAATACGCCCGTGTGGCATACGTTAATTCAAAAATATCCGACGGCGATGATACAGACATCCGGGCTTGATGTCGGATTGCCGGCGGGGCAGATGGGTAATTCGGAAGTCGGGCATACCAACTTGGGTGCCGGACGGATTGTGATGCAGGATTTGCCGCGGATTGATGCCGCGATTGCCGATAAAACGTTGGATGTGAATCCCGTCTTGACACATTTGATTGATGCCGTTCGGACAACCGGCGGTGTGTGTCATGTGATGGGACTTTTGGGGCCGGGCGGTGTGCATGCCATGCAGACGCATATTGTGGCGTTGGCTCGAATTTTAGATCAGGCCGGCATATCGGTTGTGATTCACGGATTTTTGGATGGCCGGGATACACCGCCCGATTCGGCGCGCGGATTTGTGGCCGATTTAGAAAAGGAAATCGCCGGTATGGCGCATGTATCCATCGGGACTTTGTCCGGCCGCTATTATGCCATGGATCGGGACAACCGGTGGGAACGGGTAGATAAAGCCTATCGGGCTTTGGTTAACGCCGAAGCGCCGCGGTTTGCGACAGCGGATGAGGCTATTGCCGCATCTTATCAGGCCGGTGTTTTTGATGAATTTATGGAACCGTGTGTGATTGGGGATTATCACGGCATGTCGGACGGCGACGGTGTGATCATGGCGAACTATCGGTCGGATCGGGCGCGGGAAATCACACGGATGTTGTTACAGCCGGACTTTGCGGCGGCCGAACGGGTACGGGTTGTGCGATTCGCGGATGCGGTTGCGATGACGGAATATTCCGTTGATCACAATGCGTGGATGCATGTTTTATTCCCGCCGGAAGATTTAAAAAATATTTTTGGTGAGGTGGTGTCGGCGGCCGGTTTGACGCAATTGCGGATTGCGGAAACGGAAAAGTATGCGCACGTCACTTTCTTTTTTAACGGCGGTAAAGAGACGTTGTTCCCGGGGGAAGAACGGATTTTGGTTCCCAGTCCGAAGGTGGCGACCTATGATTTAAAGCCGGAAATGTCGGCGTATGAAGTGACCGATAAATTGGTTGCGGCGATTAACAGTGACGCATTTGACGTGATTGTGGTTAATTATGCCAACGGGGATATGGTCGGGCATACCGGCGTGTTATCGGCGGCGATTCAGGCGGCCGAGGCGGTGGATGCCTGTGTCGGTCGTGTTGTGGAAGCCGTGAAAGCCAAAGGCGGAGTGATGTTTATCACGGCCGATCACGGAAATGCCGAGCAGATGAAAGATCCGGTCAGCGGTGGTCCGTACACGGCGCACACGGCGACACCGGTTCAGGCGGTATTGGTCAATGCGCCGGCCGATGTGACGGGCTTATCCGACGGGCGGTTATGTGATGTTGCGCCGACGTTGTTGGCATTGTTGCAATTATCACAGCCGGCGGAAATGACGGGGCATTCATTGCTTCGGAAAGGATAGTTCGTGCGCGGGTGGAGTTTATTCGTTTTGGCTTTGTGTTGGGCGGGTGCCGTGGCGGCCGCGCCCACACAGGCGGATTTGCGGCGGATTGAGCAACAAATTCAGGCAGAACGGGCTTCACAAAAAGAAAATCAGCGAAAAGCAGTTGAATTATCCGGTGAAGTACGGACGGTTCAAAATCAAATGGTTAAATTGGCGCGCAGCATTCAGGAAAAAGAAGAAACTTTGTCGGCTTTGGAAAAAAAGCAGGAGCAGAGCCAGGCGCGACAGGCCGAATTGGAAAAACGCTTGGCTATGAGTGATCAACAGTTGGTGCGTGTGGTAACGGGGATGCAGACGTTGGCTTTGCGTCCGCCCGAATTATTATTGTTTCAAGCCTCGGCACCGTTGAACATGTTGCGCAGTCGCATGATGATGCAATACAGTTTACCGGTTATCGGCGGGGTCAATCGGCAAACACGGTCGGACTTGGCGGAATTGAGTCAGTTGCGTTCTTCTTTACAACAGCAGATTGTTCAAATTAAGGCAGCGACGACGCAATTGAGCGAGCGGTCGGCTCAGATGGATAAATTGTATCAGCAGAAATCGTTATTGCAGGCGCAATACAAAGCGTCGCAGGATCAGGCTTCCAAACGAGTACAGGCTTTGGCGGCACAGGCCAGCGACTTAAAAGATTTATTGGCTAAGTTGGCGGCCGAGAAAAAACGGCAGGAAGAGCAAATGCGGGCGACGCAGTCGGCGGTACAATATATCGGACAGTCTCGGCCGAGTTTTCGTATGCCGGCGACGGGAACGGCTTTGATATCCCAATCAAAACCGGGCAGTTTCGCCAAGGTATACGGGCAGTTGTTATATCCCATTCGGGGAAATATCGTGCAATCTTTCGGGGATACAACGATTGCCGGTGCGCATACGCGCGGGATGACGTTGCGGGGGCGGGCGCGGGCTCAGGTGGTGGCTCCGTCGGACGGGACGGTTTTGTTTGCGGGACCGTTTAAAAATTACGGGCAGTTGCTTATTTTGGACAATGGGGACAATTATTTAACTTTATTGGCCGGCATGGCGCGTATTGACACGAATGTCGGACAGACGGTTTTAGCCGGGGAGCCGATCGGTCAGATGAAAGACGGTAATCCGGATTTATACATTGAAATCAGAAAAGACGGACAGCCGGTTGATCCGGCGCCGTGGTTTGTATCGCGCGGATAGGAGGACAGAAAATGGCGGGAAAGAATGTCATAGTGACAGCGGCAGTTTTATGTTTGGTATCAACGATGGTGATGGGCGCTACCAAAAAAGAGGCAGAACCGATTGAGCCGAATGACCCGTATATGTTGATGGAGTTGTTCGGGGCGGCTTTCAGTACGATTAAGGAAGATTATGTTGAAGAAGCGGATGATAAAAAGCTTGTCGAAGCGGCGATTGACGGAATGTTGACGTCGTTGGATCCGCACTCCGGATTTATGGATGCCGAATCGTATGAAGAAATGGAAACACAGACGAAGGGGGAATTCGGCGGCTTGGGAATGGAAGTCAGCCTGGACAACGGCTTTGTTCGGATTATGTCACCGATTGATGATACACCGGCTTTTAAGGCTAAATTACAAACCGGCGATTATATTACGCATATTGACGGGGTATCGGTTGTTGGGTTGAGTTTAAACGAAGCGGTCAAAAAGATGCGGGGAAAGCCCAAGACAAAGGTAACGTTGACGATTTCCCGAAAGGATCAGGATCCGTTTGATGTGACCTTGGTACGGGATATTATTC
The DNA here is from genome assembly GCA_944393195.1 of uncultured Alphaproteobacteria bacterium. Lineage (GTDB taxonomy): Bacteria > Pseudomonadota > Alphaproteobacteria > CAAHEQ01 > UBA3637 > CALXZG01. The sequence continues at coordinate 20,804 of CALXZG010000006.1, forward strand.
AGGTGAAGCCGGTCAAATATGAGGCCAAAGGGGATATCGGTTACATTCGGATTATTACGTTTAGTGAAACGACGACGGATATGGTCAAAAAGGCCGTTACAGATTTAAAAAAGAAAATCGGTCCCAAAAACATCAAAGGATTTGTGGTGGATGTTCGTAACAATCCGGGCGGATTGTTGGATCAGGCCGTCGGTGTGTGTGATTTGTTTTTGAACGAAGGGGAGATTGTTTCCACCCGATCCCGTAAGCCGGAGGATACGATGCGTTTTTCCGCAACGGAGGGAGATGTCACGGATGGTTTACCGATGGTTGTTTTAATCAATGAAGGATCGGCGTCGGCATCAGAAATTGTATCCGGGGCTTTGCAGGATCATCGGCGGGCCGTTATTGTCGGGTTGCAATCTTTCGGAAAAGGATCGGTTCAGACGATACGGGCTATTCCGGGATTTGGCGGTATTCGGATTACGACGGCGCGGTATTACACGCCTTCCGGTAAGTCGATTCAGGCCAAAGGGATTGAGCCGGATATTGTGATTCCGCGGGCTAAAATTGAAGAATTACCGGTTATCACAGGATTTGGCGAGGGGAACCTGCCGCAGGCTTTGTCGGCCGAGGAAGGCAAAAAGGCCAGTGAAACGGATAAGCCTAAGGCGGTTAAAGTATCGACCGGCAAGTCACCGGCCAAAACGGATGAGGCGGACAAAGCAGCCGACACCGATTATCAATTGGACAGAGCATTGGATATTTTGCATGCAATCGCTTTGTCCCGACAACAGAAATAAGGAGGCTTCGTGGCGCGCGGGTATCGGCCGAATGTCGGAATGATGATTATCAATCGGGAAGGGCGAGTTTGGATGGGACTTCGCGCCCGATCAGAGGGAATGGCCTATCGGATGCAAATGCCGCAGGGTGGTATCGACAAAGGGGAAACGCCGATAACGGCCGTTTATCGCGAAATGCGTGAAGAAACGGGACTGCATCCGAAAGATGTACGGTTGTTGACTGTCGCCAAGAAGTGGTACAAATATGATTTACCGCCGACGGTACGGCGTCGGCGATCCATTCGCGGGCAGCGACAAAAGTGGTTTTTGTTTTTGTTGACGGCGGGGGAAGAGGCTTTTAATTTATCATCCGATGTGTATCAAGAATTTATTGATTACCAATGGATGGCGTTGGAAGATATTGCCGATGCCGTTATTCCGTTTAAGCAGGCTGTTTACCGGCATGTCATTGATGATTTCCGCCCGTATGTGGAGCGAGTGCGGCAAGGCGGCTGATTTTTATCGGCTATATGAATAATTGGTACGTCTGATTCGGATTTCGGCCATTTGTCGTTGGTTGGATTTTTCCGATTTACGACCTTCCAGATTTTTATCTCGACCATCGACATCTTTAATTTGTTCATAGGAGGTCATCGGGGTTGAGGCACGTTTCAGCGTTTCGCTTAATACCGATCGAAAATCTTTATCGGATGTGTATTGTTTTAAATCACCGGCGGCACGCGTGAATTGTTCGGCCGCACGGGTGTGTTTGGATCCAAAAGCACCATAACGTGCCATATTGGCCATTCCTTTCAGGCCGTTTTTGACACGACCGCGCATCAGATTGGTCATATTATCTTTTGTCCGTTCGGCACTTTGCGGTTGGTTGGCCAACGTTTTGATGGCTTTTTGTAATTGTTTGCGAGCCTCTGTCATTTTTTGCAGTCGGATTTGTTCCTTTTGCGTTTGTTGTGACAAGTTGCGTTGTTTGGCTTTTTCCAATAATTTTTTTAACCGATCGGCATTTTTTTCTTTTGCAATTAAATTCAACAAAGCGCGATCGGTTATGCTGAGAGAGGTCTTTTCAAACCGCTCGCGTTGAGCACGACTGAGCGGTCGGGTACGTTCCAAGCGCCGGTGAATATATTTAGGACGAAAGCGGTCTGTTCGGTTATTCATGGGCATGGTAGTGTCCTCCTCTTCTTTTATTATACCACAAAAACGATATCCGGCAAATTTTTGTGGTGAAAGCGGGTGGAAAACGATTGCAATTTGTTTTTAAAAAATATATATTAAATCAGATTAAATAACGAAAAAGGGTCTATGGTATGAGTGCTGTTAAAGAAGAATTTTTACGTTTACAAGAATATATGAACTCTCGCATTATCGGACAGGCGGGATTGGTTCAAAAATTGTTGGTTGCTTTGTTGAGTGACGGGCATTTATTGGTGGAAGGATTGCCGGGGCTGGCCAAAACAAAGGCGGTTAAAATTTTAGCCGAAACAATTGATGCGGAAGCGCAACGGATTCAATTTACGCCGGATTTATTGCCGTCGGATATTACGGGCAGTGATGTGTACCGGCCGGAAACAAATAGCTTTTTCTTTCAAAAAGGGCCTATTTTTAACAATTTGATTTTAGCGGATGAAATTAATCGGGCTCCGGCAAAAGTACAGTCGGCTTTGTTAGAGGCTATGGGTGAGCGGCAGGCGACAATCGGAAACGAAACATATCAATTGCCGGACTTGTTTATGGTAATGGCGACACAGAATCCGATTGAACAGGAGGGAACGTATCGGTTGCCGGAAGCGCAGTTGGATCGGTTCTTAATGTATGTTAAAATTGATTACCCCGATATTGCATCGGAACGGCAGATTTTAAAGCTTGTCCAAGGGGAAGAAAAGAAAATGCCGCCGCCGCGGTTTCCCAAGTTGCGGCAAGAGAAGATTTTTGTGGCACGTCGGGAAGTGTTGGATACCTATATGTCACCGGAATTGGAAGAATATATCGTGCAGTTTATTATGGCGACGCGGCAACCCGAAGCGTATGGAGAGGATGTTGCCAAGTTATTGAGTTACGGAGCCAGTCCGCGCGGGACAATCGCTTTGGATGTGACGGCACGGGCGGCGGCGTGGTTGGCCGGACGTGATTTTGTGACGCCGAAGGATATTCAGGATTTAATTCCGGCCGTTTTGCGGCATCGTATCATTCCGTCGTTTGAAGCCAAATCCATGCAGATGTCGACGGATGATATATTGGCTTTGTTATTAGAACGGGTGCCGTTGCCATAGGGAGGAAAAATGCCTTTTGACGTGCCGCATAATCCGGTGACGGTTTCGCAAGATGATTTGGTGGCTTTAAAAGCTTTGGCGCGTCATGCAAAAGCCCCTGAAACACGGCAGGCGGTTATGAACGGCGTTGGGGATACGCGTTCCCCTTTTCGGACACGCGGGCTTGATTTTCAGGAAATGCGGGCGTATCAGCCGGGAGATGACATTCGGCAGATTAATTGGCGAATGACGGCTAAATATGGTAAGCCTTTTACAAAGTTATACACGGAAGAAAAAGAACGTCCGGTTTATTTGGTGTGTGATATGCGCAGTCGGATGAAATTCGCCAGTCGCGGTGATTTTAAATCGGTTGTGGCGGCACGATTGACGATGTTTTTGGGGTGGTTGGCAGAGCGTAAAAGGGATAGAATCCGGACATTGTTAATTTTACCGGACTTAATTAAGACACGTCGGTTGGACAGTGGGGAGGACGGGCTTTTGCATTTTATTCCCGATGTGACGGCTGCGGCGGTTCCGACGCAGACAGGGGCGGATGAAACTTCTTTGACACAGGCGGTCACCGAAATCGGTCGCATGGCGGAAAGCGGGGCGTTGATCTTTGTGTGTAGCGATTGCCGCGACATGACGACGGCGACGGTTAAGGAATTAGCCCGAATCGGTCGCAAAAGTGAGATAGCATTGATTCAGATTTATGATGAGATGGAAGCCCGTTTGCCGACCGGTGTTTTTCCGATGACAAACGGTCGGGAACGAATCGTCGTCAATACGGCGGAAAAGGGATTGCAGGATACTTTTGCGCGCAGTTTTCGGCAGCAGACAGCATTTATTCGTGAGAACGCGACACGATACGGGTGGGGATATGTACCGGTGCGGACAACGGATGAATATTTGGCTTTGGTGGCGGCTTTTTGTTTAAGGGGGCAGGGATGACGATTGATTTATCGGGGTTGCGGGATATTCAGGCGGCCGTTGCGCCGGAATGGTGGCCCCCGGCGGTCGGTTGGTGGGTGCTTGCCGGCGGGATATGTGTGGTTATCGGTATCGGTGTGTTGTCTTTTGTCTGGTGGTATCGACAACCGAAGCAATTTGCTTTACGGGAATTAAAACAATTATATCGAACGTATGAACATCCGGTTGTTTTGGCGCGTCAGATGTCGGCTTTGTTTAAACGGGTTGCGTTGGTTTTATATCCGCGGGAACGGACGGCGAAGTTGGCAGCCGAAGATTGGCAGGCTTTTTTGGGGCAGAAAACAAATGGCGCGTTAACACAGGAGCAAACAAAACTGCTTGCTTTTTCCACATATTTGCCGGATAATACGTTAACACCGGATTCGCGGGAGGCTTTGTATGAAGCCGGACGGCGGGGAATAATAGAGATGTTTCGAAAAAAGAGGTAACAGATGGAAATTAAGTCATCGGATTTACGGGAAGTTGTTCAATTATTATCGGAAGGGCGCGGGAGTGTGTCGCCGGCTGTTGCCACGGTACCGCCACCGCCCGAAATCGGACAGACTTTGTCGCAGGCGGGGGAGGCGGCCGCGGGGGTGTCTTTATTGGTGACGATGTCGTATCGGTCGATATCGGGTAATGAAAAAAACAGGGATATTTTGATCCGGCGGATTATTCATGCCAAAGGTGATTTATATATTGACGGGGTTGCGATGGATATTCGCGCGCCGCGGTTGATTAAGCTTGGGAACGTGACGGAAATTCGGGATATCGGATCGGGTCGGGTTTATACCAATCCGTATGAATTTGTTCAAAATCGATTAGGGATTGATGTTAAGGGGCGAGTATCGGCGGTTGCTGCCGATGTGATTCCGGCGCCTGTGAATGATTTTGCCAAGGTGATTGACCGGTTGGGACATGAAATAACGGTTTTGATGTATTTATCGTCAATTGACGGGGTGCGGCGAAAAGAAGAACGGCAAAAAGTGATTGATTATGTGAAGGCTCGGACGACCGATTTGCGGTATGATGAGCAGGAATTGAACGACTATTTAATTTCCATTGCGCCGGATGAAGAAAGTTTTACGTTGGCTTTGGGACGGGCTGTCAATAAGGGAAAAGAGACCGTTCAAGGATTGATGGAAACGATGGTTAAGATCATTATGGCAGACAGTCAGGTGGATTCACGGGAACGGCAATTCCTGATTCGCATGATGGATTTATTGGAATCCGAAGGGTATGAATTTAACTTGCCCGTTTAATGACGCTTTTTTTGCTTGACTTTTTATAAAATGATTTGTATACTGATGAAACTTGTTTAACAAAGGTAGAGGAAGAAGACTATGGCAAAGCCGACAACGATTGAAATTAAATTGGAAAGCAGTGCGGGAACGGGTACTTTTTATGTGACCAAGAAAAACCCGCGGAAAAAGACGGAAAAAATGAAAATCCGCAAGTATGACAAAAAAGCGCGCAAACACGTTGAATTTGTCGAAAAGAAGATTAAATAAACGTCTTTGGCTATCATGATAATGTGAAAAAACCTTTCGATTATGAAAGGTTTTTTTGTGGGAAAAAGAGGTGTTGTAGAAATAAGTTGACAAAAATATAAGTATGTGATATTCTGATAAAAAGAAAACGGCAGAGAAGCGGGATAAAAATTGTAACGGGGCGAACAAAATGGTTGATAAAATAACGGAAGAAGATATTTGGACACGTTTGGCCGGTGTGAAGCGCGGGCAAGATGCGATTTATCGTTCGGTTCGTTTTTTATGGGATGCGATGAGATTCTTTCATTTGTCGGATGAATGTTGTGCCGAGGTTTTAAAAAGTGATTTGCGTATGGGGTTTCTGGTGGCACGCATTGCCCAACACGATTTACGGTTTTCACCGGAATTGGTACGGGATTGGCAGGAAGCCTTTGACATAACACGGGAAGATGTCCGGCACATCTTTGTTAAAAATGTGCATGGATTGGCTTTGCCGGTATCGATGGTCGCGGATCGTGTTCAAACCGTTTCGGATTATTTTCAGGCGTGCGGGTATGGGCGTTCTGCTTTTATCAAAGCTTTTCTGGCGTATCCGACGTTATTCGGGCAGCCGGCCGAAACGATTATCGGGCATATAGAGTCCGTATCACGGCATTTTGCGCCGGACGGATTGACGCAAAAGATGTATGTCGGCATGGCGTTGAATAACCCGTCATTATTTTTTCTGGACGGACAAAGAACGATTGATCGGGTGGAAGCGATTTTATCTTGGTTTCATAAAGGCGGGATCAAACGTTCGGTCGGTATGCAGCGAATCATGCATAACCCATCTTTATTTTATGTGAAAACAGAAACGGTTATCGGGCATGTGGAACAAGCGACATCTGTGTTGCAGGCGTATGGTGTGTCGTCAGAAGTGTATCGGAAGGCTGTCGGGAATCAGCCGGCTTTATTCTTTACCGATGCGGAAATGATGCGGAAACGGATTGAAACGGTTGTAAATCATTTTCGGGAAGAGGGTTTGACGGAAAAGGGCTATGCGGCGATTGCGGTTGCTTTACCCCGGCTATTGTTGGGAGATCCGAATCGGATGATTCATCATATTGAATCGGTACAGCGTCATTTTGCGCAGGACGGGATGACTATGCGTGATTATGTGCGGGCGGCGATCAAGCAAAAGACGTTATTCAGTCAGAATCCGCAAACAATTATTCGGCATATTGAAACGGTTTTATCCGTTGTTCAAGCGGCCGGAGGGAGTCGGCAGGATTATGTTGCGGCCGCCTTAAAACAACCGACTTTATTCAGTTTGGATACGGAAACGGTTTTGCGGCATGCGCGTTTCGTGATTCAAACAGGATTGCGGCTTGGTATTTGGAATGAAGAAAAGGCCACATGGGCATGGTTGTGTCGACGGCCGGTTGTGTTGTGTTTATCGGATGAGAATTTGCGACGACGGGAGCTATTGGGCAAAATGCAAAAAAACGCCGGACAGGCTGTTTTTAAGAATATTTTCAGTATTAGTCGTTTCGATGTGTTACAACAGATGTGTTTGTTAAACGGTATTGTGTTGGGGGAATTATATGCGGATATTGATGCCCGGCAATTAAAACGGGCTGCGGCTTCCAAAGTGATTCGTCATCAACGGGATGAGGTTGCTTTCCGATATGTGCGGCGGCAGTATACCGCGAATCAGAAAGATCCGCGGGTATGATAAAACCGGCCGTGAAGCCGGTTTTATCGGGTTTAATGAACCCCTTTATTTTATTTCAGCGTCAAATTTGTGGCGCATGTTTTACCATTTTCTTCCTTTAAATCATAGGCGATCGGTTGATTTTCATCTAACCCGCGCAATTTGGCATCATGAACGGCCGTAATGTGAACAAAGACATCTTTATCCCCTTCGTCCGGCGTAATAAAGCCATATCCTTTTTTATAGTTGAACCACTTTACTTTACCTGTCAACATACCTAATAACTCCTAATTAAAAAGCCTTATCATCGGCGAAAATTCGATAGACATTGATCGCCTGAGGAAAGGGAAAAGGGGTGAGATCTATAACCCCGTCTTTCAACCACATCCCCCCCCGATATACAATGAATCGAAGACAAGAATAAGTATAGTCTTCTTTTGATACAAACGCAAGGAATTTCGGTAATTTGGTGATGTTTAATGAATGGCGTGCGGGGTCATGTCATGCTGACGCATGATAATTAAAGCCGTTTGTCTTGTTGTGGCATGGCCTATCAGCTCACCGCATCCGTTATAGACGGCCCATACCGGTTTATGATTCAACAGTTCTTTTTTCGCGTAAGCCAATCCCGAATCCCGATCGTCGAAGTCCCAATCCGGGATATTATCAAAGTCAAAAAAATCTAGCTCTTTCGATGACATGTTTTCCTCGGCGTTTGTAATAAAACGGGTTGCGATTCGGTTTGAATGGTAATTTTTTCGATTCGGGTTTTCTTTTCGGGACGTTGCAGGTCAATATGCAACAATCCGTTTTCCAACCGGGCGGACAGGATTTTCATCCCGTCGGCTAACACAAATGATTTTAAAAATGTTCGTGCCGCAATACCGCGATGTAAGTAACGGCGAGTTGCATCATTTTCCTGATGACCGCGAATGACAAGTTGGTTATCCTCTAATGTAATATCCAAATTATTTTCCAGATAACCGGCAACAGCCAATGTAATGCGTAAGTCGGTATCGTCTAATTGTTCAATATTATATGGCGGAAAACCTTCGGCACTTTTGTTCATGCGGCCGAGCATTTCTTCCAGCTCATCAAAACCAAGCATAAACGGTGTGTTGAATGCCGTCACCGAGTTATCCTTCTTTCAACCGACGGGTCAAAATCGCGGCGTCGGCAGCCAATTGCGCATCACGCGGCAGGAGTCCTTCGATTGTCTTAACAGCGTGCATGATTGTTGTGTGATCCCGATCGAATTGAGCCCCGATATCCGGCAATGAATAGGGTGTCAGTGTTTTGGCCAAATACATAGCCAATTGACGCGGGCGTGCGATTCGGCGTTCCCGACGTGTTGATTTCAGGTCGAGCAGTGTCAAATCGTAATGTGCGCAGACGGCTTGTTGAATATCGGTAATATGAACGGCCTTTTCACGGATATTTAAAATGTCCTTTAAGACAGAACGTGTCGTTTCCAAGTTGATTGGACTTCCCATCAATTCGGCGTGCGCCACGATTCGGTTTAAAGCCCCTTCCAGTTCCCGAACATTGGATGTAATGTTACAGGCCAAGAAATCCAAAACATTGGACGGAATGCTCATGGAAAGGGAAGCCGCTTTTTCCGTTAAAATACCCAAGCGCAGTTCATAAGAAGCCGGATGAATATCGACAATTAAGCCTTGGGCAATACGGGTTTTGAGGCGATCTTCGATTCCTTGTAAATCCTGAGGCAGCGAATCGGCGGACAAAACAATTTTTTTACCGCAGGCAATCAATGTATTGAATGTGTGAAAAAACTCTTCCTGAGTCGCTTTTTTGCCGCAGATGAATTGAATATCGTCAATCATCAAAACGTCAACGGAACGGAACAAATCCCGGAAGTTGGCCGTGCTTTCAAAGCGATTCGTTTTATCGGGGCGCATTGCACGGATAAATTGGTGAAAAAATTGTTCGGAGGATAGATACAGAACGCTTTTATCCGGAAATAATTCTTTCATGCGCCAGGCAATGGCATGCATTAAGTGCGTTTTACCCAAGCCGACACCGCCGTGAATGTACAACGGGTTAAAGGTAATCGAATCGTCTTCGGCTATTTTACGGGCGGCGGCACACGCAAATTGGTTGGACGGACCGACAACAAATGTATCGAATGTATGCGCCGGATCCAATAAAGACGGAATGGCTTTATTTTCTTCGGGTTCAACGGCCAGAGTGACCGTCGGCATTGTTTTTTGTGTTCTGACCGGATGAGCCGTCGGTCGCGGTGTCACGGCCAATTGTAAATCCAATCCGCCGATTTCGGCGTTTTGTTCCTGCCACAAAGACAAGATTTGATCGGCATAGTTTTGCTTTACCAATTCATGGATGCAAGGGGACGGAACCAATAAATTAACGCGGTTATTTTCAATTTTATCCGGAACGATTTTCGACAGCCATCGGACCGCGAACCGGTCGTGTTGTTCTTCCTGAATGCGGGCGCAGATAGCTGCCCATTGGCCCAGAATGGTATCCTGTGAACAATCCATGATGTCTTCCTTATTCCGAAATTAAACCGATGTCATCAGTAAAACAGGTTTTGCCGGGAAAAGCAACCGTTAAATCCGAAAAAAATAAAAATAAAAAACTTGACCCAATATCTTGTGGTTTTGATACTAAATATAGTGCATACTCTTTTACGCGTTTTAAGAAATGCTATAATAAACAAAAGGTTATCATTTTATGCCGACGAATGGGTGACGACGGCTTTTTAAAAAAACGGTTAAAACGATTTTTCGGGGGTGTGTAAAAGAGATAAAAATTTCAATCGGTTTTTACTTTTTTCCGATTCGGAAAGAGCCCTTTGTTGTGATGAAAAAGAATTCGAAGTGTAACAATTTAATGTACATTAAATTGTTACAGTTTTTATAACATAATCGGGTGGGTGACGCAAGTCCTTTTTTATTAAGAATTAATCGGTTATCGATTTGTCATTTTTTGTCCAAAGTGTAACACGAAAGGGTACATTTTTGTGTTACAGTTCGAAAGGAGTAATAAATGACTGAAATCAAAATGGAAAATGGTCGGAGTATGGTTGAAATGTTGGGCGTTCTGGCCGTGATGGGCGTGTTATCGATTGGCGGTGTGGCCGGGTATCGGTATGCGATTGATAAAATGAATGCGAATGACATTATCAACGAAGTGCGGAAACGGGCCGTGACGGCAAGTCAACAACGCATCTTGGGTCATGATATTAATTTATCGGAATATGGGGACAACGGGCGGATAAAGGGAATTCACGCCGTTACAGCGACAAACGATTATGCGGGGGATAAAGGGTTCTTTGCGTTGACGGTATCGGCAGTCCCGCAACGGGTGTGTGATGACATCCTGAAACAGGATTGGGCGATGCCGGTGGAAACGGCCGTCGGAGGTGTTGTGGTTGATGATGATGATACAACATGCGCCGAGGGGGAGAATGAAATGTTGTTCGCATTTGCGAATACATTGGATAATTCGTTGGTCCCTGGGGAAGGGAATGGAGAAGAGAACGGGGATGATGAAGTAGACGACGGAGATGATCCGTGGGCGCAGGAGTGTGGTACGAATGAGTATCATGACTTTAATACTGGGGAATGTGTGGTGGATAAAGATTGTGATGAGGGAGAGTTTTTATATGGAAGTCAATGTTTAACGTGTCCGGATGCGGATAATCCGGTTGCCGGATATGGTGACCGATGGAGTGGCACATGTACCAAATGTCCGGGTGCGAAAGAGGGGAGTGCCTCCCGCGGATACTATTGTGTTTATTGCCCGAACGGAGAAGCGTGCGCCGATCAATGTTGTGGCGAGGGAGAGTGGTGTCAATATAATACATCAACGTACAGTTATGAATGTACCTCAACCAAAACGGATGGTGAATGTATGACGAATGACGATTGTGGGGATAATCAATATTGTCAATCGTATACTGGTTGCCAGATGGTGAATGGAACGTGCAAAACAATTAGTAGCACGACGGTGACGATTAACGAGAAAACATACACGGCATCGACAGATCGTATGTCGTATCATGCGGCAGAGAACTTCTGCGATGCGCTTGGGAAGCGTTTAGCACCGGTGACAGACGGGTGTACGGCGGAAGAATTGGCAGCGGTTAAAGCAAACAGTTATTCTGGCAGTTGTTCGGGATGGGTACATACGATAGGTAAATATTATTGGACACGCACAAAATTAAGCGGGTGTGGCTCGTATTATGTAGAGAGTAGCCGTTCAGGCAAGGTCGGGTCTAACCCTTGGATCAACGTCAACGACGCCCTTTGTCGCTAAGGTTCCCCCTTTTGTTCCATGGAATGTCTCCCTTTATTCCGTGGAACAACGTTAGTATATACACCAATATGGTGTATTGTCAATATCAAAACAATTTTGTTTTTCGTTTTTTGAGGGAATATGTAAAACCGTTGAAAGATCCTCGCTTTCGCAAGGATGACAGAAAAAAAACAAAGGAATGCGGCGGGGAAATAAGAAAAATCCCCGCGGTAAAGCGGGGATTTCTTTGACCTTTGTTGTCAATCAAAATTATTCAATAATTTTCGAAACAACACCCGCACCAACTGTGTGGCCACCTTCACGAATAGCGAAACGCAAACCTTCGCTCATGGCAACCGGAACAATCAATGTGACCGTCAATTTGACGTTGTCGCCCGGCATAACCATTTCAACGCCGGCCGGCAATTCGATCGTACCCGTCACGTCCGTTGTGCGGAAATAGAACTGCGGACGATAGTTCGCAAAGAACGGCGTATGACGTCCACCTTCATCCTTGCTCAACACATAAACTTCGGATTCGAACTTCGTGTGCGGTGTAATGGTGCCCGGAGCAGCCAAAACCTGACCACGTTCAACTTCTTCACGCTTTGTTCCGCGGAGCAAGACACCGATGTTGTCGCCGGCTTCACCTTGATCCAACAACTTGCGGAACATTTCAATGCCCGTGCAGGTTGTTTTCTGTGTCGGACGCAAACCAACGATTTCGATTTCATCACCGACTTTTAACACACCGCGTTCTACACGCCCTGTCACAACTGTTCCACGGCCGGAAATAGAGAACACGTCTTCAATCGGCATCAAGAACGGTTGATCCTTGGGACGATCCGGTTGCGGAATATAATTATCAACCGCATCCATCAAAGCCAAGATAGCTTCTTTACCCATCTTCGGATCACCGCCATCCAAAGCAACTTTGGCAGAACCTTTGATAACGGGGATTTCGTCGCCCGGGAATTGATAAGAGGACAACAAGTCGCGGATTTCCATTTCGACCAATTCCAACAATTCCGGATCGTCCACCATATCCATTTTGTTCATGAAAACAACGATCGCCGGAACACCTACCTGACGAGCCAACAAAATGTGTTCGCGTGTCTGCGGCATCGGACCGTCAGCGGCGGAAACAACCAGGATAGCACCATCCATCTGGGCGGCACCCGTAATCATGTTCTTAACATAGTCGGCGTGACCCGGACAGTCAACGTGCGCATAGTGGCGCTTGGCTGTTTCATATTCTACGTGAGACGTTGAAATCGTAATACCGCGGGCGCGTTCTTCCGGAGCCTTATCGATGTTGGCGTAATCAACGAAAGCAGCACCGCCCTGTTCGGCCAAAACTTTTGTGATAGCCGCTGTCAATGTCGTTTTACCGTGGTCAACGTGGCCAATGGTACCGATATTGCAGTGAGGCTTTGTTCTTTCAAATTTTTCTTTACTCATTTTTCTTTCCTTAACTGATCAGTGTTAAAAATGAAATCCTTGCGGATTTCGTTGTTGATTTTCGGTTCAAAAACCTCTTTAAACCGAACATCCCCGACCTGCCGGCCGGAATTTGGAGCGGGTGATGGGAATCGAACCCACGTGATCAGCTTGGAAGGCTGGAGCTCTACCATTGAGCTACACCCGCACACATCCTTTCTTTCGCCTTCCGCAAGGCTTCCGGCGTCAAAAAGATAATTTATCATACACGACGTTTTTTCCCTTGTCAAGCCCTTTTTTAAAATAACCGACGAACGCCTTTATTCCCGCTCACGTCCCGAACAATGCCGCCAACGGCCATAGTTCAAAATTGATTTAAAACAAGGAAAATGGTGCCCATGAAACAAAGGGCGTCCCAAACAATCCTCCGGAATACTGAACGGGTCTTTCTTGTAAAACTGGGTCGTGTCCGCCTCCGGATGATAAAAGGTCACATGTCCGCCCCCTATGCATTGCTCCGGATCCGGCCGCGTGTAAAGGGCGCGATCTATTTTCCGCTCGGAAACAACTTTGTCGTGATATTTCGCTGTTTGTATAAACATCTGCCGAATATGCCGAGGATAACAATTATTCAAAAAACTCCCAAATGCTTCAGCTATCGGTCCGTTTAGTGGCATCGATCCACACATCGGTTCCGGATATCTTATGTCGTATTCATACCTATATCGAATGATGGAAATATTCTCTTTGATTCCCCAATCAACATTCTCGCTCCACTTGGATAAAATCGTTCCGTCTAAATCAATGGGACAAAACACCATCCGATATCGCCAATCCCCCAAATGTGTAATAACCGGTGGCGTTTTAAGAGATTGATAGGGCTTGTATACCACATTGCAAATCCGTCCGATGACCGACCAATATGTCATTCCGTTCGCATACGTAACGGATTGCAACGTCGGTTCGTACTGCATATAACCCCCCGCAAATCCCAAAGAGTCCTCGGCCCCGATGGATGGATAGTCCAAAATGATTTTTTCATGCCATTTCGGTAATTGACTTTTTCGAAGTGGTTTTATCTCAACCACCTCGGACGGTTCCCGCATTTTCTCGGCCAAGGCAGTCCAATCTTCTTCTTGAGTCATCTTCATTTCTATCCTCCTGAATAATAGCTTTTCAATGTTATTAAAATAGCATAAAAAAAAGAACTTGTCAAAAAAAAGCCTAAGAAAAAAACCGCAAAAAACTGCGGTTTAAAACATGGTGGAAGGGGAAAGATTCGAACTTTCGTAGACATAAGTCGGCAGATTTACAGTCTGCTGCCATTAACCACTCGGCCACCCTTCCATATCGAAAGTGGGTATAATATGCCTTTTTTAAAACGAAATGTCAAGAACTTTTTTTTATTTATGTGAATTTTTGTCGGTGGCCCTTGACGGCTATCGAAAAGCCGCATATTCTGAGGTATCTCGAACGATGGATGTGAAAGGGGTTTCAAATGCGCTTTATTGTTTTTATGGTGGGAATGTTGTTATCTTGGTCAGTCGGGGCGGCAACCGGCGATTTTAAATTGATGGTTTATGGTGACAGTTTGGCGGCCGGACATCGGTTGCCGGCGGCGGATGCTTTTTATACGCAATTGGAAAAGGCTTTGGTTGACAAAGGATATCGCGTATCGGTCATCAATGCGAGTCGGAGTGGTGAAACGACGGCGGGCGGTATCGGGAGGCAGGCCGCTGCGATAGCGCAAAATCCGGATGCGGTGTTATTGGAGTTGGGGGTTAATGATGCTATTCGAAATGTATCGATCGCGGACACACGTCAGAATTTGGCAACATTAATTGAAACGTTTCAAAAAAACCGGATTCCCGTCCTGTTAATCGGGATGCAGGCGACACCGAATCGGCCGGCGGCTTATCGGCAACAATTTAGCGCAATGTATCGGGAGTTGGCGGATCAGTATGGTTTAATTTTGTATCCGTTTTTTATGGATGGGATTTTTACGGTTGTTCCGGGGATGCCTTTCCCCGTGTCGGACAAGGTGTTGGCGGATAATGTGCATCCGAATGCGGCCGGTGTTCGGGTGATGGTAGACGGAATTTTGCCGTCGGTGGAACGTTTTTTAGAGATGTTGGGTATTCGGGCGGGTCGATAAAGGCGGTATTATCCGCAAGTAATGATCACAAAAACAGTTTTGTTGATAATAAATCCTTGCACTATGGGTTGAATTTTGCTATTATTCCCCTAAAATCAGGATGAAAGGATTGCAGGGAATGAAAAAACAGTTAATTACAAGTGCTTTGCCGTATGTGAACGGATTACCGCATTTAGGGCATTTGGTCGGGTGTTTGTTACCGGCGGACGTATATGCGCGGTATCAACGGCAGCGCGGTGCAGAGGTGTTATTTGTTTGCGGGACGGATGAACACGGGACACCGTCGGAAGTCGGTGCGGCCAAAGAAGGAATGGATGTTGAGGCGTACTGTAAGAAATATCATGACTTACATGTCGCGATGTATGCCGGGTTTAATTTATCTTTTGATTATTTTGGGCGCACCAGTTCGGATCAGAATAAAGAAATAACGTACCGGATTTTTCATGGATTGGAAGCGAACGGTTTGATTGAAGAAAAGGTAACGCAACAGGTTTATTCGCCGGATGACAATCGGTATTTGCCGGACAGTTATGTGATGGGAACGTGTCCGCATTGCGGGTATGACAAGGCAAAGGGGGATCAGTGCGAAAATTGTACGAAGGTTTTAGATCCGACGGATTTAATTAATCCGCGGAGTGTGTTGTCCGGGAGTTCGAATATTGAAATTCGGGAGACAAAGCATTTATTTTTAAATTTGCCCAAGTTGGAAAAGGAATTGGAGCAATGGATCGAAACAAAGAAAGGTGTTTGGCCGGATATTGCGTATTCTATTGCCAAAAAGTGGTTAAAGGAAGGGTTGCGCGAACGGGGGATTACGCGTGATTTAAAATGGGGATTTGCGGTGCCGCGTGCCGGTTTTGAAAACAAGGTGTTCTATGTTTGGTTTGATGCGCCGATCGGGTACATCGGAATTACCAAGCAATGGGCGGACGAACGGCCGGATGAACGGCGATGGGAAGATTGGTGGATGAATGCCGATGCGGTGCGTCATACCGAATTTATGGGAAAGGACAATATTCCCTATCATACGATTACGTTTCCGGCGACGTTGCGCGGGACTCGGGAAGGGTGGACCGAGGTCAGCTTTTTAAAGGGAATGAACTATTTGAACTTTGCGGGCGGTAAGTTTTCCAAGTCGGCGCATCGCGGTATCTTTTTGGATGACGCTTTGGCGGAATTTCCGGCCGATTATTGGCGGTATTGGTTGATGGCAAACGCGCCGGAATCCAATGATACGAACTTTACGTTTGATAGCTTTGCAATGATTGTTAATAAAGATTTAAACGATGTATTGGGCAACTTTATCAATCGCGTTATTAAGATGACTGTGGCTAATTTCGGGGCCGAAGTGCCGCCGACCGGGCCAATGACCGACGCAGAACGGGAGTTGTATCAATCGTTGGATACGTTAATTGCGGATTACACCAAATATATGGACGGGCTTGAATTCCGAAAAGCGATGAGTGTTTTGCGCGAAATTTGGGTCAGCGGCAACAATTATATTGCCCGGATGGAACCGTGGAAAGTTGTTAAGACGGATCGGGCGTATGCGGGAACGATTTTACGGACGGCTTTGAATTTAATTCGGTTGTTTGCCCAATTGAGTGCGCCGGTCATGCCGGAAACGGCGGCGCGGATGTTGGCGATTATCGGAGAGCCGGCGACATTTGTTTGGCCGACCGAAAAAGCGGCTGTGTATTTGGATGGGGTGCCGGCGGGACGATCCTTTACGGCGGCGGAGCCTTTGTTCCAAAAAATACCGGCCGAACGGATTGAGGCATTAAAGGTTCAATATAAAGAAACGGAGGCCTAAGAATGGCAAAACGGGCGCATCGGCTTGGCCTGAATAATTTATTGTTTTCCGTGTTTTGGTGGATGTTACAAAAAATCAGCCCCAAACAGGGTAAAACATTGTTATATTGGGGGTTGCAATCGGGGGCTTTCCCGAACAGGGCTGTTTTCGATCCGGTCTTAATGTCAAGCTTTTTTCAACATACGTTGCACACGCCGATCGGTATCGGTGCCGGTTTTGACAACAAAGCCAATGTGATAGACGATTTAATTTTTATGGGAGCGGGATTCGGTGAATTGGGACCGTATACGCTTGAACCCGAAAATCCGACGGTGGAGGAATTTTATTTAAAAAAAGATAAAGCCGTTGTTACGCAGAGTTTGGGCGTTCAAAATCCCGGTGTTTCGAGGATGATTCCGATTTTAACCAACCGGCGGTATTTACCGAACATTATCGGGGTTAACATTACCAGTACGAGTTATTCCGAGGAAGAAAACATCAAGATGGGGCGTCATATGACGTATGAGGAAGAGTTTGATATGATGGCGCGGAAGGTGGCTCCTTTTTGCGATTATATCACGCTTGATTTTTCAACGGCAGGAACGGCGTTGAGCGCTATTCCGACGGATGCTTCGGCTTTTGTTCCGATGATTAAAGGGATTAAAAAAGCGGTATCGGAGGCGGCTCCGATTCAAACACCGCTTGTTTTTGTCAAGCTGCCGTTGAGTATGACGCCGTTGGAAATGCCGTTGGTGTGTCAGAACGTGGTGGCGGCCGAGGTGGATGCCGTTATCGTCGGGGCGCCGGCATCTTTGTTCCATATGCCGATACGATTAAGCAAGCCGATGACCGCCGGGATGTTATCGGGGCGGCCGCTTAAAACATACATGATTGAAATGATCAGTCGTGTACGGCAATTTACGCAGGCGCAGGTGCCGATTATGGCTTGCGACGGGGTTTTTACCGGGCGGGATGCCTATGAGATGATCGCGGCCGGGGCTTCGTGGGTGCAGGTTGGCACGGTTTTACAGTATGAAGGGCCGGCGGCAATTACGAAAATCAATCGGGAGTTAGCTCAGATCTTAAAAGAAAAGGGATTTTCTTCCGTCAAAGATGCCGTCGGGGCCGATTATCGGTAATTTTATTTGGGTGATACGGTTGTTTTTAGGGCGTCGGCTTCGGCCGGCGTTTTTAATCGGACGGGCAATGTATCGGAAGCGGGGCAAGGTTAAAATAAATCGGTTGCCTTTTTCCAAAAAATCGGATAAAACAATAGACAGTTAAGCAAGACAGATAACAAGGAGCAGAGATATGAAATATGAAGATCCCAAAATGGTAGCCGATGCGGATGCGCAGGCTGTTTCCGATTTGGTGTTAAAAACGAAAAAGCGTCAAATACGGCCCCGGACAGCGACGCAGGGGGCTTTTATTGAAGCGATGAATCGGCACGAGATGGTGTTCGGGTTGGGGCCCGCAGGGACGGGAAAGACTTTTTTGGCGGTTGCCAAAGCGGTATCCGAAATGTTGGAAGGGCGTGTGGATCGCATTATTTTAACGCGTCCGGCGGTGGAAGCCGGTGAAAATCTGGGCTTTTTGCCGGGGGATTTAAAAGACAAAATTGATCCGTATCTGCGCCCTTTATATGATGCGTTGTACGATATGTTACCGGCCGATATGGTGGATAAAAAATTAGAAACGGGTGAAATTGAAATTGCGCCGTTGGCTTATATGCGTGGGCGGACGTTATCGCATGCCGTTGTGATTTTGGATGAAGCGCAGAATACAACCGGAATGCAGATGAAAATGTTTTTGACGCGGCTTGGTGAAGGTTCACGAATGATTATCAATGGGGATTTGACGCAGACAGATTTACCGCGCGGCGTGGTGTCGGGGTTAATTGAAGCAACGCGTATTTTAAAGAATGTACCGGAAATCGGTTTTGTGACATTTACGGAAAAAGACGTTGTACGGCACGGATTGGTTTCTAAAATCGTGAAGGCCTATGAAGCGGCCAATGCGGGAAAAGCCGATGCCTGAGATTGACATACAGGTTCGGGAAAAGCGGTTCTACCTACGGCGACCGGATATTAAACGGTTTTGTCGGCGGGCGATTGAGGCGGCTTGGCAAGGGTATGAGCCGGCAGAGGTATCCGTTGTTTTGGCCGATGATGATTTTGTGCATATTTTAAATCGGGATTATCGGGGAAAAGATTGTCCGACAAATGTATTGTCTTTTGAAAATGCGGAAAAGCCTCCCAAAGGGCAACCGTGGATGGCGGGTGATATCATTGTTGCTTATCAGACGGTTGTGCGGGAAGCAAAAGCGCAGGGGAAGTCTTTTTCGGCGCATTTGGCGCATTTGGTGATTCACGGGGCTTTACATTTACAAGGGTATGATCATTTAACGGCGCGGCAAGCGAAGTCGATGGAGCGATTAGAGCGGCAATTGGTTTGCGGGTTAGGATATGCCGATCCGTATGAAGGTGGGGATGTATGAATATTGTTCAAAAAGTAAAGGATATGTTTACGAAGCATCCGGAAGAAGAGCAGGTATTGGAAACCATTGAAGAAATCATGGATGAGCGGGAAGAGCGCGGTGATGATGTTTTGGTGGATCCGGATGAGTTATTGTTATTAAAGAATTTGTTTCGGTTAAAAGATATTCGGGCGAATCAGGTTATGATTCCGCGAATTGACATTGTGGGCATATCGGCGACGGCGCAACTATCGGAAGTCAAGGATGTGATTATTCGGGACAAGTTTACGCGATTACCGGTATACGATAAAACTTTGGATAATATTGTCGGTGTCGTCCACGTCAAAGATTTGTTGTGCAAGTTGTTTGAAGTCGGTGGGCCGGTGACGGTTCAGGATGTCATGACACACAATGTGTTATTTGTTCCGCCGTCCATTCGGGTTTTGGATTTATTGCGTGACATGCAGGCCAAGCGGACGCAGATGGCTGTTGTGGTGGATGAATACGGCGGAACGGCCGGATTGGTGACGTTAGAGGATTTATTGGAAGAAATTGTCGGTGAAATTGAAGATGAGCATGATGCTTTGGATGCGCCGCCGGTTTTAAATCGGGTTAAGGATCATGTAATTGATGCCGATGCTCGGGTCTTGTTAAAAGACTTGGAAGACATTGCGGGGCCTTTTGTAACGGAAGAAGACCATGCGGCCGGTATTGATACGGTTGGGGGGCTTGTATTTCATTTGGCGGGACGGTTGCCGCATAAAGGGGAAGTTATCCGGCATGGCAGCGGGTTGACTTTTCGGATTACGGATGCGGATTTGCGGTGTATTAAGTGTGTGAGAATTACGTTGCCGAAAGCAAAGCCCGAAAAAGCGGCAAAGGGTTCGGCCGGTCGGCGGGGACGGAAATAATGCGTGTTATCACGTTCGGATGTCGTTTAAATACCTATGAAACAGCCGTCATGAAGCAATTGGCGGGGGATGATTTAGATGATGTCATTGTGATTCACACGTGTGCGGTGACGGGGGAGGCCGAGCGGCAATGTCGGCAGGCGGTGCGTCAGGCAGCGCGTGAAAATCCGGATAAAAAAATCGTGGTGACGGGATGTGCGGCGCAGCTTCATCCGGAAGTATTTGCGGCAATGCCGGAAGTCGATCGGGTTTTAGGCAATCATGAAAAGTTAAGTCGTGAGATGTTGATGGGGGATGAACGGATCGCGGTCGGTGATTTATCGGATCCGGTGGTGTCTTTACCGATAGTGTCGGATTTTGAGGGGCGGAGTAAGGCTTTTTTGCAAATTCAGCAGGGATGTGATCATGCGTGTACGTTTTGTATCGTGCGGTTGGCTCGGGGAAAAAATATCGGGTTGCCGCCGGACAAGGTGATTGAGCAGGCACGGACTTTTGTGGCAAACGGATTTTCGGAAATTGTATTGACGGGGGTTGATGTGGCCTCTTATCCGCATGGGTTATGGACTTTGACCAAGCGGTTGTTGACGGAAGTGGATGGGTTAAAGCGGTTGCGTTTCGGATCATTGGATCCGGCCGGTGTCGGGGATGCGCTATTGGATTTAATGGCGGCTTATCCGGCTTTGATGCCGGCGGTTCATTTATCGGTTCAGGCGGGAGACAACTTAATTTTAAAGCGGATGGGGCGGCGGCATACGTTTGCGGATGTGGTATCGTTTGCGCGTCGGTTGCGGCAGGTTCGACCCGATGCGACGTTGGGGGCGGATTTAATTGCCGGCTTTCCGACAGAGACGGAGGAACAGTTTCAACGGACGTTGGATTTAATACGGGAGGCCGAAATCACGCATGCGCATGTTTTTCCGTATTCGGTGCGTCCCGGCACGCCGGCGGCCAAAATGCCGATGGTACCGAAAGCCGAACGGGTAGCGCGGGCGCAACGGGCGCGGGACGTCGGAAAAGAAATCTTTCATGCATGGTTGGATAAAACAATCGGGCAATCGGTGTCTGTTTTAGTTGAGCAGGATGGAATGGGATATACCGATACCTATCTGCCGGTTCGAACGGGGCGGACGGATTGTGTCGGGCAGATGATAACGGTTGTAATTACGGGGAGGGACGGCGATGTCTTGGTTGGATAAATTAAAGCGCGGGTTGTCTAAAACAGCGGCTTTATTTTCTTTTACGGCGGCGGATGAAACGGCTTTGGAAACGTTGGAAGAGGCTTTATTGCGTTCCGATATGGGGTATAATACCGTGGCCGATGTTATGGCCGAGGTGCGGCGGCAAAAACCGGCGGATGGGGCGGCTTTACGGTCTGCCGTCAAGGCGGTATTAACGGCCAAAGTCAAACCGGTAGCCGTTCCGTTGGTTATTGATGATACGCATCGGCCGTTTGTGGTGTTAATGATTGGTGTTAACGGGGCGGGAAAAACGACGACTATCGGTAAGTTGGGACAATACTATCGGGAACAGGGAAAACAGGTTTCTTTTGTGGCGGCGGATACGTTTCGGGCGGGTGCAGTGGAGCAATTGTGTCGGTGGGGAGAGCGAACCGGATGTCAGGTCTATACGGCCGGAACAGGTGCCGATGCGGCGGGATTGGTTTTTGATGCTTTGGAAAAAAGTCGGGCCGTGGGGGATGATATTATCTTTATTGACACGGCCGGTCGGTTGCAAAATCGGACGGATTTAATGGATGAGCTGCACAAAATCACGCGCGTTATTCGCAAGCAGGATGCAACGGCACCGCATGCCGTTTTGTTGGTGTTGGACGCGACGGTTGGGCAAAACGCTTTATCCCAAGTGCAGGCTTTTCGGGAAACGGCGGGTGTCACGGGTATGATTATGACGAAGTTGGACGGAACGGCAAAGGGCGGTATTTTAGTCGCTTTGGCCGATCGGTTCGGGTTACCCGTTCATGCAATCGGCGTAGGGGAACAGGCCGATGATTTGCGGGCTTTTACGGCCGAATCTTATGTTGATTCGGTGATGGGAGGTGACGATGCGGGCTAAAATCCGACAATTGATGGTTAAGGCGGAGCGGTTACCCGGATTGTGGTGGCGGATTTTATCGCTGTTGATTTTGGGGGTAATGTGCAAGTCGATGGCTTTGGCCTTTTGGGACATCGGTGCGGCGGCCGAGTTGATAACGACAAATCGTTTTTTTCATATCGGGATTGATTTTTTAGGGGCTGCCCTGTCATTGGCTTTGGTCGGCGGGTGGATTTGGCGATGGGAACGGCAAAAAGGATATCATGCCGTTGCCGTTACGGCCGGATGTGTGTGTATGGCGGCTTTGTTATTGGTAGGGGCGGACACCGGCTTGCTACCGATTGCGACGGATTTATTGTTTATTGCCAAGTATGTGTTTTGGGGAATTTTAACGGCTTTATTTTGGGCGGTTGCCGGCCGTTTTTTGGCGTTGCGGTTTGATTCGTTAAAGTTCGCGGCGGTTTTTTATGCCGAGTTAATCGGTTTTGCGGCGGCCGGGGGTATCACGCTAATGGCCGGATTGTCACCGAAGGGGGCTTTAATCGCGGCGTTATTTTGTTTAATGGGGTTATTGGTTGTTTTTAAAGGGCTGATGATGAGTGTGCCGATGCCGAAAGAAACGTTTGTCAAAAAAACGGATGGCATGCGGGATGTGTTTGAACGGCCGTTGGTCATGGGAATTTTAACGTTGTCGTTTTGTGTGGCGGCAGCGCGAGCCGTGGGAGACGCCGTTTTATATGGAGCCTTGGCCAATCAGGTTGATACGGTATCCCCGACGGTTATTTTAAGTTTGATATGGCTTTTGTTCGGGGGTATGGGGTTGGTCATGGTGACGGCGTTGTATCACACGCGGTATATTTATACAACGTTGGTCGGAATGTTGGTGTTGAGTGCTTCGGTTATCTTAATCGGTATCGCGGGATGGATGAATCGCGTTGCTTTCGTAGCCACGGCCTATTTCATTTTTATATTGAGTTCGTATTTTTACCTGAGCGGTTATTTGCAGGTTTTGCCGCGACCGTTATCGGCGGGGATAGGACCTCGGTTGAAAAAAATGCGATATATGGCGGCCGAACCGCTGGGGTTTGTTTTGGCGGGTATTATTTTGTTGAATTGTGAAGCGGCACGGGGGCCGGCTGTATTTTTGGCCGGCTGGGGTGTTATGTTGGCCGGTTTGATTGTTTGGTCGGCGCATTTATATTCCGGAATTTTGTTTCGGTTATTTAAAATGCGGTTGTGGCACGGAGGGCCGTTGTTGTTGGCTTTTCCCCGATTGACGCGTTATTTGCATCAGATGATGAAAGCCACCGATCCGAATGATGTTATTTATGCTTTGAAAACATTGGAAACAGCCAATCATCCCAGTTATGAAAAAGCGTTACTGAAAAGCTTGCGACATCCGGCACCGGAAATACGGGTTTTTGCGTTACAAAAAATGCGGCGGTTATATCGGTTCGGTTCTTTTGAACGAATGTTTCAATCGTTATTTCGGCGGGATCGGGCGTTGAGTGTTCGAAATCAGGCGTTGACGAATTTGATTTTATTGGCGGCCGAACAACGATCCGGTCAATTGGATGGCTATCTGACATATTTGGATAATCGATCATTGCGGTATGGGGCGATCGTCGGCTTTTTAAAAGTTGGCGGTGACGGGGCTTTGGCGGCCATGGATGTGTTGCAGCGGTTAGCCCGATCACGACAGAAAAAAGATAATCTGGCGGCTTTGCGGTTAATGGCCGAAGCGCCGAGTCCGGCTTTTGTTCGGTTAGTCAGCTCACTATTAAAAAGTCCGTCGACAGCGGTTGTGCGACAAGCTTTGTTGACGGCGGGGGCTATGCGCAATCCGCAATTGTTAACGGCGGTGTTTAAGGCGTTGGATGATCCGTCGATTCAGGAAGCGGCTTTGACGGCATTACATATGTATGGTAAGGCGGCTTTCCCCCCGCTTGAAAAAATGTTGACAAGTGCGCAAACACCCGTTTTGCGGCGCAAGGTTTTAATTTTATTTTTAGGAGCTTTGCCGAGCGGTGAGGGCAAACAGATTTTAATGCGCGCCCTGACGATTGAAAATCAAAAGCTTAAAAAAACGATTGTTCAGAATATATTGGATTCCGGTATTGTTTGGATTCATCGGGATGAAAAGGATTTCCTGCGCAGATGTGTTAAGCGGGACATCGAACGGGTGGGATGGTTGATGCATTTAAAGGAAGCCTATATGGAAGCGCCGACGCATGAAACGGAGGAAGCTTTCGGATTTTTACGGCGGGCGGTTCAGGAAGAAATTGATGATACGCGCGAACTTATTTTGTATCAATTATTATTATTGGAAAACGATCCGATGTTTGTTCGGGCGGTTCGGATTTTATTGGGAACGGCGTATGATTTGTATTTGCCGGCCATGGGGATGATTCAAGATATGTTGCCCGGTCGGTTGTATCAAAAAATAAAGCCGGTTTTGGTGTTGCCGTTGGCGCGGGAGAAGGAAAAGAATCTGGCCGTTTTATCGGCAGAACAGGCGGCCGTCGGTTTGTCGGGTATTATTTTAAATCCGCCGTTTACGGTTAATCATTGGATACGGGCGACGGCTTTGTATGCTTTGCGGCGATTGGGGGCGGTTGACGGATTAGCGGCGGCGGAAGCGGCTTTACAGGATACGCATCCTGTTGTGTTGGAGGCGGCAGTCTGGGCTTTGGTTCGCCTGCAATCAGATAAAGAGGCGTTGCATCGGGCATTATTAGCGGTTCCGACCAGTCGTTTGGCGCGGATATCGTTGGATGAAATTTTGGAAAGTTAGGAGGGTATGATGGCAATCACGTTTGAAAAGGTGTTGGTTTTAAAAAATATTCCTTTTTTTGCGGAAGCGTCCGAGTTGGCTTTGTCGGATTTAATCGCCGTGTGTGAAGAGCATACGGTCAAAGCGGGGGAAACAATTATCGCACCGGGGGAGGAAAATCGATTTTTATTTATGATTTTGTCGGGACAGGTTCACATGTCGGACGGGGATGATTTAGTCGCCGAATTGGGCGCGCGGCAGGTGTTTGGTGAAACGACGGTGATGAGTCCGGCGATTATTCCGTATCGGGTGTCGGCTCAGACGCAAACGACTTTTTTGCGGGTGTCGGGGGATCAATTGTATCGTATGATGGCGTTACATCCGACGTTGGCGAAGGGATTTATCGGGGAGTTGTCCCAACGGTTGCGGCGGGAGCAGGCTAAAAATAATTAAAAAAGGTTTGCTTTTCGAATGAAATGTCTTTATAGTAAGAACAGGTTTGTATAAGAGAGGAGAAAAAAATGGTTCAAAAAACACAAAAGAAAAAAACGGTTAAGGCAAAAAAAGCTTCCGTAATTGAAAAGTCCAAAGCGTTGGAAGTGGCGGCGCCGAAAGTAGTGCCGGCTGTTATTCCGACGGCCGATAAACCGGCGCAACAATCGCGCGGCAGAAAAATATTGACGGGTATTTTATTTGTTGTGACATTGGTTGTGTGGTTCCTTGTCGGGCAAAATGCGTTCTATTTAGTGACGGAAAATTTGTGGTTAGCGCATCGTGGCGGACGTTCTTTGCCGGCCAATAATGAGGTCGTAGCCACAATTGGCGGTGAGCCTATTTTAATGAAGGATGTTCGTTCTTTTGCGGCCGGTATTCCGCAATTGGCCGAGGTACCGTTTGAGGTTATTTATCCGCAATTATTGGAACGGATGATTAATTCCCGGGTGTTATTAAAGGCTGCCGATCAAGCCGGGGCCGAAGGGTGGCCGGATGTTCAAAAAGCCTTAAAATTATCACGGGATCAGATTGTGTCACAGGCTTATTTGATGAAGCAATTGGAAAAATCGGTAACGCCGGAACAAATGCAGGCTTTGTATGATCAGGAAGCTCAAAACTTTAAGCCGGTTGATGAAGTGCATGCCAGCCATATTTTAGTCAAGACCGAAGAAGAGGCCAAAGATATTTTGGTTCAATTACGGGCCGGTGCGGATTTTGGGGCCTTGGCGGATACCAAGTCTTTGGATCGAAACAATGTCGGCGGTGATTTGGGATATTTCACCGAAGATATGGTGGTTCCCGAATTTGGCAAGGCTGCGTTTTCTTTGAAAAAAGGACAGCTTTCCGAACCGGTTAAGACCGATTTCGGATGGCATGTGATTTTGTTACAGGATCGGCGGCCGATTACGTTGCCGGCGTTTGATGAGGTCAAAGATCAAATCAAGCAGATTTTAATGGAACAAAACACCCGTCGGGTTATGGCCGAAGAGTGGAAAAAGATGGATGTTCAAATTAAGAAAAAAAGAAAATAATGAACATTAAAAAACAAAAAGCCCTTGGTAAACAAGGGCTTTTTTGTTATCCCGACGGGTTGAAATGCATTGTAAAACATATATATGTGTTACATATTAAAATGTAACAGTCGTTTTAGGAAGTGATTATTTTTCAATTGGTTATTTGACGAGTGTAACAATTTAATGTTCATTAAAATGTTATAGATTTTTATAACATAAAACTATAATCGAATACAAGCTCTTTTTTTAATATTTTGCATTTTTTTGAAATGGTTATGTAAGGCCGTCGAAAGAGGGAATTTGGGTATAAAAAGTATAACAAAAAAAGGAACATTTTTTTGTTATAGTTGAAAAGGAGCGATAAATGACTGAAACAAAAAATAAAAACGGAAAAAGTGGTGTGTATCAAAATAGTGATTTAGGGGCATCGGGTGTGTGTCATAAGACCCCCGATCAGGTCGGGGATGACGGTTTAACAGTAGGGAGTGCGTGTTCAAAGATCCCCGCTTTCGCAGGGATGACGGAAAGTAGCCGCAACGAACGGGGTCGGAGTATGGTTGAGATGTTGGGCGTTCTGGCGGTCATGGGCGTATTATCGATTGGCGGTGTGGCCGGGTATCGGTATGCGATCGATAAAATGAATGCGAATGACATTATCAACGAAGTGCGGAAACGGGCCGTGACGGCGAGCCAACAACGTATCTTGGGACAAAATATCAGCTTGACAGAATACGGGGATAATGGGCGGATTAAAGGAATTCATGCCGTCACAGCGACGAACAATTATGCGGGGGATAAAGGATTTTTTGCATTGACGGTGTCAAACGTGCCGCAACGGGTGTGCGATGAGATTTTGAAACAGGATTGGGCAATGCCGGTTGAAATGGCGATCGGTGGTGTTGTGGTCGATGATGATACAGCCTGCGCCGCCGGAAATAATGAAATGTTGTTTGCATTTGCAAATACGTTGGATAACTCGTTGGTCCCAGGGGCAGGGAATGGGGATGATAACGAACCCGAACTTGAACCGTGCGCCGAGGGCGAATATCGGTTATCGACAGGGGAGTGTGTGATGGATTCTCATCCGGAGTGTGCAGATGGGGAATTTTATAATGGATACACGAGTTCCTGTACGGTTTGTCCAACGGAGGGAAGTCCTGTTGAAAATAGTTCAGTTATAGAGGATACGTGTGAAAAATGTACGGGGGCGCAAATTGGTGGGCATAATCCGAATTATTGTGTCTATTGCCCATCCGGGATTGTGTGTGGTGACCAATGTTGTGGGGAAGGACAAATGTGTCAACGTAGTAGTTCTTATCCATATACATATACCTGTGTCTCTGCATTAGGGACAAATGAATGTTTGACGAATGATGATTGTGGGGATAATCAATATTGTAAAAATGATTATGGTTGTGAAGTAACGATTGGGACATGTACAGATATTAGTAGCACGACGGTGACAATTAACGAAAAAACATACACAGCTTCGACGGAGGGTATATCGTATCATGCGGCGGAGAACTTCTGTGACGCGCTAGGGAAGACATTAGCACCGGTAACGGACGGGTGTACGGCCGAAGAATTGGCAGCGGTTAAAGCAAACAGTTATTGGGGCAATTGTTCGGGATGGGCGCACACGACGGATAATGGGTATTGGACAGCAACAAAGATAAGTGGATGTGCTTCATATGAGATAAGCAGTAGCAGTTCAGGCTGGGTCGGGGCTAACTATTGGATCTACGACTACAACCTCCTCGCCCTTTGTCGCTCAGGTTCCCGCTTTTTACTATCTCCTTTAGCCATTTAATTATTGTGTCGGGGCATTTAAGAGCCCCGACACGGGCAAAGAGGTCATTATGGTCGCCCCCGCTTTCCCCGCGGGGGTGGCCGTGCGCGGAAATTGGGGTGGAGCGGGGTAGTTGAAAGATCCTCGGGTCAAGCCCAAGGATACTGCGTAAATCAAAAGTTGCCGGTGGCAAGTTTTGATGCGCAAAGCAATGAAACACCGCGCGCCAAGGCAGCGGAAGTCGCCGCCGGCAAGCGGATGTTGGAATTGAAAAGGGGGTAAGATGGTCATGAGACCCCCGATCAGGTCGGGGGTGACGGGATTATAATGGAGCGGGAATGACAGAAAATAATAAGGGATGACGTAGGAGAGGCAGAGCGGGGTGCTTAAAGATCCCCGCCTGCGCGGGGAGGACGGAAAAAAGCAAGGATGACGTAGAATTATAATCGATGACGTATTTTTAGGCAGAGAAGTGTCAGTATGTGACGCCGACAAAGTACAGGCCTTCGGCGGGGGCGGTTTCGCCACCTTGTTTCCTATCGCAGGCATCAAACGCCCGTTTAAAATCAGCAACCGTCCATTTACCGCATCCGACGTAGACAAGGCTTCCGGTTATGTTGCGCACTTGGTGATACAAAAAAGAGCGGGCGCTCATTCGAATTTCTACCCGATCGTTATGGCGCGTGATGTTAATGGCATCCATTGTTTTCAGGGGGGATTTCGCCTGACATTGGGCGGCGCGAAAGGTGGAAAAGTCGTGCTTGCCAATCAGGAGGTTGGCGGCTTCCTGCATTTTATCCGTATCCAGCGGGCGCGGAAACCACCAAACACGGTTTCTATCCAATGCGGGCGGAAAGCGTGTGTTTTGAATCAGGTAAAGGTAGGTGCGTTGGCGCGCACTGAAACGCGCATGAAAATCGTCGGATGTCGGGGTAATGTCGCGCACCGTGACGGGATGCGGGCGCACCAATGCGTTGAGGGATTCGCGCAGGCGACCGCAGGCCAATTCCGACAGTGTTTCCGTCGTATCGAAGTGGGCAACCTGACCCCAAGCGTGGACACCGGCATCGGTTCGGCCGCTCCCCCAGACTTCCGTCGGTTGGCGCAGAGCGGTTGTTAAAGCTTGTTCCAAAACCTCTTGAACCGTGATTTTGTCCCGTTGTTTTTGCCAGCCGGCAAATGCCGATCCGTCATATTCGATTGTCATTCTATACCGCAAGGTTGGTTCCTTTCGGCAATGTCCAACCTTTCAGAATTTCATCGGCGGGCAACGGTTTTTTGCCCGGACGTTGTAAGTGGGTCAGGCGCAGGCTTGTCCCATGACCGCAGGCAATGCGCAGTGTATCGTCGAGAACGGTGCCGGCCGGCGCCGTTGTCGGTTCGGCCAGTTCGGCAGCAAAGACTTTTATCCGTTCCGCACCGTTCATCAAATAAGCGGTCGGGACGGGGTTAAAGGCGCGAATGGTGCGTTCGATTTGTTCGGCCGGTTGGGCCCAATCAATCAAGGCTTCCGTTTTTTGCAATTTGGCGGCGTAGGTTGCGCCCTCGGCCGGTTGCGGAATCGGTTGCGGCAGGTGGTTGAGAGCTTGTGTAATCAAGCGGCAACCGATTGTCATCAGGCGGTCGTGCAATTCGGCCGCGGTGGTTGTGGCGGTAATCGGGGTGGATTCGCTCAGCAACATGGGACCGGTATCCAATCCGGCATCCATTTGCATGATGGTAATGCCTGTTTCGGTATCACCGGCCTGAATCGCCCGTTGAATCGGTGCCGCCCCGCGCCACCGCGGCAGGAGGGAGGCGTGGATGTTGAGGCATCCTTTGGCCGGCGCATCCAAAATCGCCTGAGGTAAAATCAGGCCATAGGCGCAAACAACGCCGATGTCGGCTTGGAGAGCGGCAAAGTTGGCTTGTGCTTCGGGCGTGCGGAGAGTTGTCGGGCAACGGACGGGAATACCGAGTTCTTCGGCCGTTACTTGCACCGGAGAGGGGGTTAATTTGTATCCTTTGCCGGCCGGGCGCGGCGGTTGGGTATAGACGCAGACGACTTCGTGTTCGGCGGCAACGGCGCGTAAAGCTTCGGCGGCAAACACGGGTGTTCCCATAAAGACAACTTTCATTCGGCAGACTCCGCTTCCTGAGCCAAACGGGCGGCTTTTTTACGCCGTTTTTCCAAATGTTTCAGCAACAGTTTTCGTTTCAAAGGGGACAGGTAGTCGATAAAGAGTTTTCCGTCAAGGTGATCGATTTCGTGTTGCATGGCAATGGCAAGAAGGCCTTCCGCAGTGCGGGTTTGTTCCCTTCCGTTTTCATCGGTATAGCGAACGGTAACGGATTCCCAACGTTCAACGTCCGCGTATTCGCGGGGAACGGAGAGGCATCCTTCGTTATGGCAGACACGCGTTTCGGAGCGGGCAATAATTTCGGGATTGACCATTTTAATCGGTTCGGGCTTATCGGCGCCGCAATCGATAACGACAAGGCGTTGCAACAGGCCGACCTGATTACCGGCCAGACCGACACCGTTCGTGGCGTACATGGTTTCGAGCATATCGGACAAAATTTGTTGAATCTCCGGCGTGACGGTTTCAACGGGTTGTGCCGTTTCCCTTAAAACAGGGTGAGGGACTTCCAAAACTGTTAATCGTGACATTTTTACTTTCCTTTTGTTGGGCTTTATTATATAATAAAAAAAGCAATTTGAAAAGGAGATTTTTATGATACGTTTGTTTGTGGGGTTGGGGTTGCCGGAAAACATCAAAGTTCAGTTGGCGGAATTACAGAAAAATTTGCCGGGGGCTTTGTGGCGGCCGATGGAGAAAATGCATTTAACGTTGCGTTTTGTCGGCAATGTGACGGAACCGGTGGCAGAAGAGGTTTTAAAAGAGTTACGCTATGTTCGGTTCCCGGCTTTTCATTATTCGTTAAAGGAAGTCGGATATTTTGCGCGCGGGGATATACCGCATCATGTGTGGGCGGGGGTAGATGAAGACAAGGCCATTCAGGAATTACAGGAAAAAATTGATCATGCGGTTAAAAAGGCCGGTGCCGGTCAGGCGGATCGCTTTAAATTTGTGCCGCATGTGACGCTTGGCAAGTTAATCGGAACGGATATGGGGGATGTCTTTCAATTCATTACGCGGAACAATTTGTTTCATTCGGATATGTTTCAGGCAACTTCTTTTATCCTGTATCAAAGCATTGCGCGTGAAAACGGGGAAGGCAAGTATTACAAAGAAGTGGCCGAGTATCCGTTGGATTTGGTTTAAGCGGAAAAACAGGTGGTGACGCGTCTTGGCTTGATTTTTGGCCGGGAGTAGGGTATAATGCCGCCAACAAAAGGAAGAAGTATGGCAAATTTACATCACATTCGTAATTTTTCTATTGTCGCGCATATTGATCACGGCAAATCGACGTTGGCGGATCGCTTGATTCAAAAATGCGGTGCGGTGTCCGATCGTGAAATGAAGGCGCAATTGTTGGATACGATGGATATTGAACGGGAACGCGGCATCACGATTAAGGCGCAAACGGTTCGGCTCAGTTATCGGGCGAAAAACGGTGTGGATTATATTTTAAACTTAATTGACACGCCGGGGCATGTGGATTTCGGTTATGAAGTCAGTCGGTCTTTGGCCGCGTGTGAAGGGTCGTTGCTTGTCGTTGATGCATCGCAGGGGGTTGAGGCGCAAACGTTGGCGAATGTGTATAAGGCTTTGGATGCCAATCATGAAATTGTGCCGGTGATTAACAAGATTGATTTGCCGGCGGCGGATCCGGATCGGGTGAAAGAACAGATTGAGGATGTGATCGGGATTGATGCGTCGGAGGCTCCTTTGATTTCCGCAAAGACGGGGATTGGCATTGCGGAAGTTTTGGAAACGATTGTGAATCGGTTGCCACCACCGACGGGGTATGAAGAGGCTCCGTTAAAAGCGATGTTGGTTGATTCGTGGTATGATCCGTATTTGGGAATTGTGGTTTTGGCGCGGGTTGTCGACGGTGTATTAAAACGGGGCATGTCGATTCAGATGATGGCAACCAAAGCCGTGTATAAGGTGGATCGGTGCGGTTATTTTACGCCGAAAATGTCGGATACGAATGAGATTAAGACCGGGGAACTCGGGTTTATTATTTGCGGTATTAAATCGATCGGGGAAACACGGGTCGGGGATACGATTACGGACGAAAAAAATCCGACGGCGCGGCCCTTGCCGGGCTTTAAGCCGAGTTTGTCGGTGGTGTTTTGTTCTTTGTTCCCCGTGGATATGAGTGATTATGAGGCCTTAAAAGAATCGTTGGCCAAGTTGCAATTAAACGATGCGAGTTTCCAATTCACACCGGATAAATCGATGGCTTTGGGGCAAGGGTTCCGGTGCGGGTTCCTGGGGTTGTTGCACATGGAAATCATTCAGGAGCGGTTAAGTCGGGAGTTTAATTTGGACTTAATCACAACGGCGCCGTCGGTGGCGTATCATGTCTACCTGACAAACGGGGAAAAAATGGTTATGCACAATCCGGCCGATATGCCCGATTTATCGCGGGTGTCGCGGATTGAGGAGCCTTGGGTGCGGGCGACAATTATGACGCCGGACGAATATCTGGGCGGGATTTTGCAACTGTGTTCCGAACGGCGCGGGGTTCAGAAAGATTTAACGTATGTCGGCGATCGGGCAATGGCGGTGTATGAATTGCCGTTGAATGAAATCGTGTTTGATTTTTATGATCGGTTAAAATCGATATCGCGCGGGTATGCCAGTTTTGATTATGAATTGGGCGGTTATGCCGAAAGTGATTTGGTGCGTGTCAATATCATGGTACATGGTGAACAGGTGGATGCGTTGGCCTTTTTGGCACACCGGTCGCAGGCGGAGCGGCGGGGGCGTCAGATTTGCGAACGGTTAAAGGACTTAATTCCGCGGCATCAATTTAAAATTCCGATTCAGGCGAGTATCGGCGGGAAGATTATCGCGCGGGAGGATATTGCCGCTTTCCGGAAAGATGTGACGGCCAAATGTTATGGCGGGGATATTACGCGTAAGCGCAAGCTGCTTGAAAAACAAAAAGAGGGAAAGAAGCGGATGCGGCAGTTCGGGGAAGTTGAAATTCCGCAAAACGCGTTTATTCAGGCGTTAAAAATCGGGGATGAATAGCCGAAAAAATCTTTTTCGGGGTGTATCTTTAATTATGGCTTGACATTATTGTTTTTTTGGGTGTTAAATACCAATAGGTATTTGTATTCAAAAAAACAGAGAATGCCATACAACAGGATTTTTTAAAAGAATTAGAAAATTTAACGATTATGAAAAAGGCCGGCCTTTTGTCGGAGGCGGCATTTGCGGCGCATAAGCAACAATTAATGAAACGGATGGAAACCGGTTATTCGCCGGCGCGACCGGCACCCATCGACGAAGAGTATGACGAATTGAAGGGACCGTGGTTATCGTTCGGAAAAGCTCTTTCTTTTGGATTTTCTATTCACAATTTCGTAGTAACATTCGGATTGTGTCTGTTGTTTGTTGTTTTTTCGTTTATTATTGCTTCTTTGAAATAGCGGGGTGAATATATGGGTTCGGGTATGGGTACGGCTTGGATGTATCTCTTAATTTCAGGGATTGTATTCCTGATTAGTAGTGGGATTTTTGCTTATTTTATGATTGTCGCCCGACAGAAAGTTTTTCGGGATGATGTTGTTTATTCCAAGGGTATTTTTTGGATCAAAATGGCACAAATTGTTTTGATCTTGTTCCTTTTTACGGTGACGGCCGGTTGGGGGATGATGCATTTACCTATTTCCCCGCATACAAGCAGGGGGTTGTTTTGGATTCTGTCCATCATTGCATTTTATGTTTTAAGCGTGTTGTTGGTGGCCTATTCCGTTCGGTTCAATTTTCGATCGTTGGGGACCTCTATCGGGCGTGTTGTGAAAAAACCGTTGGTTATTCTTAACATATTATTGTATGTTGCCGCATATAGTTTGGGAATGACTATCATCGGATATATTGTTGCGTCTATCTTAAAATGGTTTTTAAAGGAAATGTTAATGGCGTTTCACACGATGGGGATGGCAGCCTTGGTAAATGCTTTTGCATTTGCCAATATATGGTATCTATTAATTATTGCTTTCTTTGGTATTCTCATTTATTTCGTGTATAAATCATTATCAAGAAAGGGCAAATTTTTCTTTTGGATCTATTCCGGTTGTGTCGCTTTGTTCATATTATTGCTTCATGCTTTGACACTAGGACGCTTGGGAGTTTCATTCTTTCCGGTTTTAATAGGGGGGTATATTACGTATACTTTGTTCTATTTAGCCATGGTTGTCAATATGAGCTTTTGGCCTTTCTTGGCGCATTTATATGTTCAGGCGGCGCGTTTCATTTCGGATCGGGAGAATTAGTGCCGGGATTTGGGGCGATAATCGTGTCAATCCGAACATGGATCGGGCGCAAAAGCGGGGTGTTCCCGCTTTTGTTTTTTGGTATTCGAATATTTTCCGAAACGATATTGTTATGTGTTGACGTTTTTCTTTTTTATGTGTAAACTAACGGCAGTTTATGACTGTTAATCAAAGGAGTGTATCATGACAGAGTTAGATGATTTAGCAAAATTAAACACATTGCGTGAAAAGGGCATTATAAATGAAGCCGAATTTGAAGCGCAAAAGAAAGCAATTTTGGCCAAAGGAATTGCGGCAGACAAGCCGATGAAGGCCAAAAACTTTTCGTTGACGGAAGCGTATGTTTCCTATTGGAAAAAGAGTTTTGTTTGGCGCGGTCGGGCAACGCGGGCCGAATATTGGTGGCCGGTTTTGGTTAATGCCCTGATTACATTTTTAATGGGGATGGGAACATCCGCCGCGGCGGCATCTTCGATTGTTTTATACATGGCGTTTTCCATTGCCTCTTTTTTCCCGAGTTTGGCCGTTTTGGTTCGTCGGATGCATGATGTGAACAAAAGTGCGTGGTTCCCGTTTGTGCCGGTTTTAGGGGCTATCTTATTAGGTTTTATTGCCGGTGTTACCGGGGGAGTTAACGGCGTTATCCTTATCGGCGGAATTTTGATTCTGATCGGGTGGTCTGTTGCCGTTTTCATTTACACGTTAATCCCCGGCACGGAAGGGGCCAATCGCTACGGCGAACCGAATCAGGGATAATAAATACAAAAGAGGTATTGACTTTTGGGTGGGCGCATACTATGTGATACCCAACAGAAAGGTTTAACACACAGGTAGGAAGGAGAAAAAAATGAAATTTAAGCCTTTATTGGATCGTGTTGCCATTCGGCGCGTGGAAGAAGAAAAACGGACGGCGGGCGGGTTAATTATTCCCGATACAGCCAAAGAAAAACCGTCACAGGGAATTGTGGTGGCGGTTGGCCCCGGCGGTCGGGATGAAGACGGCAAAGTTGTCGCGATGACCTTAAAAGAAGGGGATCATGTTTTATTCGGCAAGTGGTCCGGCACGGAGATCAAGATTGACGGGCAAGATTTGTTGATTATGAAAGAAAGTGAAATTTTAGGTATTTTGGAATAAGAAAGGATCGATATGACAGCGAAAGAAATTAAATTTGGAACAGATGCCCGCACGAAAATGTTGCGCGGTGTTGATTTGTTGGCCGATACGGTTAAGGTGACTTTGGGCCCGAAAGGACGTAATGTTGTTTTGGGAAAAGCCTATGGCGCTCCACGGATTACGAAAGACGGTGTGTCGGTTGCCAAGGAAATTGAATTGGCGGACAAGTTTGAAAACATGGGTGCGCAAATGGTGCGCGAGGTGGCTTCGAAATCGGCGGATATTGCCGGTGACGGAACGACGACGGCGACCGTGTTGGCTCAGAGCATTATTCGGGAAGGCATTAAGGCCGTGGCCGCGGGGATGAATCCGATGGATTTAAAGCGCGGAATTGACATGGCGGTCGGTGCCGTTGTGGCGGACATCAAATCGCGTTCCAAGCAGATTTCAACATCGTCGGAAATTGCGCAAATCGGTACGATTTCGGCGAACGGAGATTCATCTATCGGTGATTACATTGCTCGGGCGATGGAAAAAGTCGGTAATGAAGGTGTTATTACGGTTGAAGATGCCAAGGGCATGGACACCGAATTGGATGTTGTGGAAGGGATGCAATTCGATCGCGGATATTTATCCCCGTACTTTATTACCAATCCGGAAAAAATGGTGGCGGAATTGGATAATCCGTACATCTTAATCAATGAAGCCAAGTTATCGAACCTGCAACCGTTGGTTCCTATTTTGGAAGCGGTCATTCAAACCGGTCGGCCGTTGTTGATTATTGCGGAAGACATTGAAGGGGAAGCTTTGGCAACCTTGGTTGTCAACAAGTTACGCGGCGGATTAAAGATTGCCGCGGTAAAGGCTCCGGGCTTTGGCGATCGTCGGAAAGCCATGTTGGAAGATATTGCTATTTTGACGAACGGTCAGGTTGTGTCGAGTGATTTGGGTATGAAGTTGGAAGATGTCACTTTGGCTACATTGGGAACGGCTAAATCCGTGACGATTACGAAAGATGACACGACAATCGTGGATGGCGCCGGTAATTCGGAAGCTATTCAGGCGCGGGTGGCTCAAATCAAACAACAAATCGATGGGGCTACATCGGACTATGATCGTGAAAAACTGCAAGAACGGTTGGCTAAATTATCCGGCGGTGTTGCCGTGATTAAGGTCGGCGGTGCCAGCGAAATCGAAGTGAAGGAAAAGAAAGATCGCGTGGATGATGCTTTGCATGCGACGCGGGCTGCCGTCAAAGAAGGAATTGTCCCGGGTGGCGGAACGGCTTTGTTGTATGCGACGAAGGCTTTGGATACGGTCGCGCCGGCAAATGATGATCAACGCGTTGGTGTTGATATTATCCGGAAAGCTTTGCAAGCGCCGATTCGTCAAATCGCGGCCAATGCGGCGGTTGACGGATCCGTCATTGTCGGTAAGTTATTGGAAGCCGGTATCAATACGCAAGGGTATGATGCCCAGAAAGGCGAATACACGGATATGTTTAAATCCGGTATTATCGATCCGACCAAAGTGGTTCGGACGGCTTTGGAAGGTGCTTCGTCCATTGGCGGGTTGCTCATCACAACGGAAGCCATGGTTGCGGACAAGCCGGAAGAAAAGTGCGGTTGCGGCCATGATGTCGGTGCCGGTATGCCCGGTGGTATGGGTGGCATGGGCGGTATGTATTAAGCAAACCGTTTATAACGTAAAAAGGAGTCCGAAAGGGCTCCTTTTTTTGATGGAAAAATGGCGTGTATTTTAAGGGGTGGTTATCAATTGATAATAGGGTTTATCCGGTTGTTTTCGGAAGCTTTCAATGCCATAGTCATCCCATTTCAGGGTAATGGTATCCGGTGTTTGGCGGAGGATGGTTGCCATATCATTATTCCGGCGGCGATGTGCCCGGGTTTTGGAATCCAGAATGATCAAATCACTCCAACCGGGATGTTTACAGCGAATAGCATTCGGCGGAAAACATTCTTTGGTCAAGTAATCCCGTAAAACTTCGGGGCGAATGAGGTCGTCCGTTGTTTTGTTGTGGGCAATTTTGAGCCAGCATTCACATTCATCGTCGCATGTTTGTCCCGGTTTTAGGTACATATTAAAGGTGTCCTGTCGATATCGGTCGACGGATTGTTTTTGAATGGCGCGATAGTTTTCTTTTTTAAAAGCTGTTCGTCCTTTTTTCAACAGGATATCGGGCAGGTTGGCAATCCGTCCCCGATATTTCAGGGTAACATCGCGCCAGAAAGGCATATCTTCGGCATGCAGATAAGTATCGATATAACGGATATGGTGTTGTTCCACAAAATCCCGGCGAATCATGGCGCAGGGATGAGGGACGGGTACATGGGTAAAGGTTAAGATGCGCGCCTCTTCCGGATCTTCGGGAAATGAGTTGGCGGCAAAAGAGCAGCCGGTGGCCGTGATATCCGGATGTGTATCAAGGAATGCAACCTGTTTAGCGAAACGGGTCGGATCGGAAATATCGTCATCATCCATTCGGGCGATATATTTGCCGCGTGCGGCATCAAGACCTTTGTTCAGGCTGGCAATCAGGCCGATATTGGTGTCGTTGGTAATAATTCGGATACGGGGATCCTTATCTTGGTATTGTTGTAAAACGGTGGCGGTTTGATCGGGAGAGCCGTCGTTGATAATAATGAATTCAAAATCACGGTATGTTTGGTTCAGAATGGAATCAATGGCCTTGGGGAGTTCCGTATCGGCCCGGTGATAGGTAGACATAATAACCGAAATGGTTGGTCGATGGGGTGGAACCAGTTGACAAGCACTCAGCAAAAAGACCATCAGAAAGACACCGACCGAACGTACCTTTCGGTCGTGGATGCAATGGAATGATCTTTGGCGTAGAAACATGATTTTATTTCCTTTTACCTTTTTTGCGACGGCCAGTATGGCGACGGGGTTTACGATCGGGCGGTTGTTGAAAGGAGCCGCCTGTGATGAGGGAAAAAGTCAGGCTGCCCGTTATGGGGATGCACTCTTTTAAAACGGCGCGGACGATATCGCCGGCGGTATAGGTCTTACCGGTGGAACGGCCGACAACACGTTGTGCCGGTTCGTCGTAATCGTAAAAGTCGCCGCTCAGGGCGTGCATCGGGACAAAACCGTCGGCACCGTAGGGTTCAACGTACAAAAAGAGGCCGAACGGTGTCACAGAGGAAATACGGGCGTCAAAAGCTTGACCGACTTTATCCGCCATCCATGCGGTAATGTAACGATCAACGGCACTTTGTTCGGCGGATGCGGCCTGACGTTCCGTGTATGAAATATGGCGGGCGGTATCGGCGAACGTAGCGGTTTCTTCGTCGGTTAAAGCACCTTCCCCGAGTTTCAGGACTTTAATCAAGGCACGATGCACCATGATATCGGCGTAACGACGGATCGGTGATGTAAAGTGGGCGTAGCGATCCAAGGCTAAACCGAAATGGCCGATGTTATCGGGAGAATAGACGGCCTGTGCCTGAGCACGCAGAACCAGTTCGTTGACGGCTTGGTCACGGGCCGTTCCTTTGGCGTGTGCCAGAATAACATTAAAATCAGCCGGTGTCGGATTTTCCTTTAATTCCGCCGCTTGACCGATGGATTGCAAGAAAGCCCCCAAGGTTTCGATTTTTTGCGCGCTCGGTTTATCATGAACGCGGTACATGGTCGGTGCGGCTTTATCCTCTAATGTTTCGGCAGCGGCAACGTTGGCAAGAATCATCATTTCTTCAATCAACTGCATACTCGGTAATTGGTGCCGCAATTTTACGTCGATGATCTGACCACGGTTGTTTAAGACGACTTGCCGTTCCGGGACATCTATGGCCAGCACACCGCGGCGGTCGCGTCGTTTTTTGAGGGCGGTATAAGCGCCGACAAGGTGGCGTATTTCAGATTCCAGTCCTTGAATCGGTGTATGATCATCCATTGCGGATTGGACTTCGTCGTAGGTCAGGCGGCGGGCGGATTGAATCAGGGCGCGGCGGAAGGTATGTTTTTTCTTGCGACCGTTGGCGTCAATCCAAACTTCGCAGACCATGGCCGCACGCGGTTCGTTGGGATTCAAAGAGCAAACGCCGTTGGACAAGGCTTCGGGAAGCATGGGAATAACGCGGTCGGGAAAATAGACCGAATTGCCGCGTAAGCGGGCATCCATATCAAGGGCCGTACCGGGGCGAACGTACCAAGCGACATCGGCGATACCGATCATCAGGTGCCATCCGCCGGGGTTGTCCGGTGCCGTATCCGGTTCGGCCCAAACGGCGTCGTCAAAATCACGGGCATCGGCACCGTCAATTGTCACAAACGGAATGGTGCGTAAGTCTTCACGATGTTTCCCCAGGGGCGGAACGGTTGCTTTGTTTGCTTGCTTTTCGGCAGCTTCGGTAAAAGCAACGGGCAGGTTATGCATATAGATTGCAATCAAGGTGGCGGCAAAAGGTGCGTCGGCAGAACCTATTTTCCGAACAAAGGTTGCCCGGGGATCGCGTTCGCGAACCAAGGGAATATCGACAATGACGATATCTTTGTTTTGCAGTGTTTCCCCGCGCGGCAGACCGGTAAGGGAGAAGGCTTGTTTCAAGCGACGATCAACCGAATAGACAAAACCGTTTTCATACACACCGACCATATGGTTTTCACCGGCCGTCATGCGGCGGAGCGCTTCCCCGTGATACATTTTGTTGCCGATGGGTTTGACTTTGACCTGAACAATATCGCCGACACCGGCGGGCGGGGAAAGACGGTCTTTGGTAATAATAATTTGCGGAGCGGGGGAGGTAGCCGTCCATTCCAGGGGGCGAGCCATCAAATCGCCGAGGGAATCCATGCCGGTAATTTCCACGACAACCCGTTCCGGTAAAGCGTCCGTTATACCGATCCGACGGCCGCCGCGCTCTGTTTGAATGAGGCCTTGGGCGCGCAAGTCTTTAATCACACCTTTTAATGCAACGCGGG
Source organism: uncultured Alphaproteobacteria bacterium (assembly GCA_944393195.1). Lineage (GTDB taxonomy): Bacteria > Pseudomonadota > Alphaproteobacteria > CAAHEQ01 > UBA3637 > CALXZG01. The sequence continues at coordinate 61,637 of CALXZG010000006.1, forward strand.
TATCGCCTTTGGCACCGAAAGCGCGGGCCAGATCCTTTTTAGACACAGGACCGGATTGCGTGTTCAGATAAGCCATGACATCGTCCATGGTGATGGGGGATTGTTGTTTTTTATGCGCCATTGTTTTCTCCTTTGGATGTACTATGGCATATTTATTGATAAAAGAAAAGTGTTTATTCGATGAAAAAGGCAGAGAGAGTGTGTGGAATGTCAAACGCGTTGGCGGAAAGAATTGCGGAAAATACACGAAAAATGTCTTTGTATTTTAGAGATGGTATGATATTGTGGTTAAAAAGAGAGAGCAATATGACAAAAATCCGCTCAAATTATTGCCGAAAGAGGAAGGTTAAATGATCAGATTAATTAAACCGCATCCCGATTATTTAGAAAGTGTTTTAAAGGGAATAGAGGAATATGAATCCGATACAACGGCGTTTCACATGATACGTCCCGTTCACGATATGATAGAGGCCAAGCACAATCATTTTAAAGATTATTTTAACCGGTTGAATAATGAAGAAAATGGTATCAATTTGCAACCCAATCATGTCAAACAAACGACTTTTTGGTTGTTGGATGATGATCAATATGTCGGTACGATTGCTTTACGCCACCATTTAACACCGATGTTACGCCAGAGCGGTGGCCATATTGCTTATCAAGTTATTCCTTCAAAACGCCGTAAAGGGTATATGACAATCGGCCTGAAATTATGCCTTGATGAGGCAGCAAAACTGGGGTTAGATACCGTTTTGGTGACATGTCAGGAAGGAAATATCGCCTCTTATAAAACAATGCATCGTGTCATGGTTCAAATGGGAGGCTATGAGGATACCCCCTCTGATTTTGACGGGCATCAGGTCAGGCGTGTGTGGATATCATGCCCAAAGGGTGATAATTAAATTGATGTTGGAATTGGAAAGTCCGGACGGGCGGGTATATAAAAACCCCGCACTGACGGGGTGTATGGTGGGCCCGGTAGAGCAAGCGTAAATCAAAACAACCGTTGAATCGGTTGTTTTGTCGTGTAGCCAATGAAACACAATGAGCCGAACGGGAGTGAGGACGAATTGATGTTGGAATTGTGAAGTCCGGACGGGCTGGTATGTAAAAACCCCGCACTGACGGGGTGTATGGTGGGCCCGGTAGGACTTGAACCCACGACCTATCCGTTATGAGCGGACAGCTCTAACCAACTGAGCTACAGGCCCGAACCAAGTAGATAGTATACAAAAAATACGGGCAAAAATCAAGCCTTTTTTTGCTTTTCGTCTAAAAAATATAACTCATTCAAAAAAATACAAAAAAAGATGAAAAAATAACGGAAAAAAGTCGGGTTTCCACTTTTAAAAAACAAAAAAATGTGCTATACTCCATGTCGACTTAACAAGTAAGGAGGACATGAATGTCTAAAGACTACACATTTAATCCTGGTGATTTTGTCGTTTATCCGGCGCATGGTGTGGGACAAGTGACCGAAATCCAACAAACGGCGGTGGCTGGACAAAATTTAGAGTTGATTGCTATTAACTTTACAAAAGACAAAATGATGTTGCGTATTCCGTTGGCGAGCGCTCAAAAAAGCGGCTTGCGACAGGTGGCAACGCCGGCGGTGATGGATACGGCTATTCATACGTTAAAAGGAAAAGCCAAGATTAAACGGGCGCAATGGAGCAAGCGGTCGCAAGAGTATGCGACAAAGATTAATTCGGGGGATCCGATTGCGGTGGCCGAGGTGTTGCGGGATTTGTATAAAAATCCGGCGATTGCCGAACAAACGTACAGTGAGCGTCAGATTTACGAACAGGCAATGGGGCGATTCGTGTCCGAATATGCGATTGTGAATAAGATGGATGAATCCGAGGCTGCGGTGCAGTTGGAATCCATTTTACAGAATAAAGCAACATCGATGAAAACGGAAGCTTAGGCTTTCGTTTTTATCTTTTGGTGGGGGAAATAGCGGACGAATCCGGATGACATGATGCGCGATTGCCGAACGGGGTGATGGTGTCGGGTGTTTTTTCGGCATAATGCATGATTCGTCTGAATAAAGGAAGGCAGGCAAATGAAGCGGGTATGGCATGTGGCTTTGATATGCGGATGTTTAGTCGGATGTGCGGAAACGGCGCCTTTTATTGATACGCGGCGGGAAGCGGGGCAGGTTGAGCCGGTTGGGCAATCGCGGCCGGAGCGGATTGCGGTTTGTCATCACATGTGGTGGCATGATGAACAAGCGGTGGCGGCTTTGGCGGAAGAGGCATGTGTTCAGCAGGGAAAGCATGCCGTGTATGACGGAACGACGTATTTTAATTGTCGATTCATGACACCGACAACTTCTTTTTACCGGTGTGAATAAGTGTTCATCAACGGATGCAAAGCGTACCGATTGTCGGGTCCGTTATTTTTGATAGAAGCGGTCGTCCGGCAGGCGAAGCCAATTAAAGGCATTTTCCTGTTTAAAAGAGGCTTCAACATCGAAGGGGGCAATCGGTTTCATCGCTTTACCGTTTTCCGTCCGATTGGGGACGTAGTAAATCAGTCGGGCAAAATCTTTGGCATAGAAATCGACTTTTTCGGGTTGTACGACGTTGCAGGCGGCCGTTGAAAAGAACGTGGCAACTTTGTCCAATTGCGGAACCAAAAGTGTCAGTAATTCGGCCGGAACAATTTTCGGAATAACCGGAATATCGGGGAAAACGGAAGCCCAGTTTGTCATTTCGCGCGGGTGCGGCTTAATAACGACATCCTTGGGATTATATTGGCCGATAATGGACCGATAAATATCGATTTTATCCTGTTCGGATGTGATGCGATCCTCCGACAACGGTTGCGTGACAAGTAAAACTTTACGGTTTTCAAGGGTGCGTACCGTCGGTTTGTCGACATGGAAATAGGCCGCAAACTCTTCTTTTTCCGATTGCGTTTTAGCGTTCCAGAGAGCTTTGATATCCAAGTATTCCAAGCGTTCATGGGGTTTATCCAATCCGCCGGGATACGGAACGGTGTAACACATTTTAAAGCGGGGATCTTTGAGGTATTCGGGGAATTTTTGAATATCCCAGAGGCCGTCGGAAATGGGGTAAAATGGAAAATTTTTGACGAAGAAATGGGAGAAGATGGTTTCAACGTTTCCGTAGCACGGGACACGCCGACCGTCAAGCATCAAATATGTTTGTTGTTGTAAGAACGTGCGCATTAACGGCAGTTGTTCCGGCTTTTGGGGGCCGAACATCGGCAGGCGATTGGGAACGCGAACCGGGACGGCCGAGGGACCGAGTAAAAACAAGGTATCGTTAATTTTATCCGAAAAGCGAAGCATGTATAAAAACAGCGCGTAAACGGAATTGGCAATAAAAATTTGTGTTAGCATTGTAAAGCTCCCGGTTAATTCAATGGTCGTATCATAGCATGAAAGCTATGGTGTTGCAAGGTTGTTTTTGTGGGGAAATTTTATAACATAAAGATTGAAAAAGCGGGGTGAAGAATCATCTTCACCCCGTTTCGCTTGTCCTATCACACAAAAACCGAAACCTTAGCGACAAAGGGCGAGGCTGCCGTTGCCGTGGGTCCAAAAGTCAGACCCGACCGCGCCTGAACTGCTACTGCTTACATAATACGAACTACACCCGCTTAATTTGGTTGCTGTCCAATAATAGTTATTTGTCGTACCTGCCCATCCTGTACAACTACCGCTGTAATAGTTTGCTTTAACCGCTACCAATTCTTCGGCCGTACACCCGTCTGTCACCGGTGCTAATTTCTTCCCAAGTGCATCACAGAAGTTCTCCGCTGCATGATAGGGCATATAATCTGTTGATGCCGTGTATGTTGTTCCGTTAATCTCTACCGGCGTACTACTGATATCCGTACACGTCCCAATCGTCACTTCACAACTTTCACTATTTTTACAATATTGATTATCCCCACAATCATCATTCGTCATACATTCATTTGTCCCTAATTCTGATACACAGGTAAATGTATGTGGCCAAGAACTTGTGCTAACTTGACACTTCTCGTCTTTCCCACAACATTGATCACCACACACAACACCTGTTGGACAATAGACACAATAAAAAGGATAATATCCACCAATTTTGGCACCCGTACATTTTTCACACGTATCCTCTATAGCTGAACTATTTTCAACAGGACTTCCCTCCGTTGGACAAACCGTACAGGAACTCGTGTATCCATTATAAAATTCCCCATCTGCACACTCTGTATGCGGATCTGTGATACACTCCCCTGTTGACAATCGATATTCACCCTCTGCACACGGTTCAAGTTCGGGTTCGTTATCATCCCCGTTCTCTTCTCCGCCCCCTTCCCCAGGAACCAATGAGTTATCCAATGTATTTGCAAATGCGAATAACATTTCATTATCCCCCGCGGCACATGTCGTATCATCATCAACCACAACACCACCGACCGCCATTTCTACCGGCATTGCCCAATCCTGTTTCAGGATGTCATCACATACCCGTTGTGGCACATTTGACACTGTCAATGCAAAAAATCCCTTATCCCCCGTATAGTCATTCGTTACAGCGACATCATATAATCCTTTAATCCGTCCGTTATCCCCGTATTCCGCCAAGTTAATGTTTTGTCCCAACACCCGCTGTTGACTGGCCGTAATCGCCCGCTTCCGAACTTCGTTGATAATGTCATTCGCATTCATTTTATCGATCGCATACCGATACCCGGCCACCCCGCCAATCGATAATACGCCAGCCACGGCCAGAACACCCAACATTTCAACCATACTCCGTCCCCGCTCCCCGCGGCTACTTTCCGTCATCCCTGCGAAAGCGGGGATCTTTGAACACGCACT
>CALXZG010000007.1 GCA_944393195.1 uncultured Alphaproteobacteria bacterium
CCCTTTCGTGTTACACTTTGGACAAAAAATGACAAATCGATAACCGATTAATTCTTAATAAAAAAGGACTTGCGTCGTTTACCCAATTATGTTATAAAATCTATAACATTTTAATGTACATTAAATTGTTACACTTCATTCTAACATTCTTATAAATCATCATTATTTTGAACGCCTGTTATTTTTGCCACAACACATAAAAAAACCGGCAAAACATCGCCGGTTCATGCGTTTTATCCGAATTTATCGCATATATTTTTGCGCCTCGGCCAATTCCTCCGGTGTGTTAATATCCGCCGGCGCCTCGGGAATCAGCTTAATCCCCGGCACCACTTTGGCAAAAATAGACATCCCGTTTTCCAAAGCCCGCAACTGCTCTAACTTTTCAATATGCTCCAACACCCCGACCGGTAAAGAAACAAACTTTTGTAAAGCCGCCGCCCGATAGACATAAATACCGATATGCCAATAGGCAAAATCATACGCCGGTACAGCATCCCGATTGAACGGCACCGCCGAACGGGAAAAATATAAAGCCCGCCCGTAATCCTCTCCGTCACGCAATCCCATCGCAATCTTAACATAGTTCGGATTGTGAATTTCGGCTTCGTCCGTGATTTTCATACCGACCGTCACCATATCCGCACCCGTTTTTTCCATCAAATCCACTAATTCCAAATTTAAGCGCGGATCGACATTAATGCCGTCCCCTTGAAAGTTGACAATAATATCGTATTTTTCCCCTGTCGGATCAATTTCCCGCAAAGCCGCCGCAATACGATCCGTCCCCGACGGTAAAGCCGGATCCGTTAAAACACACTTGGCCCCAAACTGCGCCGCCGCTTCTAAAATAGCCTCATCCCCTGACGCAATGTACACATCTTCTGCCGGATGAACCGCAACGGCATGCTCATACACGTGCTGAATCAACGGCTTTCCGTTAATCATAGCCAACGGCTTATTCGGCAACCGAGTTGATTTCAACCGCGTCGGAATTAAAACTGCTACTTTTGACATAGTGCTAAAATCTCCTTTTTGATTCGTTCAATCGTTTGATACTTCATTGTGCTTAAATACGGCCGCGCCCGCATGCCCCAAACCGTATCCGGCCAATACAAATCCCCTTGAAACCGACAAATAATATGAACATGCAACTGCGGCGTGACATTCCCAATCATCGCCACATTTGTCTGAGTCGGTTGAAATAACCGCATCATGGCTTTTTCACACAGCTCAATCTCCCGCATTAAAACCAACCGCTCTTCGGTCGTCAGGTCACACATGTTGCGCACACCGGCTTTCCGAGGAACCAAAAATATCCACGGAAAATCCTGATTGTCCTCTAACAATACCCGACAAAACGGTAAATCACACACAAAATCTTTTGTCGCTAAATTCGGATGCAGTTCAAACCCCATTTTTTACCCCGTATATCCTTTCAAATGCGTTTTTTTCGCCTGATATAAATCCAAAGCCGACCGAATAACCCGCATCGCATCTTCCGGTCCTAAAAAAGATTCAATGCGAACCTCTTTCTTTTCCAATATCTTGTAATCTTCAAAAAACCGTTGCAACGTCTTTAACGTATGCGGCGGCAACTCGTCAATATGATGATAGCAATTGTATTGCGGATCATCCTCGTGAATCGCAATGATTTTATCATCCGCTTCCCCGCCGTCAATCATTTTCATCACGCCGATCGGCCGCGCCCGCATAATGCATAAAGGCGTCACACTTTCCTGACCCAGCACCAAAATATCCAACGGATCATTGTCTTCACAATATGTTTGAGGAATAAACCCATAGTTTGCCGGATAATGAACCGCACTGTATAAAATCCGATCCACCCGAACCAAGCCGCTGCGCTTGTCTAATTCATATTTAATTTGGGATCCTTTCGGTACCTCAATAATCGCCGGTAATATCCCCGGACTTTCCCGATACAACTCTACCTGATGCCATGGATGCATGCCGATTTCCTTCTTGCTTTTCCTAAAACCGTTATTGTACGCCCTTTTTCCGCTTTGTCAAGCCTAAGCCCGATTTAAATAAGCCTGGACCAAAGCATCCGTGTCATTCAATTGGGCCGACAATTGCTCGGCCAATAACACACTTCGATTACCGGAAGAGTAAACTTTTAAATACGGCCCCAAACCGGATAAATCCACATCCAAAATCACGGATTCGTGAATCGCCGGCCGACTGACTAAAATCGCATACTTTCGATCCGCGAACTCTTTACCCATTACAAAGTTCATCTCACGCGGACTTAAATTCCACGAAGCATAATCCTCCGGATTAGCCTGCGGATTGCGGAAGAAAATAACCGTCTGGCACTGCCCGCGAATCACATCACCCAATCCGTGATCATCCAAAAATTTCGGCTGCTGGAAAGCACATAGGAAAGCCTGCCGTTTTTTACGTCCTTCGCGCAAACCGACAATGAAACTTTCCTTAAACATTTCATGCTCTAACATCGGCGCCGTTTCATCGATCATAATCAAACTCGGCGTCCCCTTTTGCGTCGCCAACGTATGAATTCGATGCATGACATAGCTGATAACCGCCGGCGCCAAAATCGGATCTTGGAAAATCGTCGTAAAGTCAAAGGCCATGTATCGGCTCGACAAGTCCAAATTATCTGTCGGAGAGTTGAAAATCCGTCCGTATTGATCATCGTCAATCCAACGCATTAACTCGCGCCGCATAAAACCGCCGTTTGAAAAACAACTCTTGTACAAATTCTTTAACAAACGTTCCTCCGGCTTTAAGTATTCAAAAGCCGTTGTCACCGCCCGTGCGATTTCCTGTTCGGAAACGGCATCCGTACCGCCCGTAATATCCCGCACCCATGTCCGTAAAAAGGCCCGATTATCCGGCGTATCCGGTACGGCAAAAGGATTCAACGATACCGACTCTGCCCCGCCGTCAAATCGAACATAGGGTGCCCCTTGCATTAACGCAAAAACCTTGGCACCGTTGTTGCGGTCGAAAAAGTATGTATGCAGATCCGGTATCCGCATCGCCTGCCCCGCCATAAAGGAGAAGAACGTCGTTTTCCCTTGTCCCGTCGGCCCGATTAAAGCCGTATGCGCCACGGCATATTGTTCTTCCGACACATGGAATTGGAAAGCATACGGTGTTCCGGTAATCGTTCGGAAATAGCTGAGCGGCATCGGGCCCCAATCGGATTTTTGCCGACCTTCGGCCGTTTTGTCAATACATACGCCACATGCCACCACCCGCGACAGATACAGGAACGTCCGCGGATAAACCTCATACGTCGGGAATTGCGAAAAGAATACGGCCTGAGCCGCCCATCCGTCCCGTACCGGCGTTACATTGTGAATTCGACAGATTTTTTCAATTTCTTCCTGCCCGAATTGCAACTCTTCTTTTGAATCCCCATACACAATGACCGACATAGCATATTCATTCAACGTCTGCCCGTCCGCATCGGATTGATCCATCCATTCCAAAGCCGTGTTATACTGTTGTAAAACATTCTGGGAGAAACTGGTTAAATAAGACATCCGCCGTTGTTGCATTAACAATAAATTCGCTTTGATAAAGGGAATCGCCTTAATATTGTGTAATACCGTCACTTCGCAATCGATTGCCAAAATATCGGCAATCATCTGTTCATCCATATAATCCCCCGGCTTGCGAATACCGATCGCGATCGCCAACTTTTCCCGGTTGCCGTTGAAAAACCGGATAATCCCCTCATCCCGCGTGAAATGAATGTAATCCGCCGTTAATAAAGAATTCAGCTCTTCCCCGCTTTCCCCATGCAAAATAGGCTTCGGCCGCGACAAAGGACTGGCCAAACGGGCAAACAACCAAAACGGACTTTTGTCTTCATTGCCAAGCGGGGACAATTCGGAAACCGGTGTCGGCTTGTACATATCCAAAATTGTCATCATCGCATTAGACGCCTGATCCAAATCCTTCATCGCGTCCTTGCGATCATTGACCGATAAAATAATGTAGTGCCGATTCCGAAACACCCGATGCAAACTGTCTAACCACTTTGTTGAAATCGCCTGCAACAAAGGCGCATCCCGATATGTGTTTTCTTCATAGAGGGGCACCTTTTCCCGAAGCGTAATGACCCGGGAAACAACTTCCAACTCGGCCATAGAATCAATCCACCGCTTGCGTGCGTCCGCATAGACCGCCCGTTCTTCCGGCAAAATCAAAGTCGTATCCGCTCCCTTGACTTCAAACACCCGACAAAGTGATCCGTTCCGCAAATGAATCGTCTTACCGTCTTCGTTCAACCGACTGAAAGGTAAAAAGTCCGACACACGTGTTTCCCGAGGCTTCGGCAAAATCACATTACCGATTTTGGTCACAAAGACCGACGCGATTAACATCGCCGCCAAAATCCCGAAAATCATGACAACCGTGGAAAGCGACGAAGCACTCTGCCACAACATGTCAAAAATATCAATATTAACGGTATTCATTCTTTCTTACCCTTTCTTTACGGCGCTAATTTATGCCCCCGACCGGGATAGACGTTTTTATAGGCAATCATAAACGGTCCGTAAGATTGCGCCATTTTGGATATATGCGGTTCACGCGTCCCGAAAAAGACGGCCACCAAATGCCCCGCCAAAATCGCCGGAATAAACCAAAGCGGATTAACGGACCATAGCTGAAAAATAAATAAGAGCGGTGCCTGCATACACAAATTGATAACCGCCGGCATCATCGGCGCCCAAAAAACACGCGGCGGCATGGCCACGGCCTTTAAAATCGGTTCACGCATGCACACCCCCGTTGATAAATATCCAATCCGTACCGTTTATCCGTCGTCCCATATTAACCTTTTTTCTCCTCTTGGCCATATCTTAAACGACTTTTTTTAAAATGAAAAGAAAAAATAAAGCCCCGCCTCATTTTTTTTCATCTACCCCGCAACCACATCCCGTATGATACCCCCGTCATCCCCCATAATTTTCCATCATCCCCGACCCCATAAGTAATCCCGTCATCCCTTATTATTAGTCCGTCATTCCCGCGAAAGCGGGAATCTTATGACCATCTCACTCCCTCAAAAAAAATGAAACAAAATTGTTTTGATATTGACAACACACCATATTGGTGTATATACTAACGTTGTTCCACGGAATACAGAAGAGGCTCCATGGGATAAAAAGGGGGCAAGAAACGGGGTGAAGAATTATCTTCACCCCGTTTCTCTTGCCCTATCACACAAAAATCAGAACCTTAGCGACAAAGGGCGGCGTTGTCGTAGACGTAGCTGGAATAGATAGACCCGACCGCGCCTGAACTACTACGCTCTACACAATACGAAGCGCATCCGCTTATCTTCGTGCTTGTCCAATAATACCTATAACGCTCATCCGTCGTCTGTGCCCATCCCGAACAACTACCGGAATAACTGTTTGCTTTAGCTGCTGCCAATTCCTCCGCCGTACACCCGTCTGTCACCGGTGCTAAACGCTTCCCAAGTGCATCACAGAAATTCTCCGCCGCATGATACGACATAGAACCCGTTGACGCTGTGTATTCTGTTCCGTTAATCTCTACCGGCGTACTACTAATATCCGTACACGTCCCAACCGTCACTTTACAACCATAATCATTCTGGCAATATTGATTTGCTCCCGTACAATCATCATTCGTCATACATTCTCCTTCCCCTAATGCAGAGACACAGGTATAGGTCCATAGCCAAGAACCTGTACCAAGTTGACACTTCTCGTCTTTTCCACAACATTTATCACCGCATGTAACGCCGTCCGGACAATAAACGCAATAGTATCCACAAGGAGTACTTCCCTCTTTCGCACCCGGACATTTGGTACATGTACCCATATAGGAATATCCGTCCCCGGCAACCGGATTATCCGCATCCGGACACGTTAAACATTGACTTCCATATAAAAACTCTCCCTCATCACAATCTTCATCAACCACACATTCCTCGGTATTAAAGTCATGATACTCATTCGTACCACACTCCTGCGCCCACGGATCATCTCCGTCGTCTACTTCATCATCCCCGTTCTCTTCTCCATTCCCTTCCCCAGGGACCATAGAACTATCCAACGTATTATGGAATGCAAATAACATCTCGTTATCGCCGACATCACATACCGTGTCATCCTCGACAATAAACTCTCCCACCGCCATTTCCACCGGCATTTTCCAATCCTGTTTCAGAATTTCATCACACACCCGTTGCGGCACATTTGATACCGTCAAAGCAAAAAATTTCTTATCCCCCACATAGTCGTTTATGGTCACAACATCATACAATCCTTTAATCCGGCCGTTGTCCCCATATTCCGATAAATTAATATCATGACCCAAGATCCGTTGTTGACTTGCCGTCACGGCTCTCTTTTTCACTTCGTTGATAATGTCATTCGCATTCATTTTATCGATCGCATACCGATACCCGGCCACCCCGCCAATCGATAACACGCCCATGACCGCCAGAACACCCAACATCTCAACCATACTCCGACCATTTTCCATTTTGATTTCAGTCATTTAATACTCCTTTCGAACTGTAACACAAAAATGTTCCCTTTCGTGTTACACTTTGGACAAAAAATGACAAAACGATAACCGATTAATTCTTAATAAAAAAGGACTTGCGCTTCACATCCGATTATGTTATAAAATCTGTAACATTTTAAGGTACATTAAATTGTTACACTCTGAATTCTTTTTCACCATAACAAAGGGCTCTTTCCGAATCGGAAAAAAGTAAAATAACAACAGATTCATGGACTAATGCCGTGAATACCGTTTTTTTGTGGGGTGATGTGTCCAAAAGATCCCCGATCCACAAGTACCCTGTCACCCTCGACCTGATCGAGGGTCTTTTAAAGGTGTGGTTGCGCATCCAAAAATCCCCGCCGGCGCGGGGATGATGGTTTATCGTGGGATCGGTTAATCCGCTTTATGGGATTTCCGGCGCGCCGTCGGCTTTACCTTTGACGGTTGAGCGACGGGAACATCTGCCTGTTGCGGTATTTCCGGGGTAGTCGGCGTTTCCTCCGTTATTCCGTCGGTTTCTTGTGTTTGGGACCGATTGATTTCCGGCGGGAACGTTCCCGTGTCGGGCAGGCTTGGCCGCGGGGGAACTGTCGGCTTTTGATCATCGACCCGAATCGGTTGTCCCGCCAACAGGGCGTGGATTTCATCTCCGGACAAAGTTTCGTATTCCACCAAACCGGCCGCCAACGTATCCAGTTCCGATCGGTACTTCCGTAAAATAGCGCGCGTCCGATCATACGCCTGTGTAATGATTTGGTGAATTTCCGTATCTACGCGCAATGCCGTCGCATCCGCCATGTTTTTTCGTTTGGAAATATCGTAGCCGAGAAAGACTTCGCCTTCCGGTTCTTCATAGGCTATGGGGCCAAGGGTTTCACTGAATCCCCATTCGGTAACCATTTTCCGGGCAATGGTGGTGGCAACCTGAATATCGTTACTGGCACCCGTTGAAACGTTTTCGGGGCCAAGAATCATTTCCTCGGCAACCCGACCGGCGAACAAAATGCTGAGCCGTGAAGTCAGATAGGTTCGACTTTGCGAATATTTGTCCTTTTCGGGCAATTGCATTGTGACGCCAAGGGCGCGACCGCGCGGAATAATGGTGACCTTATGGAGCGGATCCGATTCCGGCAAATGAAGCGACACAATCGCGTGACCGGCTTCGTGATAGGCCGTCATTTTCTTTTCGGCATCGTCCATCACCAAAGAACGACGTTCGGATCCCATCATGACTTTATCTTTGGCGTCTTCAAACTCTTTCATCGTCACCATGGTTTTGTTGCGGCGGGCGGCTAAAAGGGCGGCTTCATTCACCAGATTGGCAAGGTCGGCACCGGAAAAGCCGGGGGTACCGCGGGCTATTACGTCAAGACGGACATTGGGGGCCATGGGAACTTTTTTGACATGGACGGCCAAAATTTGTTCACGACCGCGAATATCGGGGTTTGAAACAACGATTTGGCGATCAAACCGGCCGGGCCGCAATAACGCGGGATCCAATACATCCGGCCGGTTCGTAGCGGCGATCAGGATGATACCGCTGTTTGTTTCGAAACCGTCCATTTCGACAAGTAATTGGTTGAGGGTTTGTTCGCGTTCATCATTACCGCCGCCGAGACCGGCCCCGCGATGACGACCGACCGCATCGATTTCGTCCACAAAAACAATGCAAGGCGCTGTTTTTTTCGCTTGTTCAAACATATCGCGGACGCGGGAAGCACCGACGCCGACAAACATTTCGACGAAATCCGATCCGGAAATAGAGAAAAACGGCACATTGGCTTCGCCGGCAATGGCTTTGGCCAACAGCGTTTTACCGGTTCCCGGAGGGCCGACAAGCAAGGCTCCTTTGGGGATTTTACCGCCAAGGCGTTGAAACTTAGCCGGTGATTTCAGGAAATCCACGATTTCCTGTAATTCTTGTTTGGCTTCATCGATACCGGCGACATCGGCAAATGTCACTTTATTTTTATCGGACATAAGGCGAGCCTTGGATTTACCAAAGCCGAGGGCTTTGCCGTTACTGGCGGCCATTTGGCGCATCATGACGATCCAAATACCGATAAACAAAATCATGGGCAACCATGCCAAAACGGTGCCGAACCATGAATCGCCATCCGCCGGCGTCGGCAGGGCTTTAATGTCGACCTTATGTTGTTGCAGGAGCGGAATCAATCCGGATTCGGGGGGCGCAAAGCTGATAAACTTGTGACCGTCGGTAAGTTCGCCGGACAAGGATTGCCCTTGGATTTGAATATTTTTAACCTCATCTTTTTCAATGGCGGTGACCAAAGCGGTATAGGTCATATCCCGCGGTTGTGTCATGTCGGGGCGTTGGTAAAAAACGTTGGACAGGGCGGCAACCGTCAGAAACAGAAGAACCCAGATCAAAAAGCTTTTGGCCACACCGGTATTTTTTTTCTTTTTTTGCATGTTATTCCCGTTTTAATCCGTTATCAATTCAATTAAAGCTGTATTCTTTTCTTTTTTGTTATAATCAAGAATCGGGTCGTTTTCAAGCTCTTTTTGTGTGATGGTGCGAAAGAGCGGTGTCAGCGGGATATCGGATTGCAGGGCGGGAACGGATTGTCGCACCAAAAAGGGGAGACTTTGATCGGTGGCGGTCGGGCAACCTGCTGTCACAACGGCAGTGACGGGGGTAGTAATACGAAACCGATCCCAACGGGTAGGTGTATGGGGCAAAACGGTTTTCGGTGCGGGCATACGGGCGGCCTCACGGGCAACAAAAAGGGTCTTTTGGCGACGGATCAGGTGGCAACCGCCGAGACTCGTACGAACCGGGCGCGCGTTCAGCCAGGCTTCAATTTGTTCCAAGCGTGGCGGTTTTGTGCCGATTCGGGATAAAACGGTTGTGATAACACGAATTTGCATATCGACGGGAAGATCTTGAAACGCGGGTACGTGAATGGTGGCAAATCCTTCCGGCGGGAAAAGGGTTGTTTGGCGCAGGGCAATGGCCGCATAGAAATCAAGGGCCTCGCGGGCGCGACGGAGGCGTTCGGCGGTTCGGCCGATACGCGCCGGGGTCAAGCCCATATCGGTCAGTGTGGGCTGGTATTGCCGCCAACGGACACGTTCGTATGTCGGATCTTGATTCATTTCATCGGTTACCCATGTCCACCCGGCTTGACGCAGATCGTCTTCAAGCAAGGCGCGAGGGGCTTGAAGAAACGGGCGACAAATTAAAATGCCGTTATGGGGACGAACGGGGGCAATGGCACCAAGGCCGTCAATCCCGCTGCCGTGCGCCAAGCGAATCCAAAATGTTTCGGCTTCGTCTTCGGCCTGATGCGCCAAAAACAGGTGCCGGATATGGTGGGTGTGGCACCAATCGGTCAAAAGGCCGTATCTTTTTTCACGGGCGCGCTCTTCTAGGCGGGCTGTCGGTTTGGGTCCTTGCCAAAGGAGTGTATCGTGCGGAACACCCAGGGAAGCCATATATTGCGCAACCAGTTCGGCTTCGGCTGCGGCACTGGGGCGCAGGCCGTGATTAACGGTGGCGGCGCGGAGAGAAAAGCCGAGTTTAGGAGCCAAAAGCGCCAATCTGCGCGCAAGGCAGAGGCTGTCCGCCCCACCGGAAACACCGACACCGACGGTTGCCCCGCGGGCAATCGGGGTGTGCCGGAAAAAAGCCGTCAAAAGAGTTGTTAATCGGTCGGACACGCGAGTTTCTTTGCCT
This sequence comes from uncultured Alphaproteobacteria bacterium, assembly GCA_944393195.1. Taxonomy (GTDB): domain Bacteria; phylum Pseudomonadota; class Alphaproteobacteria; order CAAHEQ01; family UBA3637; genus CALXZG01. The sequence continues at coordinate 10,244 of CALXZG010000007.1, forward strand.
CATCTGCCGCCCGTTGTTTCAGGGACGCCGTTGCTTTCGGGAATGTTTCGGCCAGACCGAGAAGCGCCGTGCAAGCTTCTTCTTTTTTACCGAGCGTCGACATGGTCAGACCAAGTTTTAACAGGTTATCGGGAGCCTTGGTATTATCGGCATATTTGGTAAATCCGTCGGCAAAAATACCGGCGGCCGTTTCATAATCACCGCGAACGTAATATGTTTCGCCCAACCAATAATTGGCGTTGCCGACCAAAGGCGAATCCGGATAATCGGTCATAAAGGTTCGGAACGCGTTTTCGGCTTGGGCATATTGATTTTTACGAAGCAGGTCGTAGGCGGCATCATATGCGGTTTTATCACGATTATTGAGCTTTTCCATATCCGGTTTTTTGGCCGGTTGCGGCACTTTGGACGCGGGGGAAGCGGCCGTTGCGGCGGCTTGGATCGCGACCGTTTGTTCTTTAAAGCGGAGATCCGTATCGGCGTTGAGGCGGGTTACATATTCCTGCAATTGTGCATGGGCATGGGTCAATTCTTCAAGACGACGCGTCAGGTCTTGAATGACTTGATTTTGGGTATCCAGTTGGGCATAAATTTCGCCAAGCTCCGTTGTGTCGGTCGGGATACCTTGGGTTCGCGTATCGTTTGTCGGACGACGGTAGACCTGTTGTTGCAACAAAGTCATCTCCCGATCAAGCCGATCGACTTTATCGGACAACATATCCATTTTAATATCGGCCAAAGCAGGCAATGCCGCCAAAGTCAGTATTCCGAAGAACATGTATTTCATGATGTTTTCTCCTGTAAAAAAGCTTCCCTGCATTGTACAGGGAAGCTTTGCAAAGCGCAAGTCTTTTTTGCGTTTTAGTACGCGACCGTTGTTGCGTTCCGGTTTTGCGCCCAGGCTTCTTCATTGGAGCCGACAGCCACCGGTTTTTCTTTCCCGTAGGAAATGGTACGAATACGATCGGCGGAAACACCGTTCGCCATCAGGTAACGACGGGCGGCGTTCGCACGGCGCTCACCCAAAGCAAAGTTGTATTCGGTTGTGCCGCGTTCGTCGCAGTTTCCTTCGATAACGATTAAGGCACGCGGATTATCTTTCAACCATTGAGCCTGCGTTTTTAAAGCGTCTTTGGCATCGGCGGAAAGCGTTGAACTGTTCAATTTAAAATAAACGACCGGCGTTGTATTGTCGTTAAATTTTTCCGTTAAGCCGGTGGCTTTCAGGTCGGAAATATTAACATCCGGGTTCCAACCGCCGTTAGCGTTGCCGTAGATATCGGCCCCTTCTTCATGAGATGCGCAAGCACCCAACAAAGAAACGGCGCATACGATAGCGAATACTTTTTTCAACATGTTTTTTTATCCTTTCTTTGATCAAATTGCCGGATAAGTTCCGGTCAAAAATCAGAAAATCACAAACATGAACCAAAGTCAAGCCGTTTTCGATTTTGTTCGGGATTTTTTCTGTATCGGTAAAAAAGATAACATATCGGGAAAAGAATGCTTGATTTTCAAGTGAAGTTTTGGCATACTTATTTCATTCATTTTTAAGCGAGGAAAAATCACTATGACGATACATCAAAAGCATTATCCGGAATTAAGCAGTCGTTTATCTTTTCCGGAGATGGAAAAAGATATTATTCGGTTTTGGGAAGAAAATCAAATTTTTGAAAAGTCCGTAGAAAACCGACGCGGTGCCGATGAATTTGTGTTTTATGACGGCCCTCCGTTCGCAAACGGGTTGCCGCATTACGGGCATATCATGGTGTCGTACGTCAAGGATGCAATCGCCCGCTTTCAAACAATGAACGGTAAGCGTGTTGAACGGCGTTTGGGATGGGATTGTCACGGCTTGCCGGCGGAAATGAGTGCGGAAAAACAATTGGGTGTTTCGGGACACAAAGCGATTGAAGAATACGGAATTGCGAAGTTCAACGATTTTTGTCGCAAAGATGTGTTGAAGTATGCATCGATTTGGGTGGATATGTTCAAACGAATCGGTCGGTGGGTTGATTTTAATCACGACTATAAAACGATGGATTTATCGTTTATGGAATCCGTCATTCACAACTTTAAGCAATTATATGATAAAGGGCTTGTGTACGAAGGGTATCGGGTACAACCGTATTCTTGGGCGGCACAGACACCGGTGTCGAATTTTGAGGTGAATCAGGCCTATCGGGACAAAACGGACACGGCAATTACGGTAATGTTCCGTGCCGAAAACGGAATGCATTTATTGGCTTGGACGACGACGCCGTGGACTTTGCCGTCGAATCAGATGTTGGCCGTCGGGGCGGATATTGACTATGCCGTGATGCAGGAAGGGAATGAAAAATATGTTTTGGCCGAAGCTTTGTTGGATCGGTATAAACAACAATTGCAACAGGCGGAACGCGTCGGGACGATGAAAGGAAAGGACCTTGTCGGATTGGCGTATGAGCCGTTGTTCCCGTATTTTGCGCACCTGAAAGACAGATGTTTTCGCGTCATTGCAGGGGATTTTGTGTCGACCGAGGACGGGACGGGCATTGTACATATCGCGCCGGGATTCGGTGAAGATGACTTTAATGCCTGTATGGCTTTGAACCGGGAATTTCCGATTGTATGCCCCGTGGATGAAGCGGGTTGTTTTACGGCGGAAGTTCCGGATTATTGCGGGCGGCAGGTTTTTGATACGAACGAGGAAATCATCGCTCGGTTAAAAGCATCACGTCAGTTGGTGAAAAAGGAACAAATTACGCACAGTTATCCGTATTGTTGGCGAACGGACACGCCGCTTATTTATAAGGCGATGTCCAGTTGGTTTGTAAAAGTGACGGATATCAAAGATGCAATGTTGGCGGCAAACGAACAAATTACATGGACGCCGGACAACATTAAACACGGTCGCTTCGGCAAAGGGTTGGAAACGGCACCGGATTGGAATATTTCGCGGAATCGGTTCTGGGGGGCTCCGTTGCCGGTTTGGCAATCGGATAATCCGGCATATCCGCGGACGGATGTGTTCGGATCGGTCGCGGAAATTAAGGAAAAAACGGGTTTTGACGTTGTTGACTTGCATCGACCGTATATTGACGAGGTGGTTTATCCCAACCCGGACGATCCGTCGGGCAAAACCATGATGCGGCGGGTACCGTATGTCTTTGATTGTTGGTTCGAATCGGGCTCCATGCCGGAAGGACAGATTCATTATCCGTTTGAACGTAAAGAATGGTTTGAACATCATTTCCCGGCCGACTTTATTGTGGAAGGTATCGATCAAACGCGCGGGTGGTTTTATTCGTTGCATGTTTTGGGAACGGCTTTGCACGGAAAACCGGCATATAAAAACTGTCTGGCAACCGGTTTATTGATGGCCGAAGGCGGTGTCAAGCTATCCAAAAAATTAAAGAACTATCCGGATCCGTATGTGGTCTTGGATACAATGGGTTCCGATGCTTTGCGGTGGTTTTTAATTTCATCGCCGGCGGTCAAAGCGGGTAATGCCATGGTGGATAAGGAAGGAAAAGAAGTGGCCAAGGCCGCGCGAAAAGCGGTTTTACCGTTTTGGAATGCCTACTACTTTTTCTGCCTCTATGCAAATGCCGAAGGAATTAAAGCCAAAGGAATTACGGCATCAACGGATATTCTCGACCGGTATATCTTGGGCAAATTAAAGGCGTTGGCGGAAGAGGTTCGTTCGGCAATGGCGACGTATGATATGGTGAAAGCCTGCCAGGCATGTGCCGACTTTTTGGATATTTTAAACAATTGGTATATTCGCCGGTCTCGGGCGCGGTTCTGGGACGGAACGGATACACAGGCTTTTGATACATTGTACACGGTTTTGGTGACGGTGGCGCGGATTATGGCCCCATTGATGCCGATGATGTGCGAGTTTGTGTACCGTGGTTTAACGGGGGCGGAATCCGTCCACTTGACGGATTATCCGAACACAGACGGTTTGACGGCCGAAACAACGCTGATCGCCGAAATGGATTTGGTCCGACAGGTGGCATCAACGGCCAAAGCGATTCGGGAGGAACACAGATTGCGTAACCGCTTACCGCTTCGGTCTATGGTCGTAGCCGGGGAAAAAGCGGCGACGTTGACTTCTTTTGCGGATGTGTTAAAGGATGAAGTAAATGTGAAAGAAGTTCTTTTACAGACGGACATCGGCGCGGTGGCGGATACGTTTTTATATTTAAAAACACCGCTCATCGGGAAACGGCTCGGGCGTTATATGAAAGACATTATGGCGGCTTCCAAAACGACGGATTGGGTTGTTCAAGCCGACGGAACATTGGCCATTGCCGGACAGGTGTTGACGGCGGACGAGTTTGAATTACGGCTTGTTTTAAAAGACGGATTGAGTGGTCAGGCTTTGCCGGATAACACGGCGGTGGTGCAATTGGATACGGTTGTGGATCCGGTCTTGGAACGCGAAGGTGTGGCACGCGATTTTGTGCGAATGATTCAGGCGCGGCGAAAAGAACGCGGATTGGATGTATCCGACCGAATTACGGTTCGGTGGAACAGTGAATCGGCCTTGGTGCAGGCGGCTTTGGCCGAACATCAATCTTATATTATGGATCAAGTGTTGGCCGTTCAAATGTCGGCGGAGGCCTTAACGGGCGGCGCGGCGGAAGAATTGGGCGACGGATCTGTTCTGTTTGAAATTGCCCGGGTGGATGCTTCATAAGGCATTCGGACATTAATAAAACCGATTGTTGATCGCAAAATGCGGTTGACGATCGGTTTTTGTTATACCGGCGGACAAGGCATGTGAGAACTGAATATGGACGCATACAAAAATAAAGTTGTTTTTTGATGTGAATTATTGTAGGGTATGGGCATAAAAGCGGTTGTGGCGGTTTGGCCATGGCCGGACAGGTAAAACGGAGTATCAAATGTTTTCTAAAACCGAGCGGTTATTGGCTTTTCGATATTTAAAATCGCGCAAACGGACGGGGTTTGTGTCGGTTATTGCCGGGTTTTCTTTTTTGGGAATTATGTTGGGGGTTGCAACCCTGATTATTGTGATGAGCGTCATGAACGGTTTCCGGGCCGAACTGATGGGACGGATTTTAGGCCTGAACGGTCAAGTCGGCGTGTATCCCGCCTGGGGCAGTTTATTGGCGGATGATGCCGATCGGATAGAACGGTTGGCGGCTATCCCCGGTGTGACGCGGGTGGTCCCGATTGTCGAAGGGCAAGTTATGGCTTCGGCCGGTGAAAACAACGCGGGTGTCATGATTCGCGGGATGGCGCCGGCCGATTTTACGGCGCGACCGATTTTAACGGACGGATATCGCGGATTGGATTTTCATGAATTTGTCGATGACACGGTTATTGTCGGATATCGGTTGGCGCGCCGCCTCGGTGTTCGGGCGGGGGACAAAGTCATGTTGGTGTCACCAAAGGGGAATATTACGGCATTTGGTACGATTCCGAAGATGAAGCGATTTACCGTTGTGGGAACGTTTGATTCCCAAATGTTTGAATATGACGACAACTTTATGTTTATGCCGATAGATACGGCACAACATTTTTTTAAGACGGACGATCGGGTGTCGCGGTTGGATATCTTTACGGCTCCGGACGTACCTTCGGATAGCGTGTTAGAGGCGGCCTTTGATGCGGCGGGTGAGGATGCCCAAGTGTATGATTGGCGGCGCACGAATCAAGCTTTTTTCAATGCGATAGAAGTTGAACGGAATGTGATGTTCCTGATTTTAACGCTGATTATTTTGGTGGCGGCTTTTAACATGATTTCGGGCCTGATCATGTTGGTTCGGGATAAAGGACGCGATATTGCCATTTTACGAACAATGGGCATGAGTCGCGGCGGAATTCAACGCGTGTTTTTATTGGCGGGATTAACGGTCGGTGTGGCCGGAACGATTGCCGGAGTCGTTATAGGGCTTCTTTTCTGTTATCACATTGATACGATTAAAGAATGGTTGGAAGGATTGTCGGGACATGAATTGTTTTCGGCTGAAATTTACTTTTTGTCCCATTTGCCGGCTCAGGTTGATTTGACGGAAGTGGTTGTTGTCGGCGGGATGTCTTTATTGTTGGCATTGTTGGCAACCATTTATCCGTCATGGAAAGCCGGCAAAACGGATCCGGTGGAGGCTTTACGCTATGAATAATGTCTTGGAATTGAAAAAGATTGAACGGACGTATGGAAAAGGCGCGACGGCGTTACGGGTCTTGCGCGGGGCGGATTTGGTTATTCGACCGGGGGAGATTGTTGCTTTGGTCGGACCGTCGGGATCGGGTAAGTCGACATTGTTGCATATTGCGGGGTTATTGGATACACCGACGGGCGGTCGGATTGTGGTACTGGGTCAGGATGTATCACGGTTGAAAGACAGCGGTCGGACAAAACTGCGTCAAAAGGCAATGGGTTTTGTGTATCAATCGCACCTGTTATTATCGGATTTCAATGCCTTGGAAAATGTCATGATGCCGCAATTAATCGCGGGTGTGGCACGACCGACGGCGGAAAAACGGGCAATGGCTTTATTGGAACGGGTCGGGTTGGCGGCGCGTGCTAAACACCGGCCGGGGGAATTATCCGGCGGGGAGCAACAACGGGTGGCAATCGCCCGGGCTTTGGCGAATGAACCGGCTTTGTTACTGGCGGATGAACCGACGGGAAATTTGGATCCGGCGACGGCGGAAAAAGTATTTGCGATGTTAATTCAATTGGTTCGGGAAACGGGATTGGCGGCCTTTATTGCGACGCATAATCCGGAATTGGCGGCTCAGATGGACAGGCAGGTATCCGTTCGGGACGGACGCTTGGTTGTTGAGGGGTAAAAAAAGATGAGTGTCCGCTCAAAAATCCCCTAATCTATAAAACACCCCGCCATCCCCGACCTGATCGGGGATCTCATGACCATCTTACTCCATTCCAATTCCAACATCCGCTTGCCGACGGCGACTTCCGCTGCCTTGGTGCGCGGTGTTTCATTGCCTTACGCGAAAAAACAATTCACCGGATTGTTTTTTCTTGCGCGGTATCCTTGCGCAAGCGAGGATCTTTCGACATTAAAAACACGTCATTCCCGCGCAGGCGGGAATCTCTTAACGTACGCCCCATTACAAACCTATCATCCCCACCCAAAAACAGAACATAATCCATAAAAAAACGCCCGCCGAAAAGCGGACGTTTTTTGTTTGCTGTTGCGATGTTATTGAGACAACGTATCATCGAAGCTTTGAACATCGGCCACAGATTGACTGCTACTACGTGTCACGTAGTCGACAACCGCACCGGCCACGGCAACAATCGCCAACCCGGCGGCCAAAGCCCCTAACCAAGCCCAACGGACTTTACCAAAGATAGCCGCAAAGCCTAAACCGACCAAGCCGAAGCCGCCGATGATGAAGATAACCGCACGCACGTTTTTAAATGTTTGCGTCATCCGTGTGACAACAATATCAAATACGTTGTTGGTGTTCCCCATCGCACTAGCGCTGGCGTCCAAAGCCGTAAATGCCAAAGCAACCACGGCAAAGAACAAGAAATATTTTAAAAATTTAGTCATGACTATATCTCCTTAATCTTAAGTTTAAGGCATAGAGAGGTCTCTATCCTTAATTTTATTATACATGGTTTTTCCATTTTGTCCAGCGTTCATTAGGACTTTCTGCGAAAAAAAAGAACATTTGTTAATAAAAAATTAAAGATTATCCCTGTAAGATACGGTTATACAATTGTATCCGGTTTGTTTTTTGGTGCCAAAGGAAATAGACAACATGTTGAAAAAAAATATATTTTTTGCTTTCCTGAGCGGTGTTTCCGCGATAGGGATCGGGTTGTGTTCTGTCGCTGTATCGGCCGATATGGCCCAAGGGGACGGGGATCCTGATGAAGTTGCGGCGATAGCGGCGACCGAAAAAAAAGAAAATTCAACCGATAAAACAGGGGCTTTACGCGCCGATGAACGGGGGGAAACCGCCGATAATGCCGTGGCAACGGTAACGGCCGACGGTGATTTCCTGTTACCGACGTATTTTTTACCCGGCGAAGTGACGGCAACCGGCACGGCAACGGCCGTGGGAACCAATCGTATTTCGGACGAAACAAAAACGGCAACGAATGAAGGGAGCGCGGCAGATGCTTTTCTGGCACAGATAGCGGCTGCCGGCTTTGATACATCGGATGTCGGCGGAAAATCGGCTGTGCCGGCGCCTCTCACAACGGCACGCGTATCGGCTGAGGGCACGCAATCGACAACACCTGTTGCACCGCGTGAAGCGGCGCCGGCAACGGACGATGCGGATGATTTGGAAGCGTTGTTGGCGGCGGCCGCCGCCGTACCGGTGGTGACGGATGTATCGACGCATGTGGAACCGTCGGAACCGACACCGGGTGTTCAAGGTGAGATCAAAAAAAGCAAACCGTTATTGGTACCGTTGGCACCGGTGACGGAAACGGTGGCCACGGCCGAACCGACTTTACCGCCGCGGATACGGGCCGTTGCGCCGTCGGCTTACGCGGATGACATTTTGGCGGCTTTGGATAACGGGGGGAAAGTACCGTTCCGCATGCCGCACGAGATGAAGATTTCTTTCTATCCCGGGGAAAGTTCTTTTTCGGGACAATCTTTGAAATGGGTGAAGGCTTTTGCCAAGACGGCTTTGTTGGATCCGCGGTTAATTGTTGAGATACGGGCCAGTTGTCAGGATGCGGCGTTGCAGGATAAACGGTTATTGTTGATTCAAAATGCGTTGCGGGGTGCGGGATTATCAACGCATCAAATCAAAGTTGTCTTTGTGGAACGACCGGTGGACACGATGTTGTTACGGGCTATCCCGCGACCGGAAGCAGGGGAAATTGTTTCCGAAACGGACCTGAAAAAAAGTGCCTCAAAAAACCGGCGCGTCACAAAATGGTAAAATATGTAAAAAAAGCCTTGTATTGGCATTTAAAATACGATACAGTAGCAGGAAAAAGGAGTTGACGATGGCAAATATGAAATTATTACGGGGCTTGGCCGTGTTGATGACGGCAGGATGTGCTTTGGGATTGACGGCGTGTGCTACTTGTGAAGATGGGGCGTGTTCCGGGGACGAAGAAATGTATGTCGTCTATGATGACACGGCGGAAACGTATGCGGCGACTCCAAATTGTGCGGGCGCGGCGGGGGAATGCCTTGTCGGGCAGGATGACGGGTCTTTCTTAACGGAAAATTTTGTTGAAACGTATGCGGTCAATGTTCCGACTGCATCGAATGACGCAACGGGGAAAAAGGCTGCGGCGGATACGCTCGTCATTCAAGATGATGCGGCTTTGGCTTTATCTCGACCGGCGACAACACGCGGTGTGTCGGTTAAGAACAAACGGGTGGTGACGACGGCTCCGGAAACGGTGACGGTTAAAACCGTTAAAACGGAAACGGTACCGGCGATGGTGATTATTCCGGCGGCTCCGGTAGAAAAACCGCCTGTTCAGGCAGAGGAACCGGCTGTTCAGGAAACGATAGCGGAAGCGGATGTGGTTTCGGAACCGGCGGTTGTGTCGGTTGAAGAAACCCTTGTTCCGACGGAACCTCAGGAAAAGAAAGTAACAACAACGATTACGGAAACAACAACAACCAAAAAGGTTCAGCCGGAAATTATTTCGGAAGACGGTGTTGAAACGGATACATTAAAAGGACGAATTGCCTACGGGCAACAAATTCACGATTGGGAAGCGCGTCCCGGGGATACGCTGCGGACATTATTAATGGCATGGGGCGAAAAATCCGGATGGACGGTTGTTTGGAAACTGGATCGGGATTACCATTTGGAAGCAGGCGTTGTTTTCCGTGGGAACTTTACGGATGCGGCGGGGGCCATTGTTCGTTCTTTTGCCCGCGCAACACCGGCGCCGATCGGTACTTTCTATCAAGGCAACAGAGTGTTGGTTGTAAGCACGCAGGAGGATGAGAATGAACGCTAAGTGGTTAAAGGTCGGTTTGGCGGCCGGTATTGTGGGTGGTATATTGGTCTTATCCGCCTGTAATCAATATGTTGAAAAAACCAATGACAAGATTGAAACGACTTTGGCGCGTGCCGAGGAGTACAGATTGCGGGCTTCTATTCCGGATTTGCCGCAACCGGTGGATACGGTTCGGATGGAAAACGATATCTGGTTGGGGAATTCAAGCGTTAAAATCATGGAAGGCGATGCATTGCCGGCTTGGTTGGAAAAAGAAGACAGCGTGACGATCGCCATTGCGGAACAGGCAACTTTGCCGGTATTGGCGCAGGAAATAACGGATATAACGGGTATTACGGTTCGTCTGGATGATTTAAAGGCGGAAAAAGCTGTTCCGGAAGAAGCCGTGCCGGTTAATTATTCCGGTAAATTAAGCGGGTTATTAAACTATTTGTCAAACCGGTATGGCGTTTGGTGGCGGTACAAAAACGGCGTGATTACGTTCTTTACCAAGGAAACGCGCGTTTTTACGGTTTATGCGTTGCCGACGGAAACAAGTTTGAGTTCGTCCTTGACCGGTGCATCGATGGGTGAAAGTTCCGGCGGCGGAAACGCAAGTTCATCTTTGTCAACCTCGGCCAATTTGGCATTGTGGGATAACATTGAAAAAGGGGTTGAACAAGTTGTCGGTGATCAAGGTGAGCTGGCTTTCAGTCGCGTGACGGGAACAGTGACTGTAACGGCAAGTCCGTTTGTTATTCAAAAGGTGGCAAGCTATATCGCAACTTGGAATGAAAAACTGTCACGGCAAGTGGCTATTTCCGTGAAGGTATTACAGGTTTCTTTGAACAACGAAGACAACTATGGCTTGGATTTACAGGCGGTGTTTAATTCAAACAACATTGCGGCGTCTTATTCCAGTCCGTATTTCATTGATGCGGCGGGCGGAACGACAGGGGCCGGGGCCGTCGGTTTGTTATCGATGACGTTGTTGCGGCCGAGTTCCAAGTGGAAAGATACCAAGTCAATTATTCAGGCTTTCTCGACGCAAGGGAAGACGGCTTTGGTGACAAGCTCCAGCGTGACAACCTTAAATAATAAGGTAGCACCGGTTCAAATCGCGACGACTCAAAACTATGTGAAAGAAACAAACGTGACAACGTCGGGCAGCGGGACGGATCGTAGCACCGAAGTGGATATGGACACGGATACGTTAAATTATGGCTTCACGATGGAAATTCTGCCACGGATTTTGGATCACGGCCGGTTGATCGTTTTATTTTCGATGACGTTAACGGATTTGTTGTCTTTGGATTCGTTCTCGTCCAACGGAGGATACATGAACAACAACAGCAACACAACATCGGATGAAGAGGATTCTTCGGAAGAGGACGAGGGTGACAAAGAAACAACGATTGTTCAGTTGCCTAAAATGCAGATGCGCGGGTTTATGCAGGAAATTGCGATGCGGTCGGGGTCGACTTTGGTGTTGACAGGATTTGAACAGGTCAACAATACGATTGACACAGCCGGTATCGGTAAAGCCAAAATGGGGCTGTTGGGCGGAAAGGCTTACAGTTCGAATACGCGGGACGTGATGGTGATTTTAATGACACCGGAGGTGTTGGAATCGCCGTTATCACCCGAAGCCAGAATGCGGGATTTTTAGGAGCTTAAATGGTTGGGGAAACGGACATCTTGGATAAGGAAGTCAGCGGCAACCGGAGCACCGGTGGCAGCGTCCAGATCGGTAATACGCGGTATGCCGTCGGGTTGATGTGGGCTCCGTTACAGAATCCGGACGATCCGTTGCCCGAAATCAGAGAGGCGATGGAAAGTGAGCCGGGGGCTGACTTATACTGTCAACGGACATCGGTCACACCGCAATACGGGTTAGGAAAAACGTCTTTGGGGCACCGGAGTGGCGAACCGTCTTTGGCGGCTTCGGTTGCGGCGGCTTTGTCGGATAAAACATCGGCTTGCGGTGTATTCAAGGTTGATGAAGGATGGTGGTTCTTTGCCATTCGAAATGATTTAATCTTGGCCGAAGAAGATGTATTGTTCGCTTCGGAAAGTGAGGCTAAACGCGCTTTCTTTGCGATGATGGCCGTGCCGGATTGGGATGTGCGGATTGTACCGGCAGAGTGGCAGGTCGAAGGGACAACACAAATGTCCTTGGCCGACATGGTGGCGAACACGCGTAAAACGCGCTTGTTTGAGTTAAGTGCGACAAAGAAAACGCAGATTTTAGTCGTCGTTACCATTATTCTGATTGCTTTGGTGGTGGGGCTGGCGTATATCATTTATACGTTATTGCAAGGGGTGTTCACACCGGAAAAAATTGTGGTGTTGCCGACACCGGAGGTTGTCAAGCCGGTAGAGCCGGCACCCGAAAAGCCGAAGCCTTGGGAAAAAGTGCCGGATATGACGGTTTTCTTCAACAAGTGTTGGAATAATGCCTATCAATTGGATACGATTGTCATTCCGGGCTGGACGATGAATAAGGTGGTTTGTACACCGAAGGGCTTAACAACGGGATGGCGGTTATCGTGGCAACACGGCGGGCGCGTGGCTTGGTTAAAGTTTGCGATGGATGAATACAAGTTAAACCGTGTATCGATTAAGCCGGATCAATCCGGAACGTCGGCCACGGGAAGTGTTCGGTTTACGGATATTCCGTTGGTGGCATCTGTACCGTCCTTAACGGCGGACCAATTACGGGATGAATTAACGGATATTAAGCAGGCGACTGGGCTTCCGATTCAATTTTCGGAACAAACGATTGTGGATCCGCCGAACAATGCGGACGGCAGTATTCCGGCGAATCAACAACAATACAAATATTTTGCTTTTGTGATATCGTCACCGTATTCTCCATGGGAATGGAAAGTATTTTTTGACAAGTTTTCGGGGGTTGAATTTTTAAAGATAGAATTTGATCCGAATATAACGAGCAACAACAAATGGACCTATGAGGGGAGAATTTATGCGAAATAACATCTTTTCTTTAATTTCGATCATTGCAATGATGGCGGCCGGCGGAGCGGCTTTGGCTCAGGATGCGGCTTCCGTACCCACCCCGGTCCCCGAACCGGTTGTTGTCACGGATCCGGCGGCGGCTCAGGCCAAGCAACGCTTAGAACAGGAGTTAAGTGATACATCCTTAGCCGACAAGAAAGCGGTTGATTTTCCGAACCGGCCGTCGTTAGGGGATTTAGAGTTGGCTCCTTTACCCGGAATTAACGAAGTCAGTATTTCGGGACCGGCGCCGATGGCACAATCGGTATCGGCCAAAGATTTACCGAGTGAACAATTATTGGGACGGATTACGACGGAAGTATTTCAGGAAATGGCCGATTTGGAACGTGGCAATACATTTTTGCAGTTACAAATCAGCAAAGAAAAATTTAAAAATGCTTTAGAAGATGAAAAAGCGAAATATCGTCAAAAACGATTGAAAGAAATTTCCGAACGGGAAGAGGTTGTTCGCAGTCGTATCAAATGGTGGCAAGATCAAGAAAATATCCGCCAGGAAATTGAAAAGAAAAAGGCCGAAGAAGAAGCCTTAGAACGGGAAATCGCGGAGCAGAAAGCCTATCGGGATCAGTTACGGAAAGAGGCACAAAAACGATCCGAAGCGGCGGCTGCGACAGCGACAACCGCTCAGGACGGTTCCGACACAAAACCGGTTGTTGTTGATACAGAACTGGCGGCACCGGCGGTAAACCAATTATACGCTTTGGTTAGTGTGCGCGGTGTTAAGGGGGAATTGAGCGCCCGGTTAAAGAATGTGAATGACGGTGAAACTTTTGTCGTGCGGCGGGACGATGTATTGCCCAGCGGACATGTGGTTCGTGAAATTACGAAAGATACCGTGTCGGTTATGTATGGCAATACGCCGGATCAAATCGTAATGAAACCGGCCCAATAAATGAAAAAGGACGACTATGTCGGGGGAAATGAATGAGACGGAAAAAACGGGCATGCCTGGGCAAGAGGCGGGTCAAACCGACGGAACGGTTGTAAATCCGTCGGAACAAAAGGCTGTTGACGGGTTTTCCGCGACTCCGCCGGTTGTACCGGCACCGAGAATCCCCGGTCACGAAACGGCACCCTCTGCCATTGATCATCCGTTCGGTGATGATTCCAATGGGGCAACCGGTGGTTCTGTATTCGAAGAAAAAGTGATTGTATCTGAACCCGACATTGATGGAGATGTTCCGCCGGTCACCGAAGGTGTGTCGGCGACGGTTGATGACGTGCCGGCTTCATTCCCTTCATTTTTACGGGAGGGCGTGACTGATGAACCGCCCGTTGAAACGGATGTATTAGTTAAAGCGGCGGAAGAGGATGCCGCTGATACGACTTGGGAAACAGTAGATACGGCGGTTACGGAACCGACATCGTTTCCTTCTTTTTTGCGGGAAGGAATTGTTGAGGATTCACCGGAAAAACCGGCCGTTCAGGCACTGATTCCGCCACTGACAGGCGATGTTGAAACGGTAGCAGAAAACACGTCGGCATCGGTAAATGTCGGGGAAGATGAGTTGTCATCGGTTGTCTCGGAAAATGCGGTGGATACACCTGTGAATGCGGAAACGGGTACAGCATTTGATCCGGATCATGGTTATACCGCGCCAGAACAACGTACAGAAGCGGATGTTGATTCGCGTGAAAATGATACCGTATCGGATACGGAAATGGTCGAAACGGACACGGTTAATTCGGAAGAACGTGTTGACGAAACCGGATCGGCTGTTGAAAGCGAAATGCCTAAGATAGCGGTCGGGATGGCACCGGCACCGATTGTGCCGCCGGTTGTGATTGATGAAGCGGACACCGTGTCAGAGACAACGGCACCACCGCCGGCCATTGATATAACGGAGATGGAAGAAATCATCGCAACACCGGAAGTCAGTAATAAGCCCGGACCGGGGTATCAAACGACGAATAAGGCTAAACCGCCTGTTGCCAAAGATATTGAAACGTTAAAGCTGGAAACGGTTGAAGACGAAGAGGCTATGACACCGGAGGAGGCTTTAATTCATCCGGTTTTACAGGCAGAAGCGCCGGCGGATACAACCGAAAAAGCACCGGTGGATTACAAATCGGCCGACTTTTTAAAAGAGCTTTTTGCCAATGATAATGAATGTATTACGGCACCGGACGGGTCTTTCCCGGTTCAGGAAAACATTCGGCAATTGTTGGCGTTATTTTCCAACGGCCGCTTTTTTGTGGCCGAGAACGCGAAATTTGACGGGCGGGTTTTAGGGTTAGAATACAAGGCCAGAAAACGCCGGTTACAGGTTGGCAAGCCGGAATATGTGCCGACGATCGTCTTAAATGATATTTACGAATATGTGGCTCGGTCGAAATCGGCAACGCCGGTTGTGGAAACGGAAAACCAAGAACAAGCGCGTATGCAGCGGGACTTTGTCACGATTGTGTCTCGGGCGGCGATGGGACGGGTTTCCGATATTCATATCGTGGTGGCGGATCACACAACGGTTATGTTCCGCGTCAACGGGTTGATGCAGACCGAAATGGAATATAACAAAGAGTGGGGTGAAAGCTTTGTGCGGGCGGCTTTTGCGTCATCGGATATTTCGGATTCCAACTATGCACAGAATGAGTATCAGGCCGCACAAAAGTTAGGGCGAACACCGTTACGCGGTTCTAACGGTCGGTTAATTTTACCGCGGAATGTGTTGGGTATTCGTCTGCAATTTAACCCGATTGCTTTCGGCAGCCGGTATGTGGTTATGCGGTTGTTGTATGCCGAGGAAAATTCTGATTCCGCTTCGGATTTAGAGGTGTTGGGTTTTACAAAGCATGAATCCGAATTGTTTTATCAATTACGGGCGGTGCCGACGGGAATTGTTGTGATTTCGGGGCCGACGGGTAGCGGTAAGTCAACAACGTTGCAGCGAAACATGATTGCAATGTTGCAAGAGCGCAATTATGAAATTAACTTAATCACGGTGGAAGATCCGCCGGAATACCCGATTCCGGGTGCGCGCCAGATGCCGGTGACGAATGCATCTATTGAAGAAGCCAAGGATCGTGAGTTTACAAAGGCTTTGTCGGCGGCGTTGCGGTCTGACCCAGATTCGTTAATGATCGGGGAGGTTCGAACATTATCGGCGGCGGACTTGGCTTTCCGCGGTGCGTTGTCCGGGCATAATGTGTGGACGACCCTGCATGCCAACAGCGCGCCGGCGGTGTTGATGCGGTTAAAGGATATGGGGGTTGAAGACTTTAAGTTGCAAGATCCTGAAATTATGAAAGGGATGTTGGCACAACGGTTGTTCCGAAAGGTATGTCCGTATTGTCGGGTACCGGCGACGGCGCGATTGGATCATCCGGCTGTTCAACGGTTGCGGCGGGCTTTCGGAGATATCGGGCTATCCCATGCTTTCTTACGGGGTGCGGGATGTAAGGAATGTGATTTCCGCGGGGTTAAAGGGCGAACGGTTGTCGGTGAATTTATTTTGCCTGATGCGACTTTCTTGGATTTAATGATTCGCGGGGAGTCTAAAAAAGCGATGAATTATTGGATCAATGATTTAAACGGACGGACGTTACGGGACGGGGCTTTGGCACGTATGTTGGACGGCGTGATTGATATTGAAGAAGTGGAACGTTGGACCGGATTTTTGGATCAGCAGATGATTTCTTAAAGAAAGAGGAGGCATAGATGGTTTCTTTACCGAAGCATGAAAAAAACGGCAGTGAAGCAATGGATCGGCTAAGCCAAGCTTCCAATTCTTTGAATGAATGGTATGCCCGAATTGTTGTCCGCTTGTTTACAAGTGATCGGTTGGCGGTGTATCGCAAATTGATGGCTTTGTTAAAGAATCGCTTTTCATTGATGGATGCTTTGGATCGGTTGTATCAGATTGCGTCAAAAGACGGTAAAAATCCGGATGATACGATGGCAATTGCCGTGACGCATTGGCGCCGGTCTATTCAAAACGGTGATTCTTTTTCGGTGGCATTGCGGGGATGGGCTCCGTCAACGGAACTGTTGATGTTATCGGTCGGCGACGTGGCTAACTTGGAATTGGCATTGGAAAATACGATTAAAGTGGTCGAAGGTGTGAACCGGATGAAGGAACCGGTTATCAACGCTATTTCATACCCGATGTTTTTGATTTGTATGGTTATCTTCTTAATTTGGGGCGTCGGTCGTTTCATGGTGCCGCCGATGGTGGATGCCGTGCCGGACTTAGTATGGACGGGCTTGGCTAAATCGTTGGTTGATTTGTCTTATTTTGTGGCGGATCATCCGTATGCCTTGTTTGCAACGTTGCCGGTTATCTTTTCTATTATCATTTTCACATTTCCGCGGTGGCGGGGTGGCTTGCGGGCGAAGTTTGATAAGGCACCGCCTTGGTCCATTTACCGGATTTTTATCGGTGTCGGTTGGCTGTTGTCTTTGGCCGCGTTGGTGAAGGCCGGAACACCGGTGTCAAAGGCCATGCGTTCGTTGCGGGCGGATGCCTCACGGTATTTGTTGTACCGGATCGATCGGGCATTGCTCTTTGTGAACAACGGTGATAACTTGGGCGA
The DNA here is from genome assembly GCA_944393195.1 of uncultured Alphaproteobacteria bacterium. Taxonomy (GTDB): domain Bacteria; phylum Pseudomonadota; class Alphaproteobacteria; order CAAHEQ01; family UBA3637; genus CALXZG01. Next base: position 27,738 of record CALXZG010000007.1, read on the forward strand.
TGCATTGTATCGGACGGGACTGGGCTTCCCGGATGAAGAAGTTGTCGGCGATTTACGCATTTATGCCGAATTGGATAACTTTCCGAATGCGTTGGAACAATTGGCTCAAGATTGGTTGGAATCGTCCGTGCGGGACATTGATCAAAAAGCGGCCATTTTAAATACGATTGCTATTTTGATGATTGCCGCCGTGGTTGCCTGGGTTGTTATGGGTACTTTCGCTATGCAAGAGCAAATGGTATCCGGTATGGGTATTGCCTAAGGTTTTAGGGCGCTTATTCGGAAACGGCACACCGCGTGTGCCGTTTTTGATTATTGTGAGTATTTTGATAACCGTTTGAAACAAAGTGGATTTTTGGAATTCATGTTGTTGATCTAAAAAAGTTTTTCTTTTTTGCATTTTTTTCTTGATTTTTGTTTCAAAATGTGGCATATATATGCCTGCATTTCAAATGCGGGTGTAGCTCAGGGGTAGAGCGCGACCTTGCCAAGGTCGATGTCGAGGGTTCAAATCCCTTCGCCCGCTCCAATTAAAAACCGACGATTACGTCGGTTTTTTTGTTTTTGTAAACTGCTTTTTTTCTAACAAGGTAAAAAAAACACGCTTTTGCAGTATAAAATCTGTCAAAAGCGCGTTTAATAGGTATTTTTCAAAAACAATCTTTTACGTTTTCGAAAAGAAGTTTTGTTGCCTAATTACTTAATATTTCGGCAGATTGAGATTTGACCTTCCACGGATTCTGCACATATCCAAATCGGATAAAAGAAATACCCGTCCCCGAAAAATACACATCCCCGTAATTCAGCCATCTGCCGAAAATACCTTGGCGAATTTCAATGGATTCAATCTTATTCCACTGCAATTCTTCAGAGTGCACGGAAATAATACCCGTTTTAGCAACAACCCTTTTATTTGTGACTGCCATTTCAACATTGGCATAATAGAGTTTGTTCCATAGGTGCCAGATTGCCGTGATGAACATGCCCCCTAGTTCATATCCCAAAAGACATGCACTCTGACTTGGGTCTATCAGTCCTACGACTAAAAATATGAAGCTTAATATACCCAAAAATATAAATGGTTTTATATAAACAATTTTGTGAACGGATGGTGAAAGAATTACCTTTTCCCTGGGTATAAGGGTTGAATCAATATATTTCATTATTGAGCCTCTTCATACTTCATCAAAGGATCTTTTCCGTATTGATTTACACCCTCATCTCCTTTGCGGAACATTAAGAAAAGAGATAAAACTAACACGAACAATATAAAAACAAAAGACAGAGTTATGTTTTCGATAAAATACTCTTCAAATCCATATGCAACTAAAAGAAGCGCAAGCCAACCGCTCCATCCTAAGTCATGCAATCTTTTTACATACGCCATAATGATGCGCCAATACATCCAGATTGCGAAAAGACCTACTAACACAGCGGGGATTTTCATTCCCATGAAATACAAAGTTGTGGCCCCGACAACAGAAACACCACATGTGAGTGACGTTAAAATGGTTGTAGTAATGTACTCCGCCCGGTTAATACGACCATTGATCCAGTTGGGATTACCATAAATTTGTTTTTTAAAATCGTTTTTTTTAGACATTTTATACTCCTTGTAAATGGAAAAACAATGACACATTTTAACTTTAATATAAACTAACGTTTAAATCAACACATTTTTCCTTTTTTAATTTTTTTAATGAATTAAATATCAATAAAATCCATGAAAAAGCGGTAAAATCAATGCTTTTAAAATATCCACTTTAAAATCGATTTTCGTGGTTGGTCATAAACGTTGCGATCCGGGGATATTTTAGTCACGACAGAAATATCTCTGCTAGGACGTTCTTTGTTGGAAGTAATGCATATTCTGAAAACATGCTTAAACAAAAATTGTCAGGTGTGGACGATTAAAGAAAATTATCGCCTCGGGAATGATATTCAATCTAAAGTGATGGCGTTTGCTTTTGGTATTAGTGCAGAAATAGAACGTCAGTTGATCTCGGAACGGACGAAAGCTGCTCTGGAAAATGTTAAAAACAGCGGTAAAAAGTTGGGACGGCCGTTTTCGGCTCAATCGAAAAAGCTAAAATTGACGAAAAACACGCGCAAAATTCAACAACTTTTAAACACTGGTGTCAGTTGTAATAAAATAGCACAAATAATGGGGGCCAAAACGCTACTCTGCGACGCTTTCTTAATCGAATGAAATAGATAACGGTTCCTTAAAATGTTATAAAATTATGTATCACAAAAAGAAAAGTAAAGCAAGAAGAAAATGTCGATATTATAAGGAGTTCCCGTTCATTTTGTTAAAAGTCAGGTAAGGCGCAAAAAGTGTAACAAAAAAAGGAACATTAAATTGTTACACTCATTAAATAATACACTGAAAAACAATCCCTTTCCAAAACAACTATTACATTTTAAACTGTAACACATAAATACACTTACCAAAGGATTCTAACCTGTCGGAACGCCCCCTCAAAACACCCTTTTTATATAATATTGCAAAATCCCCAGGTTTCCCCGAGGATTTTCAAACATCTTCCCTGTTGTATCGTAACCTTAAAACAACTTAAAGACACCCGGCTGATTCTGGGCATCACCCTTATTACCGCCGCGCCGTTCTTCGGCCAAAGCCTCTCCGCGCGTTTTTTCATCCGGCGTCATAGCCGCCAACACGGAATCCGTCGCCGATTGAATCGAATCGGCAATTACGCTGTCCGATTTTTCCGCCGCCGTTAGCAACCACCCATAGCACTCTGCCGCATCCGGATTTTCCATACCGCGCCCTTCACAATACATCTTGGCTAATTGATACTGCGCATAGTCATCCCCGGCCGCAGCCCCTTTTTGATACCAAGCCAAAGCCCCGGCTTCATCCTTAAACCGGCTGTGCAATAAATCGCCATAGAATGTATAAGCCCGCACCTTACCGGCATCCGCCGCATTTTGAACAGCCGTTTCAATAGCCGTCCGATCCTGTGATGCCAAAGCCGTTTCAATCATATCCGTCGATACCCCGAACGGAGTCCCGTCCGTCAATAATACCGTACCGGCCGCCAACATTTTTTGCGTTGTTTCCGGATCATTGAATCCCGGGATTACCGGAAACGGCGTATTTTGACGCTCTTCCGCCGACACGGATTCTTCCGGCGTTTTGGGACGCCAATTCCGCATATTTTGCTGCCGCACCATTAATTCCTGCGCATTTTTGAACATTCCGGCCAAAGCATCCCGCCGTTGAGCCGCCTGCTGTCCGACCGAATCCGAATTATAAGCCGCTAAAATCGCATACCATGAATACGCATCCCCGATGTTTTTTAACCGCGGATCAGACTCCCGAATCTGCGCCCATTCGAATTGAGCCTTTACATATCCCTGATTTGCTGCCCGAGAATACCACTTAACCGCATTTTCATAATCCTGCGGCACACCGGAACCGTTCAAATACGATTTTGCGACCTGATATTGCGCCCGCGCATCTCCCCGCAAAGCCGCCATAAAATAAAATCCGAAAGCATACGTCATGTTCTTCTGAACACCACTTCCCTCGGCATACGCATTTCCCAACTCAAAGAAAGCCTCCGTATTACCGGCATAGGCCGCTTTTTTCAAAAATTCAATTCCCAGTTCCGGATTGCGTGTCATCCCGTTTCCGGTCATCATCATTTTCCCTAACTGAGCCGAAGCCGCCGCATTTTGGGCTTCATCCGCCATTTGATAATACCGGACCGCTTTTTCTTTATCCGCCGTCACGCCCAAGCCTTCCTCATACATCCGGCCCAGATAATAAACCGCCGTCGGATCCCCTTCTTCGGCTAAATAAGTAAACTCGGCCAACGCCGCGGCATAGTCTTGATTGTCAAAAAATTTAATCCCTTCCGGCAATCCGGCCAAAGCCGCCCCTGCCGTTAATACAGACCCCAGCAATATCCCGGTAAAACGCAATTTCATGGAAAGACCTCCTTAACAGATTGTTTTTTTCCGTTATATCACGCTTTTACCCTGTTGTAAATCTTTTTTTATCGTGCGGATAAATACTTCTGCGGGTTCACAACCTTCGCCTTATACCGCACTTCAAAATGCAGCTGTGGCGATTTTACCCCGCCCGTCTTGCCCATTTCGGCAATTTTTTGCCCCTTGGCCACCAACTGCCCTTTTTTGACCGTTAACTTATTGTTGTGCGCATACGCCGTAATCCATCCGTCCTTATGCCGTACCAACACCAAATTTCCGTATCCCTTTAACTCATTCCCCGCATAGACCACCGTTCCGGCATCTGCCGCCTTGATCGGATCCCCGATTTTACCCGCAATGTTGATTCCGTCATTACCCCCCGCACCGGCACCGCCCCCGAAACCGGAAACAACCCTCCCCGATGCCGGCCACGTAAATTTTTTCTTGGCCTGAGCCTTTGGAATCTTGGCCTCTCCTTTAAAAGCATCCGGCCGCCGCACCGGTTTCACCGCCGAAGCCCGTTTCTGACTGCCCGCTTTTTGCCTTGACACCGAACCGGCATCCGCCACGGTCGTTTCCCCGCTCCACGATGCAATTTCCAACTCTTGCCCCGGCTTAATCGTATACGGCGCCGGAATCCGATTGATTCGAGCCAAAGAATTAACCGACATATCATACCGTCGGGCAATGCTGTATAACGTATCCCCTTTACGAACCCGATACATTTCCGTCCGCGGTAAAGATAAAAATTGCCCCGGATGAATAATATACGGTGGCTTTAACTGATTGACTTCAATCAAAGCCCGCACCGGTACATCTTTTTTCCGGGCAATGCTGTATAACGTATCCCCCTGCCGCACACGAACACCGCCGGCACATCCGGTAAGACCCGCGGCTAACATAAAAATAATGATATATCGTCTGACAGCATGCATAGTCTATACATACCGTTATTGTGACAAAAAATCAAGTCAAAACAAATTTATTCCCGTTCACGTGGCGCAAAGAAACCCGCCAAACACCACTTCCCCTGATGCCGAAAGATAATTTTAGCGCCGTCTTCATCATTGTATGTCGGAATGCGCAGGTATTTGGTACCCACCTGTCGCCGCATTAACGCCAACACCGTTCCCATTTGCCCGATCCGAATCATGTTTATGCCCTGTTGAATAACCCGATCAACAGGCGTTTCCGCCAGCACCGAAACTCGAACCATCGGCCGCATATGCTGATACTCCCATCCTGTCAAATCCGGAATATCCTGCTCCGCCACCTCATGCCGAACCACGGAATCTATATCCGGCATTGTTCCGATATGCCCCTGCCCCCGTTCCTCGGCATCCGCACCCGCGTTCACAATCGCCGTCCCCCAGGCAACATACATCCAAAATAAAAACGTTTCTTCCGCCACCGATATCGACCGCGGCTTTTCTTGCCGTTGATAGGCCGCCCGCACCGATCGGGCTTCGGCAACTAACATCTCCCCCCAAGCCCAATCCGCTCCTTTACGAACCACCTCCGCAACCGGATGATATAAATTAACTGCCATCGTTCTACTCCCGAATACGCCGAATTCCCCTGACAGACGGATAGTACCGCTTTACGGCAACCCGTACCGATGCCCTTTCCGACACAGGCATCGCCTTTTGTTCCAAAAACTGAGCCTCCGCCAAATGCGCATGATTAAGGGCTAATTCCTGTGGCGTATATCCGGCCTTGTTTTCCCGAAACATTAAGGATGCATTCAATCCGACAATTTTCTTGACGAAAAGCATCCGCCCCGTTAACGCCGCATGCGCCAAAACCGTATTACCGTCCCGATCCGCAACGGATAAATCGGCTCCGTTTTTGACAAGTAAATCAAAAACCGCCGTGTGCCCTTCCCGAACCGCCGACATCAATACCGTCTGACCGGCATCATTTTTCTCATTGACATCCGCACCATGCGCGACCCAAGTCGCCACATCGGCAACTTTTCCCTGTGCCACAACATCCCGAAAAGCCTTTCGCATCTCCGGCAAAGCCATAACATTATCCGGCACGTCACCGGCCGCCACCAACGGTGTATAATTCGCCGCATGAATCGGTTCGTTGACAATCGATTTCCATTCCGATTTTCGGATCCGCCCTCCTTTGTCAACCAAAGCCTGAACGACAGCTGCATTATTATACTTCCGAACCGCATAGTATAAAGCACTGTGTCCTTCCGAATCCCGGGCATAAACATTCGCTCCGGCCGCCAATAACAGACTCAAAGCGTCTTCCGATTTTGCCTGAGCGGCCGTAATTAACACCGTCCGCCCCTGTTTATCCCGTCCCTCCAACGAAACACCCGCCTGAATAGCCCGTTTCAAAGACCGATTGCGGCCATTGCGAGCCCAGTCATGAATTGTGTCGACCGATATCGTATCCGCCGAAGCTCCGGCAGCCATTAATTTGCGCACCGCTGCATCACTCCCGTATACTATGGCTGTTTCCAATGCTGTGTAGCACCCACCCCAAAAACTGTAACACCATCGGTACGACCATTTTTGCGGATAGGCTAAAATCCGATCCAGTAAATCTTCCCGTTCACCGACCAATGCCGCAATTAAAACCGATTTCACCCCGTCCCCCGGTTGTGGCGAAGCCCCGCGCTTCAAACACATCAGAACCAAATCCCAATCTTTGACTCTATGCTCTGCCAACTGGTCCAACAATAACATATCCCATCCCCATAAAGCGCCCGAGATTTTGTGACACAACTTTTTGAACTGCATTTTTCCTTCCTTATTAAACAATGAATCCATCATACCGATACCATACTCTAACCGGCTTTTACGGCGATATACCATATCGTCCGACCGTGATTTTTCTGTTTTACTTTATACCATATTCCGACTTATTTGTCAACTTTTGCCCACCATACATAACCGTCACGATATATGTTCAACAATATAATGATACGCTTCATTTAAAGCCTGAAACCGCTTGGCCGCTTCCGTATCTCCCCGATTCGTATCCGGATGATATTGTTTGGCCAGTTTCTTATACCGCTTTTTCACATCTGCCAAAACCAACGGAAAACTCAATTCCATAAAAGCCACCGCCTGTACCAACCGTTTATCTCGATTTTCCGGTGCCGGTGACGGCGGATTATGACGCCCGTCCATTCCTAAACCGACATCCTCCCGTACCCGAAAGTAATCCTTAACCTTCGGATCCGCCTTGATACCCCCATGCCCTAATTTCCACGTCGGCCGCTGCCACGTGATATCATTCTGTAAATGCTTCTCTATCTCATCTGCGGATAATCCTTTTAAAAAATCCCAATTCTTGTTGTACTCTTTCACATGCTTTAAACAAAACCAATAATAGTCCCGCAACGTCCGATCCTTCGGCGCCCGATATTCCCCCGCCTCCGGACATCCCGCCACATCACAACGTCTTGTATTTTCCTTTTTATTTTTATTCTCGTATCGTTTCATAACCCTGTTGCCGTTTCACACTTTTTGATTGAATAAAATATATTTTTGCCCCAATGGTTGCATTTTATATGTTTGCATACTATTAAATATACTGTATTTTACAACAAAAAGAAAGGAGACTAAATGCTGATTTGTAAAAATGTTATTGTTAACGGTCGCCGGACAAGTATGCGCCTTGATCGGGAAACATGGATTTCCTTGGCCGATATTTGCGCCCGTCGCCACCTGACCATTCACGAACTATGCTCCAAGATAGACCGTATCCGCGGAAAATCCGGTCTGTCTTCTGCAACTCGCTTGTTCGTTCTCACCTATTTCCGCTCCGAATTGAATAAATATGAAAAGCCCACCTTTACCGTTCCGCCGGAATATAATCCGAATACCGTTCTGGCCCAAGCATCCTGACTCTTCTTTCCCCCTTTTTACCCCTCTTTTTGCCTTTGAACGCCCCATCGGGCCTTTTATTTTTTCCGGAAACACGTTTTATCTGCCCGTTTTGTTATTTTTTACTGGTCAAAAGCAACTTTTTTCGATATAATACCACTAACTGTACGGTTAAAGAAAGGCTGTGACATGAAAAATATCAAAAGAACGGTACTGATCGGTGTATGTGTAGGTCTTATTTTCTTCGGTTGGATACTCTATGCGTTCTACCACCAAAATTGGAACTTCCGCCTGTTCTCACTCAAAGATTGGACCTTTATCGGTCGCGAATTTGTCGCCGGCTGGACTATTTCATCGAAAAGTGATTGGATCTTTGTCCTGACTCTTTTGGCGGCCATTCCTGTTTTTATTTACCTCTGGCGCGTCTGTTGCCGTGTCCAATGGAAAAAAACGGTCGCCACAACCTACCGCGGCTTGAAAAAGACGCTTTCTCAATCCGCCAAACCGGCAAAACCGAAAAAAATTAAAATTACCGCCAAACAATCTCATAAAAAAGTGCGTCCTAAACCGATGACATCCATCGGCCGACCGGCACCGAAAAACGTCGGACGTACCATGGATGCAACAACTGAGGCAACCGTTACACAGACGGATACGATACCCGCCGCGACAATGCAACCGAACACGGAACACCCGGCCTTTATGGATGACGATATTGCCAATATTCCTCTGTCCGAAGTTCAACTTCCCGAACGTATTCGACTGGCCGAAGATTTACCGGCCGTTCTGTCCGATGCAAATTATCAGGTTATCCGCGACATTACCTTTAACGACTTTACATTCTCCCTTGTCGGTATTGCCGCCGATACCATTACCCTATGCGCCATAGATGCCGAAAAAGGCGATTGGCTGGCGGATGAAGACTTCTTTAACGGCGAAGAGCCGCTCTGGTTTTCCGAAAGTGCACACCGGATTTCTCCGGTCTACCGTTTGTCCGCGGCGGTCAAAGCCTTTTCCGAAAAATTAACCGCCGGCGGTTTTTCACAAAAAGTCTGCCCCATTCTGATTGAAAAAGAAGGAACCATTATTAACGCCGAAGATATGACGGATACTTGGCAAAAGTTGGGAATTACCGTCTGTCGTACTGACTTGGGCGGTCCGGATGAACTGCCCGGTTTTGCCGATGCCGTTCCCAAAGCGACCGACAAAGGATCGGCCGTTCTGTTTGATGCCATTCATGACTTGTTTTAGGGGAAAGCAAAATGTTTAAAAGAGATGATGCATACGAAGAACAAGGTAAATTTATTGCATGGATTTTGTGGAGTGTTGTCTACTCCATTCTGTTGTTGTGGCTTTTATTGCTGGCGCTGTTGCCGGCAACAACATGGTTGCGCGACGGAAGCTTCGGCATGGTCCAACTGAGCACAACGTTGCAGTTTTGGAAACAAACCTTTAACATTTTTCAACCGCTGCCGATGATATCCGCTATCGGGAATTGGTGGACGGCTTGGCGTTTGGCGCGCCCCGACGCGTACGCTATGTACCTGCCGTTTTTGGCCTTTTTAACTCCGTTCGTTTTCTTCATCCTGCGGCTGGTTTTGAATCCGTATAAATATATGCCCAACGTCTTCGGCGGCGGTCGCTTGGCCGAATATGCCGATATCAAAAAAATGAAGTTGTTCGATGGGTTCGTCATTGTTCTCGGCCGTTTTAAAGGCAAACTCCTTAAAATGCCCGAAACGCTGTCCGCCCTTGTGGTCGCCCCGCCGGGTACCGGTAAAACCGTCGGTGTCGTTATTCCGACCATTCTCGAATCTCCGGGGCTCAGCCTGATTATCAACGACCCGAAACCGGAATTGTGCTATAATACCTCCGGCTATCGTGCCACCCAAGGCCCCGTTTTTGTCATCAACTGGGGTGCCGAAGACGAACCCGATAAAGGTATCTATTACCCCAGCTGGAACCCGCTTTCTCCCTCCTGCCTGCCGCCACTCGGTCCGGGTCGCGATATGTATATCGACTCCATGGTCGCCGTTTTGGTTGAAGAACCCAAAGGCGGCGCGGATCCGCACTGGTCTAAAACCGGCCGTAACGCAATGTCCGGCTTTCTTCATTTTATTTGCAGTAAATGCGAACGCGCGCGCGCCAATGATTACTTTACGGCTAAACTGGCCGAAGGTGCTTTCGATAAAGACGATGCCGAAGTTCTCGAAACCTATTACCTTGACATGACGGACCCGAGCGCTCGTATTGCGTTGGAAGCGCTCAAAGAAGGTACCCTGACACGCGATAACTATGCGCCGGTCGGCACATGGGAAGGTCTCCCCGAAAGCTGGATCGGCTCGGAACCGTGTATTGCCATGATTTTTGACTGGTGGACGGACACCCAAATGCGCATCAACGCCGAATTGAAACGGCGCGCGGATGAAGGCGATCAAGCTGCCGCGTTCGCCGATGCCGGAGCCGATGCGTTGAAATTAGCCATTGCGGAAAGTGAACGCTTCGGTTATTCCCGTCGGGCAACCGTCGAACTCAGTCAGCTGGCCGGTACACCGGATAAAGAACGCGGCTCTATTTTATCCACCGCTTTCTCCGGAATTAACATCTTTAAAAACTCGGCCGTCCGTTCCCGCACGAAGTTTAGCGATCTGACTTTCCGCGATCTGCGCGGGATGGTTGATCCTATTTCGGGCGAAATGAAACCGATTTCCGTCTACCTCTCTGTGAATCAGGTGGACGCCCGTACCTTGAACGTCATTACCGGTGTGTTTGTTGAATTGATGAGTTCTTTCCTTATTTCCAATCCGCCGAACTTTGTCGGCAGCGACGGGATTAAATCCGGTCCTTACCCTGTTTTGTTCGTGCTGGACGAATTCCCGCAAATGCCGAAATTGGCCGCTGTTAAAGACGGTCCGGCCGTCGGTCGCGGGCAAAAAGTTTCCTATCTGTTGATTGGTCAGGACTTGGGGCAGATTTCCGGGCAGTACGGTAAAGATGACCTCGAAACCATTATTACGACCACCGCTGCCAAAGTTATTCTGGCACAAAACAACGAACAAACGGCGGAACGGTTCTCCAAAATGATCGGCTCCAAAACCATTGAAGTCGCTTCTTCCTCCCGAACCGAAGGCGTTTCCGCCCAAACAAACCCGTTTGCCGCCAACGTATCGCGTAGCTTACAAAGCTCCAACGTCGTCGGTGTGTCCAGTATGATGAGCCTTGACATGCTTAAACAATACGTTTTGTTCCAAGGCTTCCTGAACCGTCCGATTCTGGCGGATGCACCGCGGTGGTATATGGATAAAGGCATGCGGAAAAAATGCGCCATGCCGGCTTCTCCGTTCGTTCCGTATTGGATTGTGGCACAACGGGAAGAAACCGATCTGAACGCGCTCAAAGCCCTCATGCAAACCGATATTCTGGACATTGAAGAAGATAAGAAAGGATAACCCATGACGGACAAGACGGAAAAAACAACGGAAACCACATTGGCCGGGACCGACGTTTTTTCGGATTGGGACCGCTTGTTGGATACCCCGCCGGACGATTTTAACCCCGACGATTTTTTTGTCGCGGAACAAGGTCAGGATTACTGGGAATCCCTGTTTCAGGAAATGAATTTTCCGGGGATGGACTTAATGGCCGTCCCCTATCTTCCGCAGGCCGGGATGAACACCCCCGACCGCCATAAAATCTTTACCCGTCTGTCGCGTGATTTTGTCCGCTTTCTCTCTTATCACTTTGCCAACAACCTGCGCTCGGCCGGTGTGACGGAAGAAGGCCTCTTTTATATGAAACGCGGTCAAATTCCGGAACGCTTTTCCGTCCACCTGAAATATCCGCTGGATTACGGTGGACGACTGGATTTTGATAACCTCGTTTTTATCCAAAACGATCCGTTTCACGAATTGATTCACCTTTATATTAACCGCCAAATCATCGGCCCCGAAGGCTTATTGACACCGGCACAACTCTATGTTCCCACCCCGCCGGGTAAAATTTATGTCCCCACCGATTTATTCTCCGGCTCCGGTGGTAAAAATAAACAAGACCGCAGCGTTGTCGCCGGTTATTCCGAAGAAGCCCTGCGCACCATCGCACAAAAAGCCATGCCCGGGAGATAAACACCATGCCGACACAAAACCAAATTCTGAAATTGCTGTACGAAAACTATGCCGTTGTTTTTCCGCCGATGGACGCGAAACAGGTTTTACAAGCCTCCGTTGTCTTGGCCAAAGCCGGTGTTCCGCCGATTCCGACCGACTACGTCTCTTTCCTCGGCGCGACAAACGGCTTATCTTGGAACGGGATTGTTCTCTATGCCTTACATCGAATTGAACGTGAAAAAGGCCTTTACTACCACCCCGGTATTATGGAAACCTATTCCCGCACCACACATAATCCGCTGATGCGCAAAAAACTGTGTCTGGGCTATGCCCCCGAAAGCTTACTGATTTATGATGCCGCCGACAAAACGTTTCAAGCGCGTGATCGTTATACATTCGAACCCATTTTTACCGCACCGCACTTTGTCGATTTGCTGATATGGTTGGCCCAACCGCTACTGGCGGATAAAGCCGATACTACCTTGGCCGACCCTGCCGCCGATTAAGTCCGCGCATCCCCAAATAAGCCGATGCCAAAATAAACGGCAGGAAAAAATAGAGCGCCCGAAACACGGCCAAGCTGGCTAAAATAGCCCCTTTTTGATCCGTCGTATGCGGAAATAACAACAAGAATAATCCTTCAAATACCCCGATACCTCCCGGTACTTGGGATGTCAACCCGATTGTCTGCGCAATAATAAAAACCACAAATGATAAAATCAGGGAGGCTCCCGCTCCCACATGATACCGCAACAAAACATAAAAACATAAAAAGACAAGGATGTTATCCAACACCCCCAACCCGAACTGCCCGATCGTCATCCGCGGCGACGGTGCCCGAATAACTTGTCCGCCGATTGAAACAGACCGCTTCGGCCGAATAATGAATACCCAATACGCCGCAATACCGACAACCACGGCAACCGCCGATCCGTATAACCATCCGACATGCGGATATTGCCCTAACACCGCCTCAAACGGGGCCAAACTAACCGCGATGACATACGCCAACGCCATTCCCATTAAAATCGTCAACGATTCAAAAGCAATCAACGTCACCACCTGCGCCTTTGTCAAACCGGCCGGCACATAAAATAAATATCGAATGGAACCACCCGCCAAATACGCATGCCCGGCCGTATTACTGACCGCAAAGCCGATTCCCGCCGCCTCAACCACCGTTCGCCGCGGAACAGATCGCCCGATATACGCCAAAGCCAACCCGTCATACCCGATCAAAGCACCATAATCCGCCACCATAAAAACCAAAGCCAATCCAATGACCCAAGCCGGCGTTTCTAAAATCAACCGTCCCAAATAATCGGCCCCGACATGGTGAACCTCTTTGGCAATTAACCAAACCGCGATTCCGAAAAATGCCAATCCGATCCACTGCACAATCTTGTCCAACATGCCGCAACCTCACGCCTAAAACATGAACGTCGCCCGAAGGGAAGCCACCGTCGCCGTCCGTTGATCCGGATCTGCGCCCGGATTGATATACACTTGTATATCCGGTGTTAACGTCATAAAATTCGATATCCCGAAAGCCCAATACGCTTCCGCCACACTTTCCACCGACCGCGTTCCGCTGCCGTTCGCCGTTTGACTCAATTTATTCACCGCGCCTGCAATTCCGATCTGATCCAACGCATTCCGCCGGAACGGATTGTTGCATACAACACCTGCGACATACGATTGCTTAATGCTTTCCAATTGGGAAGTCCCTCCGCTGATCCGCGCGAAAACCGCCCATGTATCCCCCAAAGCCTGCTGTAAATTCACACTCCACCCCGTACTGTTATCCGGCTGAGCCGACACACTCGGCTGATGATATAATAACAGGCTGTAACTTCCTTCCCCCAGTCCTGCAATTTCCGGACTGTACGTTGCGCTGACAAAACTGGTAAAACGCCCTTTGCCGAATTTGTGTAAACTGATTGTCTCCCCTGACACATTGTTCGCATCCTGAAACCCGGCCGTAAAACTCCATGTGTCATTCGGTGCCCACGTCGCATACCCGCCTAAACTCGCCGTCGGATAAGCCGAAGACGCATTTTGGGATAACGCTTCATTCACAAAGTTAATCTGTTGATTCGCATCATATGATCCCCCGTCAAAATTATACATCGGAAATTGCCCTAACGTGACGGATAGCCCACTCAACCGCCCCGCCAATTGATGCGTATAACTTAATTGATCAAAGTTGTTCAGATTACTTGTATAATCATTAATACCGCTGATAACACCGATTCGGTTCCCTAAATCCGTTGCAGACATTCCCCAATATCGCACCGCGGTATAGGCGGCCTGAATCGACCCGCTCCCCCATACATCCGATTGAAAGATATCCCAATTCGCCGTTCCGTAGTACTGCGTTTGCCATGGTGTTCCTTTTCCGTTCGGCGCACCCCGCTGCCCTAAAAAAGAAATATCCAACGAATATGTTAATCCCTTGTCCGCCAACTTTTTCTTAAAATCGGCATACGCCTCTTCCATCGTATCGGCCTTAGCCAATAACCCTAATCGCCGACTGTTTTCCCGCCGATCCGCACCGCGCCGATGGGATCCGACAACCTCATCCCCCGATGCGATATCCGTCGCCGCCCACGCATGGACCGTATTGACACACAACATCCCAAAGATAACTAAAATTCCAATAGATCCGACTTTCATACCTGTCCCCCGAATAAAAAAATCCATACCTTCCATATAGGCATGACCCGATATGAAAAAAAGATGATTTTTCCCCGACTTTCGTCCGGTGATCTAAAAGAAATGACCGAATATCCCCGGTGCAATGGAACTCAACGGATTAAAAGAAATCTGCGGCTGAGCGGGTGTTCCCTTCATTTCATACTTAACCCCGACCAATCCGCCACCGGCTCCGTCTTTAAACAAAGCCCCGATTAACGGAATCCGCCCCGGTAAACTGTTGATGGCATAGGCCGGAATAACCGACCCGACCACATCCAATTCATTTGGCCGAATCCGCCCCTTAAACGTTACCCCCAACGTCGTTCCGTACGCATACCCGTCCTTTAAATACAACGTTTGATAGGGTGTCACTTCAAACGGTATCTCGGCTTTTTGAAAGCTCAGGTTTTGCCCCCGAATCGCATCCACAATTCCCAAAATCGTCACCGCTTGAACCAAAAATCCCGGATCCGCCAACGCAAAGTCACGAACCGCAATCACACCTTTGACCCCACCGGATGAGGGCTGCTCTCCCGTCAACGTCACTGTCCCGCCGATAATTCGATCGGATATCCCCAAATGCGCCAACAAAGCCCCAAAGTCACTGACAGATGCCGTCACTTCTTTCGTATCCGGGCGGAACATCAACCGAACATCTCCGCCGGCCTGTAAAGACATATCCAGATTTTGCCAAAAATACCCCTGCCGTTTTCCCGTAATTCGAACCTGTTGCAACGGTTTGCCGAGGACAACCGACACCGTGCCCATACGAATGTCCAAATCCACACTCGGCGGCGGAGCCTGTACATTCGGAATGCTTGTTTTTCCATCCCGTTCATGGCTTTCATCCTCCGCAACGGCTTCATTCTCTTTCCGAGGTCGCTCTGTCCAGGCACTCACATCCCATGCATCGCCAACCAATCGCACGATTACGTTGTTTCCACCCCCGAATTCAAGCCGACCGCTGAAAGAACTCCCCGGTGCCGATACCTTTTCCAAATTAATCACGATGCCTTGCTCTTTTTCAACCTGTCCGACAACCTGAACCGTCTCCTGACGTGCCGCATCCGCATACCCGTCCAAAGCAAATTGAACTGCCACCTGACCGGAATCCGGTTGATATACGGCCTCCCCCGTCACAATCATCGGTACCCCCGCCGCTTTCATTACCGAAATCGGATACAAAAAGGCTTCCGCCCCCATTAAATCCAACGAAGCCTTTCCGCGCACCGCTCCATTAACCGCAACCTGAATATCCACATCGGCCCCGATTGCGCCGGAAATCCAATCGCCCGCATCTGACCAAAGCACCGCCACCTGCTCATCCGTTGCGATTCCCTTAATCCGATAACGCGACCGACTTTCTTCTGCCGACGGCGTAAAGTTCTCATCCCAAACCAATTCCACCGGAATACCGGCCAATAACCCGTTCCCAGAAACACGCAACCCCTGATTATCAACCCGTAAATCTAACCCTGCCTGCGTCACGGTCGCTTGCGATAAAGGCGTTTCAAAAATACCGTCCGCGATTTTGGCCTCTACCTGAACCTGAACCTGCTTCGGTTCCAAATCTTCAATCAATGGGAAAGTTAAATCAACATCGACATCGGCCGTTCCCCCCGTCTGATCCGGCCGAATGCCGAACATTTGCGGAAATTCCAAAGGCTTTTCGGCAATTAACCGCATAGCCTCATCCACCGGTCCCGTTGCCGTTAAAACAATATGCGCCTCCGATACCGGATCCAATAACCGCCGCAAATCCACATCCGCCTTTTTCAACCGTAAATCCCCAACCGTTCCGGTATCCGCCAAAATCCGCACCCGATCCGGATAGAGTAAAACCTGCCCGGCCACGCCTTCAACCGGTGTCATTTCGGGCAGATATCGAACCTGTACCCCGCGAACCGCCATATCCCCGAATAAATCAACTAACTCTCCACCCGTAAAATAAAGCGTAAACATCGCTTTATCGGCCGTTCCGCCGCGCAGATTTTTCTTCACCCAGGCATGTGCATCCGGCCCCAAAGCCGACGGCCATACCGATGGAACCATGTCCATCTGAACCCCGCGGACATCCGCTTTTAAAACCGTTTTAACCGCGGCCACGTCTCCGGT
Source organism: uncultured Alphaproteobacteria bacterium (assembly GCA_944393195.1). GTDB lineage: Bacteria > Pseudomonadota > Alphaproteobacteria > CAAHEQ01 > UBA3637 > CALXZG01. Next base: position 44,467 of record CALXZG010000007.1, read on the forward strand.
CTTGAAAAATTGTCCCAAGCCTTCAACCGTCACATTCAAATCCGCTGTCGGCCCCTCCGCCAATATCGCCTCCGACTGCGCAATTTTTATTCGCTCAAAGTCTTCCCCGATAGCCCCACGAATCACGGCCTGCTTGACATGATACTCGTTCGTCAATGGCGCCGGCAGATTAAGCGTCCCGCTCCCCGCCGTTTTAAGTTGAAAAGCCCCACCCTCAAAATATTGATTCCAAACATCTGCCGAATGCCGAAAATCAAAAGATCCGCTGACTTGCCCGTCAACCACTAAATCCGCTTCGGCCAAAAACGGTAAAGCCCGTCCGATTCGATTCAGACTGACATCCTCAAAAGCAACCTTAAAATCCATCTTGCGACTTAACCGGTTTAACCGTGCCTGAGCCGTCACCTGCATCAAATCTTTTTCCACCAAGACCGCCGCTTCCGCCGACAAAACATGATTAAAACCGAATTCACGCGATAACCGCACATTGACAACCGGCAAACTCAACTGTTCCCCTTTTTGCCGATCATCAATTACCACCTTTGCCTCTTCCAAAGATAATTCATTAAACGATAATAAATACCGAATAACCGCATCCACCGCTTGCAACGTTTCCGCCGCCGACCGTTGCTGAACCGCTTCCGGTACCGGTGCATTCGCTTCACTCTGCACATATAACCGACCATTGGGATCAATAATCATCTGTAACAACGGGTTTTTAACCGTTAACACACTCGGCACATAATCCAACGTGATAATATCCCATAACCCATAGGACATTTCCACTTCCGGCAACCGCGTCACCACCGTTTCATCCGACCGTGTAATCACCAAATTGCGAATACTGACCGAAACAAGCCCGCCACCATCACCACCGGCCCCCAATAACACCGATTCCGCCTGAACCCGTAACCCTGCCTCTGCCGGAATCAACCGCGCCGCCAAATCGGGTAAAAGCGATTCTACCTGAACCGGTGCCGTGTATAACCGCCAAAATCCTAATCCCCCGACGACAATCAGGAAAGCCAGAGCCGTTTCGACCACCCGAACAATAATTCCGATTGTTTTTTTAGAAATGCGCCACCACTTTTTCCCCATGCCTTATACCCCTCCCCATACCGCTAAACACAACCACCCCATCGCTGCGGCCAGAACTGGCACAACCACCCATGATACCATGATTTGAGCCAACACCCGTCCTTTTAAACCATACCCGCCTTTGGCCAAAGCAATTCCCACAATCGCACCGATCATCACGCTCGACATCGGTAAAGGCACCAAAGGAAACAAAGGGGCTTCCAACCGTATCAACACATCCCGAATCATCTGCGCCGAAAATAAAAACATCGTTACCGCACTCGCCGTCATCACAACCAACGATTCCGTGGGCGACAACGGAAACAAACTCCGACTGACTGTTTCAATCACCCGCCGATCGGCGTGCCAACACCCGACCCCGACGGCAATACACACCAATATAATAATACCGACCGCCGGTGCCGGTAAAACCGATAAATAAGGTCCCGTAATCGTTCCGATGTTGTTCGCTCCCAAAGCATACGAAGCCAACATCCCCGCCACAACCAATCCGATACGAACCGTTTCATCCCGCTTAAAAATCGATATGGCATACCGCCGAACAGACAACCGCGTCAATCGGATTCCCGCCCAAGCAACCGCCGCCGCCAAAAAAGGCCCAACCAACCAAGCCCCCACCATTTTTTGTAACACAACCATATCCGGCTCAATTCCGTGAAACAAATTCCACCCGACCAAAGCCCCCACACTGGTTTGCGCAATTGAGGCCGGCAGGCCGAATCTGGACGATAACCATAATACAATCCCGGCCGCCACACTGACCGCCAACGCATCGGCCGGTGTCTGTAAATCGGCCAACCGGACCACATTCGCCGTTGTTGCCTGCCCGCTGATTAAAGCCCCGGCAAAAATACACACGATCGCCAATATGGCCGCCGTTCGAAAACGAATCATGCGCGTTCCGATAGCCGTACCGAATAAATTGCTCAGGTTATTCCGTCCCAGGCTCCATCCCAAAAAAATACCGCCGAATAAACTGCCGAACATCATATCGCGTGCTTCACCACCATGACTGAAATCATATCGGCCGTATCTTCTGCCATATCGGATATTTTTTCAATACCGTAAATAAATTCCTTTAACTGCATTTGCCGCGCCAAAGGAACCCGCATTGTCTGAAACACAACCTGCTTTAAATCCATCGCCTGTAAATCAACCTGATGCTCCAACCGATACACCTGCGCTACAAAATCACTTGTTCCGCTACCGGCCATAAACGCCTTAAACCCGCTGATTAAAGCCTCCACACACGCCACATTGACTTCGATAAGGCGCGTCAAATCATCCTTCAACACAACCGGTATTTTCGGCCGCTCAACTGATAGTAAAATTAAGTCCGACTCATACTTATTAATCACCTTGTCACACCCTTCGATAAGTGACAAAATATCCGACCGCATATCCGGCAATAACATCTGAACATATAACTGACTTTCCACATCTCGCCGCAGCCCGTCATTTTCCGCTTCCAAAGCACTAACCTGTTGCCGTAACGTTAAAAAATCGGCCGATACTCCGCTTTCAAAATATTTGTCGTACGCGCGCGCGAACAAAAATCCCGCCTGCATGATATTCATCAGAAAAGTCGTGATTTTCCCCTCTAACTCCCGCGTTTTTTTAAACAATATCGCCATTATCTTTCCTTTTCCCCCTTGGCCAATTCCGCCAAAGATGCCCGCATGAAACCATCTAATTTGCCGTCCAGAACCCCGGCCGTGTCCGATGTTTCAAAACCCGTCCGCAAATCCTTAACCATCTGATACGGCTGTAAAACATACGACCGAATCTGATTTCCCCATCCGTTGTCCCCCTTCGCCGCTTCCACAACACCTTGCGCCGCCCGCTTCTTTTGCAACTCTAACTCATATAACCGAGCCTTTAACATCCGCCAAGCCTCATCCCGATTGGCAAACTGACTCCGTTGCGTTTGACAAGCCACCACAATCCCCGTCGGTATATGTGTAATCCGAACCGCACTCTCCGTCCGATTCACATGTTGCCCGCCGGCACCCGAAGCCCGATATACGTCAATCCGACAATCCGCCGGATTAATATCAATCGCAATCGTGTCATCCACTACCGGAAAAGCCCAAACAGACGCAAAGCTGGTATGCCGCCGTGCATTCGCATCAAACGGTGAAATCCGAACCAACCGATGCACCCCTGATTCATATTTTAACCACCCGTAGGCGTTTGCCCCCATAAATTTCAACGTTGCCGACTTAATTCCCGCTTCTTCTCCGACACTCTCTTCCAACAACTGCACCCGATATCCCGAACGCTCTCCCCATCGCGTGTACATGCGCATTAACATATCCGCCCAATCCTGAGACTCCGTCCCCCCCGCACCGGCATGAATTTCCAAAAAGGCATCGTTTCCATCCCCCTCTGCCGATAATAAACTTTCCAACTCGGCCTGCTCCACCACCGGTTCCAATGCCGTAAAAGCTGTCTCTGCTTCTGCCAACAATTCGATTTCATTTTCGGTTTCGGCTAACTCAATCATTTCATAGGTATTATTGATTTGTGTTTCCAAATCCCGTACCCGATCCATCGCCGCCACCAACGTGTTGCGCTCGGACATAAGCTTTTGCGCCCGATCCGGATTATCCCATAAATTCGGATCGGCCGTCAAAGCATCCAACTCTTCCCGTCTTAATGTTGCCGACGGCCAGTCAAAGACGCTCCTTCAGCAGGTGTACCGCTTTCATATAACGATCATGCAAAGCAATCATTTCGGCTTTCATTTCGTTTTCCTCCTCAATTAATACAATCCACCCATATCCGGCAAGTCATCATCTTCCTTAATCGTAATATCTTGCCCGATAATCTTCGTCGGCTTGCTTAAATCCGTTCCCCGCCGGAAAGCTTCCATAATCACATTCTCATCCCCCGGTTCCGCCGGCTTTCCCGTCTCGGCATTAACCCGTACCAATTCCACCGTCGGCGGTACCCGGAACGGAATATTCGGTTTATCTGCCAAAGCCACCTTCATAAAGTCTCTGAAAATGGGTCCGACCGTCACCCCGCCCGTTTCATTCGGTCCCAATGTCCGTGGCGTGTCATACCCTACCCAAATCCCGACAACTAAGTCCGGCGAAAAACCGATAAACCAGGTATCCACACTGTCATTGCTCGTCCCGCTCTTGGCACCCAACGTCTTATTCAATCCCCGCGCGATTCGCCCCGTTCCTCGCTCAATCACACCCGTTAAAATATTGACCATCTGATAGGCACTCGCCGGATCCTGAATCTGTTCCCGTTCATCCGGAATTTCCGGCTTGACATCCGGACTGGCTTCCATTCCGGCACACCCTGTACAAACCCGCGTATCATGCCGATAAATCGTCTTACCGTCCCGATCCTGAATCCGATCAATTAAACTCGGTTCAATCTTCTTGCCCCCATTTACCAACATTCCATAAGCCGCCGTCAAGCGCATCAACGTTGTCTCCCCGGCCCCCAAAGCCGTCGCCAACACCGGCTCCAACTTGTCCGATATCCCAAATTTTTTACCATACGCCAATATTTTACGCATGCCAATCGCCTGCGCCAACCGGATCGTCATCAAATTGCGCGACTTTTCAATCCCGACCCGCAACGTCGTCGGCCCGTAAAAAACACGACTGTAATTCCGCGGCTTCCACTTCGTCCCGTCCGGCTGTTCCATGACCAAAGGCGCATCCAAAATTAAGCTTGACGGCGTATATCCGGAATCCAAAGCCGCCAAATACACAAACGGCTTGAACGACGACCCCGGTTGCCGCAAAGCCTGTACCGCCCGATTGAACTGATTCTTCTGGAACGAAAAACCGCCCGTCATCGCCAACACACGCCCCGTATGCGGATCCAAAGCAACCAAAGCTCCCTCAACCTCGGGCATTTGCCGCAACACATACGCCCCCGCGGCCTTTTTCGGGGAAACATAGATCAAATCACCAACAGCCAACACCTCACCCGCTTTTTTGACGGCATAGCCGAACCGCCCACCCGGCAAAGCCTTTCTGGCCCACGACAAATCTCCGAAAGCAATCTGCCCCTTTTCTCCATCCGTCAACAAAATATCCGCCGATTTATCCGATACCGCCGTCACAACCGCATAGCGCCACCCCTCCGGCGCATAATCCGGAACCGTATGTTTGGCCAAGAATGCCTCCCCTTCGGCTATCGTTTCAAACCGTCCGACCGGTCCGCGCCATCCGTGCTTTTTATCATAGGCCAATAATCCGTCCCGTAAAGCCGTCGAAGCCGCTTTTTGTAAAACAGGATCCAACGATGTCCGAATAAATAACCCGCCATTGTACATCGCTTCGTCTCCATACCGACCGGCGACAAACCGCCGCACTTCTTCGGCATAGTATCCCGCATCCGCCAACACTTTATTCTCTCGCTCCCGCATCACGATCGGTTCCTGACTGGCCTCGGCCGCCTCCCGATAGGTAATATACCCCTCCTTCGCCATGCGTTGTAAAACCCAATTGCGCCGTTCAATCGCCGCCGCTTGCTTCCGAACAGGATGATAGTTGTTCGGCCCTTTCGGCAAAGCCGCCAAAAAAGCCATTTCCCCGATTGTCAGCTCATCCATCGACTTGTTAAAATAATTTAACGCCGCACTTGCAACCCCGTATGATCCGATACCCAAATAAATTTCATTCAAGTATAATTCCAAAATATGATCTTTTGTGAACGCCTGCTCCATCTTTCGCGCCAATAAAGCCTCTCGAATCTTACGCGATAAAGATTGTTCCGACGTTAGTAAAAAGTTTTTCGCCACCTGCTGTGTAATGGTCGAAGCACCGACCGCCCGTCGTCCGGAACCGATGTTCTTAATGTTGACGATAACCGCCCGTGCAATCCCCAACAAATCAATTCCGCCATGCGTGTAAAAAGTCTTATCCTCCGCCGCGATGAAAGCATTCCGCAACATCGGCGGAATCTTATCCACGGAAACAAAGATACGCTTTTCATGCGCATATTCGGCCAACATCGATCCGTCCGCCGCATACAACCGACTGGTAATCTGCGGTTGATAGACCGCCAATTGTTGATAGTCCGGTAAATCCATCGAATACCGTAACACCACAACAAAAATAACGGCGGCCGCCAAAAAGCAGCCGAAAAAGAATAAACTGGCCAACGTCGATAATAAACGCATCTTTTTTCCTATAACAACTCCTCCCTCTAAAATACATTTTTTTTCTTCGGAATTCAAGCTTTTTTTACATCCCGCCTCCCCCTGCCGTCCCCTAACTTGACAGACCACACCGAACCTGATATGATATGTCCAATGAAAGTAGTGATACAACGCGTTCTGCAATCTGCCGTCACCGTCAACGGTGATGTTGTCGGTCATATCGGTCAAGGTCTTTGTATTCTGGCGGCCATAGCCCCCACGGATACCGAATCGGACCTCGATTGGATGGCGCGAAAAATTGCAACCTTGCGTATTTTTGAAGACGATGCCGGTAAAATGAACCGATCTCTGACGGATGTCGGCGGTTCCGCCCTTATTGTCTCCCAATTTACATTGCTTGCGGATTGTACCACCGGTCGCCGTCCCTCTTTTACCGGCGCGGGCGATCCGACACACGCTGAACAATTGTATTGCCGGTTTTTAACCAAAGTTGCCGCTCTCGGCATTCCCGTCGAACATGGTATTTTCGGTGCCGATATGCGCGTCGATATTACCAATGACGGCCCGGCAACATTTATCTTGGAAAGTCCTGCTGCATGACGGAAAAAGAAACATCCTCGGACATAACCGCTCTTGAAAAAGCGGCGCGCGAAAATCTTAACCTCTCTCCCAAAAAATTGGCCGCGTTTTTGACACAGGCCGTTGCCCTGCGCCGAAACCTGAAACTGCGCCGACATCAACAAGAAGAAAGGCAAAAAAAATGTACGCATTCAAAATAACGGGCGGCCGCCCCCTGAACGGGACTGTTCCGATTAAAGGGGCCAAAAATGCCATTTTGCCCCTAATGGCGGCTGCTTTGTTGACAGATGAGCCTGTTATTCTCCATAACATTTCTTACCTGTCCGACGTTATCACCATGTCCGGTTTGTTGGCCAGCCTCGGCGCTTCCGTCACCCATACCCCCGATACGTTGGTTATTCAAGCCAACCAAATAACCACAACAACCGCCGCATACGAATACGTTTCTAAAATGCGCGCTTCTTTCTGGGTGCTCGGCCCGTTGCTCGCTCGCTTCGGCGAAACCCGCGTTTCCCTCCCCGGCGGCTGCGCAATCGGTGCCCGCCCCGTGGATTTGTATATCAAAGCCCTCGAAACCATGGGCGCGAATATAACCATAGAAAACGGCTACGTCCATGCCCGGGGACCTTTGCACGCGGCTGATGTTTTCTTTCCTAAAATCTCCGTCGGTGCCACCCATAACACCATTATGGCCGCCGTCCTGACACCGGGAACAACCATCATCCATAACCCCGCTCTGGAACCCGAAGTCATCGACCTGATTACCTTACTGCAAAAAATGGGAGCCGATATTCGCGGGATCGGAACAAAAACCCTCACCATTACCGGCGTTTCCAAATTACACGGGGCTATCCATACCGTCGTTCCCGATCGGATAGAAACGGCCACGTTTGCCGTCGCCGCCGCTGTCACCAAAGGCAATATCATGATGACGGGCGCTCGTCTGGACCTGCTGGAAGCCGTCGCCGACACCCTGCGCCCAAGCGGTATTATCTTGACCCAAACGGATCAAGGCCTGCGTGTCGACGCAACCCACGCTGTGTTGAAAAGCATTCCCATTACCACGGCCGAATACCCCGGTTTTCCGACCGATGCCCAATCTTTGTTGACAACGTTGCTGAGTCTGGCCGACGGGAAAGCCCTTGTCACCGAACATATTTTTGAAAATCGCTTTATGCACGTTCCGGAATTGGTTCGCATGGGCGCCCGTATTCAAGCTGCCGGAAACCAAAGCGTTCTCATTACAGGCGTTCCCGAACTTTCCGGCGCCATTGTCACCGCCTCTGATTTACGGGGGGGTGTCGGCCTAGTGTTGGCCGCTTTGGCCGCTCGGGGCGAAAGTATCGTGCAACGGATCTACCATATTGACCGCGGGTACGATCATTTGGAAGATAAATTAATCGCCCTCGGTGCCAATATCGAACGCATTCCGTATTAACAATATGCCCGAAAAAAAAGATTGACTTTCCGCTTTAAACCTGTTATGATGCCACCATTACCATAGGAGAGTTGGCAGAGTGGTAATGCAGCGGATTGCTAATCCGTCATCCTGTTATAGGGATGCATAGGTTCGAATCCTATACTCTCCGCCACGTTTTAAAAGTCGCCATTTCTGGCGACTTTTAATTTACACTATGTCCCTACCTTTTTCTGTTATCCCTTGCTCTTTATTTTACCGTCATCTCTTATAAAAAAACGTCATCCCTGCGAAAGCGGGGCTCTTTTGACGCATCCCCTACTATTAAACTGTCATCCCTTTTTATTTCCCGTCATCCCCGCACTTTTTTTACGTCATTCCCGCGCAGGCGGGAATCTTTTGACGCATACCACACTTTTAAAAGACCCCCGATCGGATCGGGGGTGACGGAGTACTAATTGATCGGGAATGACGGGAAAATAAAAAACGCGCACGGCCACCCCCGCGGGAAAAGCGGGGGCGGCCAAGCGGACCTCTTTGCCCGTGTCGGGACTCTTAAATGCCCCGACACAATAATTAAAGGGGTAAAGGAGATAGTAAAAAAGCGGGAACCTTAGCGACAAAGGACGTGGTGGAAGTCGCCGTGCCAACTGTAAGTCCCGACCGAGCCTGACGCAGTGTCGACAAACCAAACACCCCTCCTATCTTCTTTCCAATCCGTCGTCCAAACAATCCCATGTCCTTTAAATTTTTCCGGAATGGTACAGGTATACGAACTGCCGTTCGCAACACATCCTAAATCGGATAGACTCACCATTTCTTTCCCCAACCAAGCACAAAAATCTGATGCCGCGTACCAATTCATTATTTTCGTCGACCAAACCGTACCGGCCATACTGAATGCTCCTTCTTCATAGTACGCCCCTGTCGAACAAACACCATAGTATTGATTGCTCATCGCACAGAAATACGTACAATTATCTCGGTAACTCCGACATTGACATTTTCCGCTAATACACAATCCTTGATCACAATCGTCCGTGCTTTGACAACTGTCATTCGCCGAACATTGTCCGTTTACACAAAATTGACCTGCCGGACAACATGTCCCGTTACACGCGTAATACGGTGAACACAAGCACATACCATTTTGACATGTTTGATTTGTCGCGCATTGGCTATCCGTTTCACATGTTTTAACACCACTTAAACAATCGCTACACGGCCGTAATGTCCGCGTAAACGTGAATGTCATATCAACCAAATTATTGTTGTTGTTACACGCCCCAATATTGTCCGATGAAACAACTGTGTTATTCGCGGCTATTTGTATCGGGAGTGCAAAACCGCTCTTTGCTATGTATTCGCAAACCGGACGATCCACGTCCTGAACGGTAATCTTAAAAAACTGTTCTCCAAACCGTTCCGCTCCTACCGGATAAACATTATGAATGACCGCCGGCATCTCATCGGTTTTCAACTCTGCGCCTGCCAATAACTGTTGAGAGTATATCATGGCTCGCTTACTGATATCATTAATAATGGTTGTCGCCGCAACACGTTCCATGGCCATACTGTATCCTTTGGCACCCAACACAGCCAACAATCCCATTAAAGCCAACACGCCCAACATTTCAACCATACTCTTCCCCGATTCGGACGACATGATACCGTTCATCCCCTCAATCCAAGAATATTGTTCGTTATCTCTGCGCGTTTTATTTTTTTCCGCCATCCCTGTTTTTTTATCCCATCCATCATCCCTGCGCTCTTTATTCTCTCTCATCCCTGCGCCCCCTATATTCTCCGTCATCCCTGCGAAAGCGGGGATCTTATGACACGCACTCCCTACTGTTAAACCGTCATCCCCGACCTGATCGGGGGTCTTATGACACACACCCGACACCCCTAAATCACTATTTTGATACACACCACTTTTCCCGTTTTTGTTTTTTGTTTCAGTCATTTATCGATCCTTTTCAACTATAACAAAAAAATGTTCATTAAAATGTTATAGATGTTGTGTATCACAAAAGTGAAAACAAAGCAAGAAGAAAATATTTATATTATAAAGGGCTCCTGTTCATTTGGTTAAAAGTCAGGTAAGGTGCAAAAAGTATAACAAAAAAGGGAACATTAAATTGTTACACTCGTCAAATAACCAATTGAAAAATAATCACTTCCCAAAACGACTGTTACATTTTAATATGTAACGGATCAATATATTATAAAATAAAAAAAATCACTTTATTCAATATATTATTGCCATTTTCATACAAAAAAGGGCAGGAATTCCTGCCCTTCAAACAATACGATGTCTTGTTCCGCTTATGAAGCGCGCCGTTTCAACCGCTGATCCAACAAAATCAATTCGGCATCCATTTCAACCGGCAACCGATCACCCGCGCGGAACTGTTCAAAATGTTGCGCAATCGCCGCGACATCCTGTAACGCCAAAGTGGTATCCACCGCCATCAACGCATTGAATTGCTTTTCACTCATCGGCAATCCTTGCCAACTTAAATCGCGATACCCCGGCATCCATCCCAAAGCCGTTTCCGTCGCCGCAGCCCGACCGGCCGTCCGTTTCACAATCCATTCCAAGACACGCATATTTTCGCCAAATCCCGGCCACATAAACTTGCCTTTGGCATCTTTCCGGAACCAATTGACCCGGAAAATCAACGGAAGCCGAGAAACCACTTTCGGCATATCCAACCAATGACTCCAATAATCGCCCATGTTGTACCCGCAAAACGGCAGCATAGCAAACGGATCCCGCCGAATTTCCCCGGCTTTTCCTTCGGCCGCCGCCGTTTTTTCCGACCCCATCGTGCTGGCCAAGAAAACCCCATGCGTCCAATCAAAAGCCTGATACACCAACGGCGTATTTGTCGCCAACCGTCCGCCGAAAACAAAAGCCGCAATCGGTACCCCGGCCGGATTTTCCCACTCTTTATCAATTGTCGGACATTGCTTGGCTGGCGCTGTGAAGCGAGAGTTCGGATGTGCCGCCGGAGTCGTGCTTGCCGGCGTCCAATCATTCCCCTGCCAATCGATTAAGTGTTTCGGCGCCCGATCGGTCAGGCCTTCCCACCAAACATCGCCGTCATCCGTCAAAGCAACGTTTGTGAAAATCGTATTTTTCCGACACGATTCGATGGCATTTCGATTCGTTTTTTCACTTGTCCCCGGGGCCACCCCGAAAAAGCCGGCTTCCGGATTAATCGCATATAACCGCCCGTCTTTTCCCGGCTTAATCCAGGCAATATCATCCCCGACCGTCGATACTTTCCAATCCGACATCGCTTTCGGCGGAATTAACATCGCCATATTCGTCTTTCCGCAAGCACTCGGGAAAGCCGCCGCCACATAAGCCTTTAATTTTTCCTTTTTGTTTTCCAAACCGACAATCAACATATGTTCGGCCAACCAACCGTCATCCCGTGCCATTGTCGAAGCAATCCGTAAAGCAAGGCATTTTTTGCCCAACAAAGCATTGCCGCCATACCCGGATCCGAACGAAATAATCTCCCGCGTTTCCGGAAAGTGCGTAATATAGGTATTGTCCGGATTACATGGCCAAGCCACATCGGCTTCCCCTTTGGCGATCGGCATGCCGACCGAATGCAGACATTTGACAAAGTCACCATTTTTGAGGACACCCCAAACCGCTTTGCCCATCCGCGTCATAATGCGCATATTGGCCACCACATACGGCGAATCCGTAATTTCAATACCGATTTGCGCAATATGCGATCCCAACGGCCCCATAGAAAAAGGAATGACATACATTGTTCGCCCTTTCATACACCCTTTCATTAAGGCGTTAAGCTTTTTCTTCATGTCCTTCGGTGCGGCCCAATTGTTTGTCGGCCCGGCGTCGGCTTCTTTCTGACAACAAATGAAAGTCCGCGCCTCAACCCGCGCCACATCTTTGGGGTTAGACCGTGCCAAGAAACACCCCGGCCGTTTTTTCGGATTCAGCGGAATAAACGTCCCCGCCTCGACTAATTTCTGACAAATAGCTTTATTTTCGGCCTCGGATCCGTCACACCAATAAATCGCATCCGGTTGCGTCAGTTTAGCTACCGCATTGACCCAATCAATTACTTGCTTATTCTTTGTCGGAATTTGTTGTTTAACCATTTTTTGACTCCTCTGTTATTATATAGTTCTCTTTTTAACCGCTTTCCACCGCCACGTCAAGCGTAAACCCCTAAAAAATTCGATAATATGATTTTTGGGACCTGTTTTTAATTAAAATAGGCAAAAGGTGCATTCAAAATAAAACGTCTTTTCAATATATTATTTGACGAGTATAACGATTTAATGGTTCTTTTTTTTGTTACACTTTTTAGCCTACACAACTTTCCGGCAAAACAACAGGAAGCATTTAATAATTAAATCTTTTTCTCT
>CALXZG010000008.1 GCA_944393195.1 uncultured Alphaproteobacteria bacterium
AGTGGTCGTTCAACCGTATGGCAGAGTGGTGGTTGGGATTCTTCCGGAAACTCCGTCTATTTTATATGTGAAAAATAGCGGATGTATCAGACCTGATCGTATGTTATACAATCACTATCATCCCTAAAAACGATCGGGCAACGAATTCATCGTTGCCCGGTTGTTATATGTCGGAACAAGTAATCAACACCAATCAAACATAAGAACATGATGATAAATCAATCAAAAAGAATACTTGATTTTATATGGTTTTTCCTTTATCCTGTGCCACAAAGGAGAAAACAGATGACTTTTCGGATTATTACGCTTTCGGGGATGTTAGGCAGCGGCAAGTCGACCGTTGCGCGGTTGTTGGCGGAACGGTTGGGATATGAATACTATTCCACCGGAAATGCCCAGCGGGAAATTGCCAAACGGCGGGGCGTGACAACATTAGAGTTAAATCAGATGGCGGAAACGGATCCGACAATTGATGCAGAAATAGACGGTGTATTTCAACAATTTGAATCGGTACCGAACAAAAACTTTGTGATTGATTCACGGCTGGCTTTCTTTTTTGTCCCCAGCTCTATCAAAATCAAGTTAAATGTTAACACACAGGTAGCCGGTGAACGTATCTTTCATGACAAACTCCGGACAGGGGAAAAGGTCTATGCAACCGCGGATGAGGCAGTAGAGGCTCTGGTTTCCCGTCGTCGGTTAGAGGTTGAACGCTTTAAGCGTGTTTATCATGTGGATATTGACAATGACGAAAACTTTGATTACGTCATTGATACGACAAATCGGACGCCGGCAGAGATCGTGGATAAAATTGTGGCCAAATTTCAGTTAGAGAAGTCCAAACAAAAATAAGACAATCAAAACAACCGGGGCCGTTATCCGCAGCGTAAAACGCAGATAGCGTTTAAAAAAGTGGGATAAACGACCGCCGGAACCTTGCCCGATGTTGCGCGTAATAACGGTTGAAACTTTCCACCCCATAAAGAAGCAACAAATCAATGTCACGAGCGGCATGGTGTAAGACCCTGTGACTTTATCCATCAGGGTAAATAAATCTTGTCCGGCGACTTGCAACGGCAGGGTTTGTGTCAAAGAAGCCAGCAAAATCATCATACCGACCACATTGGCTATCCCCATTGTAACGGTTGCGCGGGTACGGGATATTGCGAGTTTATCCATCATCATACTGACGGCGGCTTCGTAAATGGAAATCAAGGATGTCAATGCGGCTAAAAACAGCAGGATAAAGAACAAAAGCATCAGGAACGTGCCACCCAACATTTGGGAGAAAATAAGCGGAAGGCTGACAAAACTAAGGCTCGGGCCTTGACCGGGTTCCAGACCGAAGGCAAAAACGGCAGGCAAGACTATCAGGCCGGCAAGAAAGGCAACCAGCGTATCCAATCCGGCTATCCACTTTGCGGCACCTTTCAGGTCGGTATGTTGTGTCAGGTAGGAACCGTATGTAAAAATAACGCCTATACCGAGAGAGAGGGAATAAAGGGCTTGTCCCAAAGCGGCCAGCATAACGTCGGCAAAGACAGAAAATTGAAAACCGTTCGGGGTAAAGCCAGCGCGCGACCAATCCGGTGTTAAGAAAAAGAGAATTCCTTTACCGGCGCCGGGCAGGAAGAGCATCCAAACAACCATAAACAGCAGCAAAACAAACAGGATAGGCATTAAAAGGAAGGAAGCCTTTTCAATACCTTTTTTGATACCCTTAATCAGGATGGCAACCGCGGTAACGATACAGACACATCCCCAAAACAGTTGCGTTCCGAAAGAGCCCGTCAAGCGAGCAAACAAGTTTTCATCAATCGGATGATGGGACAAACCCAGCCAGAGCAATGCACCTTCGGCCACATAAGCTGCCGTCCAGCCGATAACGACGGTATAAACACTGCTGACAAAAAAGGCGTTTAGGAGAGCAAGCCAACCACCGAAGATTCCCCATGCGGGAGAGGCTTTTTTACCGTTTTGAGCGGCGACGATTTGGAAGCCGTCAATTAAGTTGGTTTGCGCCGACCGACCAAAGGCCAACTTAGAAACAAGAAGAAAGTAGCCCAAGCCGATAACCGACACAAGGTAGAGAATTAAAAAGACACCGCCGCCGTACTGACCCGCCAGATAGGGAAACCGCCAAATATTACCGAGACCGATAGCCGAACCGGCCGTAGCCAAAATAAATCCCAATCGTGAACCCCAATGCGCCCTCATATCAAACCTTTCATACACAATATTGTTTTAAAAATGTCCACACACCGGCCAAATCGGAAACGCGGGCATTATAGGGAAACGGCATTGTCCCCTCCCCCGGTCGGACAAACAGGCCGAAAGCCCCTATCCTATCGGCGAATTGCATATCGGATTCCCCGTCGCCAATCATTAAGATATTCGTGGGACGACCGTCGGCAAAAATTTGATCGGCAAAAGCCTGACTGGGCTTGGCAATTTTTGTTTCATCCGTGCCGACGACTTTTTCAAAATAAGGCCACAAGGCGAATCGGTCACATTCCGGCAGTAATAGTTTTTTGTTTTTATTACTGACAACCCATTGCGGAATACCGCTGGATTGTACCCAACGCAAAACGTCAACCGTTTCCGGAAACAGTTCCAATTTATCGGTATGTGCCGCATATCGGGACAGGTAATAAGGAATGGCTTCATCCATGTTATGGGGAAAGTGTTCCTGCCAATACCGACCGCGATGTGTTCCCATCACGTCAATCACATCCTGTTGGGTTATCGGTGGCAGATGCGCCCAAAGGACAACATCTTCCAAAGCAGCCCGAACAACCGGCATACTGTTAATTAAGGTATTATCCCAATCCCATAGAATAAGGTCCGGTTTCATCGGCTTTTTCCTCGGTTTAAATAATTGGTACGGGCCAATTGAAGCATCATTTCTTCCTGTTGGCGTTGTTGTTGACGTTGCCGTTCATCGGCTTCACGTTGACGATCATAATCGTACAGCAAAGCCCGCATATTTTTCAGCAAGTCATTATCTTGCGGTTGGTGTTCGAATTGATCCAAAAAGGCCTCAACCTGTTTAGGATTTTGCAGAATATTTTTCAACATTTCCTGTTCGGAACGATCCAAAACCTGAAACAAATTCATCAACAGCGTTTTGGTTTGTGACCGGATAAAGGGAAGATCTTCGCCGGCCAAAATTTCTTTAAATTCTTTAAATTCGGGTGCTTCTTCCTTTTCCTGTAAAGCCATCCAGGCTTTTAAAATATCGTCGGAAAAATGGGGCTTACCGGTTGCGGGTTGAGACAAAACGATTTGCATACCCGTGCGAGAAACCAAATCAACAAACATACGTTGAAAATTATCGTCTAATTTCACAAAAGCAGCCTGTGTCTCACGAACGGACTCAATCCCGATATAGGATTCAATCAGGCTGATTCCCAAGGGTTGAACGGCGCGTCCGACCCCGCGACAGGCGGCGCAGCGGCGAATTTTCTTTTCGGGACTTACCCCCAGATACGTTTCAAAACGCTGACAATAAAAAGGCAGCGTATTCGGCAGAAATGTCCGCAGTACCAAAAATGGACAATCCAGCGGACATTCCAAAATATGAACCGATAAGTTTTCCGGACGAGTTGTCATAGGTCAAGCATAGCCGGATTCAGCCGTAAATGCAAGACTTTTTTATGCAGTCCGATCACGACCGGCAGAGCGATCCCGATTTGATTTTGTGTGAGCGGTTACTTTTCGGGACGAAAGAGCTTTTCGTTCGGCTTCACGCCGGCCGGAGGCTTCGGACAAATAAGCGACACCTTCTTCCCAACCGGATAATTGCGCAAAAAACAAAGCATCCCGATATCCGCCGATACAATAATCAATATCGGCATCGTGTTCAACCAACTCTTTTAAGACATCCATATTATGTCCCCTATCCGCACAGGCAATTAACGGTGACATACCCCGCCAATTTGCCAAATCCACGGTTGCGCCTTTCGCAATCAATTTACGGGTTGCATTCGGAACATGTGGTTGTTCGGCCGCCCGAAACAACAGCGGGTCACCGTTAATCGCATAATCCGGATTAAACCGCCCATCCATTAATGCGCAGGCACGGGCATCGTCATTTTTTTCCAACGCCATAGCTATTTCATTTTCAATCGACATATTTTCTCCTTATATCAAAAAAAGTAATAGGATTAGAATAACACGTTACCCATATTTTGTCAAGTTATTTTATTATTTCCCCAAACCAGAACCGTTTTCAAAAAAACGTAAAAAATATAGAAACCGCTATGACAAGAAGGAAAAGAGATTTAGCCGAAAAAAATAACGGCATAAAAAAAGCAAGCCCAAAGGCTTGCTTTTCCAATCCGCCCCGTTGATTAACGGGAGTAGAATTCGATAACCAGATTCGGTTCCATTTGCGTCGCATACGGAATATCGGCCAATTTCGGAACACGGATGAATTTACCCTTGAAAGCTTTGGTATCAACTTCCATGTAATCCGGAATTTCACGTTCCGTAGAAGCAGCTGCATCAATCACCATCGCCATTTCTTTGGCTTTGGTACGGACTTCGATTTCGTCGCCGACCTTAACCAAATAAGACGGGATGTTTACCTTTTTACCATTGACCAAGACGTGGCCATGGCTGACAAATTGACGCGCAGCGAAAACGGACGGAACAAATTTCATCCGATAAACAATCGCATCCAAACGGCATTCCAAGATACCGACCAAGTTTTCCGAACTATCGCCTTTACGACGAATGGCTTCGGCATAGTATTTGCGCAATTGTTTTTCGGAAACGTTCCCGTAAACGCCTTTCAATTTTTGTTTAGCCGCTAACTGCAAACCGTAATCCGTCGGCTTTTTACGGTTGGCACCGTGTTGCCCCGGACCATAATTTCTTTTGTTAACAGGGCTTTTAGCTTTGCCCCACAGGTTAACGCCCAAACGGCGATCAATTTTAAATTTAGAACTGAGTCTTTTCGACATGTTTTACCTTTCTTTGTTGTCCCCGATAGTCTTTATCCATTTGATAAAGCGTGGCTTTTGGCCCATTCCAACCGCCCGCATTCTCAGGGAATGCAAGTACTATACAGACTTTCAATGCAAAAGTCAAGTCTTTTTCGCAACGCCGATATGATTTACCGCCCACCGTTTCGTGATAAAAAGCCGAATAATGAAAAACCGGTTTCTTTTGGGGTGAGTTTAGCAATTGTATCCGGATTTGCCGGATCGCGCCCCTGTAACGGTGATCCGTCAAGTTCCGTATAATCGCTTTGATACACATCCAAAGGTGTTTTCCCATTACGCTTTTCCGATACATCCGCTCCATGGGAAATCAATAGGTTAATCATTTTATTGTCACGCAGTTCAGCCATTTTATGTAATGGTGTATTTCCTTCCCCTTCATACCATTGCCCCGGTTTATCCGATACAACCTCTCGGGCAGTTGTGATGTTGGGGTTGGCACCCGCTTTCAACAACGCTTCTATTTCACGCGCCTGAACGGACACATCACGTCCTTCTCGTTTGAAACGAGAATAGTTATTAATTGCTTTGGCCAACGGCGAATCCGGACCGGCTCCCGTACCAATTCTTCCGATATCGGGATTAACCCCCGCCGCCAAACATTTTTCAATCAAACCCATGTCATTATTGATAACACCATACCCCAGCGGTGTTTGATAACCACCTGTGCCCGCTATATAAATATGGTCTTTTAATGTCGGATTCTTTAACGCTTCATCCAATGATGTCACGGGCTCCGTCCGCCAACCATTTCCGACCGGAACACGCGTTACCCATTCATTTCCTTCGGCGGTATTAAAACGTTCCTGATGTTGTTCGGCATACAGCGTATCAGCCATTTGTTGAAATTCGTCCGACGTTACCGAACGACCATCCGGTAACCGTAATTCCTTTCGTCCCCCTTGTTCTGTTTGCGTCGTTTGTGCCTGATTTGAAAGTGGGACGGATTCTTGTTCCTGAGCCTGCCCCTGCATCGGAGCACTTAAAGCCAGACCAACCGAGGCAATACGTAAAGCTTTTTTTAAATTTCCCATATCCATACCTCCCTCAATGGATTTATTATATCATAAAACAAAAATGATGTCTATCAATAAAAAGATGTTGCAAACCGATTGAACATCTGATACGATGGTATGCGGATACGGGAAACTGTATCCTGAGTGCCTGAAACGGTGCAAGAGAGCCTTCACAAGCTCAACAGTGTGGGGTAGACGGAACACCCTACCCGAAATGGTGTGTTTTCTTTTTCCGAGAAATACCCATCATTTATGTATCCCGCGAACCGAAAGGTCGGGGAGCCTGCGGTGTATGTCCAAGGATTGCGCTTTCGGTATCGACGGCGCAATCCGAAAGACCGTGGGGATCATAACACACTGTTTGATTTGTGAACTCTCCGACCACCTGTTTCATCGGGTGGTTTTAACATAAATGACGGAGCGCAACATGGGTGTTGACTTAGCGTATCAATACGAAATAGCGGATATTATCCGACGATATACGGCAACAAACGACCGTAATATTTTAACAGAATGCTCCCGCGAAATGTTGGTGGGGATTATCATAACCCTCATACAACAATACGGAGATCGAAAATGATGAAGTTATCTTTGTATATGATTACCTATAATGAAGAAAAGCGTTTGGAAAAAACGTTAGCGGCGGCAACACAGGTCGCGGATGAAATTGTCATTGTGGATAGCGGATCAACAGATAAAACGATTGCAATTGCCCAAAGTTATGGCGCCCGAATCTATCATCGGCGGTGGACAAGTTTTGCCGACCAAAAACATTTTGCCCAAAACAAGTGTCGGTATCATTGGGTATTATCATTGGATGCGGATGAGGTCTTATCGCCGGAACTCATTACGGAAATTCAAGAGCTGAAAAAGAAAAAGCCGGATTTTCATGCCTATAATTTGCGGATTGCCAGCATGTATCCCGGGATGCGGTTTCGGCGGGGAACATACACGTATTGCATTATCCGTTTATATGACAGACGGTTTGCCACAATGCGGGCCGATTTATTGACCGAAGACCGAATCGCGCCGCTTCATCCAATGGTTATCGGAATATTGCGCGCTCCGGTTTTACATTACTCTTTATTAAACCTGACACAACATGTGGATAAGATCAATCGATTTACGGATGATGTTCAGGCAACGGTTCAAAAATACGGAAAAAAGTATTCCATTGTACGATTAGTCGGTGAATTACCGTTACAATTTATTCGATATTATGTGATACGGCGTTTTTTCATTCACGGGGTATGGGGATTTATTGCGGCCGTCAATATTGCCTATTCCCGTTTTTTAAAAATAGCAAAAGCCATTGAAAAGGAAAGATTATGAAGCCTGAATTAATCTCCGTTATTATTCCGGTTTATAATGCCGAGAAGTATATCGGCGATTGTCTGGAATCGGTTTTAGCACAAACATATCCGCATTTTGAAGTTATTTGTATTGATGATGGTTCGACCGACATTAGCGGTCGGATATTGGACGAATATACGAAACGGGATATGCGGGTTCGGGTTTATCATCAGGAAAACAAAGGATTACCCGAAACACGCAACATTGGCGTTAGTCAAGCACGCGGGCAGTATATCTGTTTCGTGGATGCCGATGATCGACTACATCCGCAGTTTTTGGAGATGATGCGGAAAGCGGCGGTCATTTCCCATGCCGATATTGTCGGGTGTGATTTTATGAAAATAGCCGATGAAGACAGATTCAACGGATATGAAAAACAGACTTTTCAAAAGCTACGAATTTGTGACGAGGCGTTAAGATACAAACAACATCATTGTCATTTTATGGTTTGCGGTAAGTTATATCAACAACATGTTTTAAAGCGAGTCAACTTTCATCCGGAAATTCAATACGGGGAGGACGTTCTTCATTCGTGGCAGGCATATGCCGTCATTTCCCAAATAGCTTATTTAACAAATCAACTATACCTATGGCGGCAATCAACGGTCAGCATGACACGGTGCCCGATGAACGAGCGCTTGATAGAAGACCATATTCGTATGTACACGATATTAACCGATTTCTTTTTAAAGCGAGACATCAAAAAAAGTTTATACCGCTCCATTCAGCGTAAATTAAACAAACGGTTATTAGATACCCTTATCCGATATCCGTATGAAAAAGGGGATGATCAAGTCGTCGATTGGTGGAAAAAGCATTGGTCGATATTAGAGGGGTTAATTGTACAGAAACAATTTAACCCGGCAATGTTATCATGGCGATACCGAATGTTATTATTAATCTGGCGACGGCGATGGTTTAGAGGCGTTCCGTTATTTTTTCCAAGCTACTTTTTATCCCGCAGAAGTAAAGCGACACCGACTTCAAATGTTTTTTGACGCAAATCGGGATCGGAGATGTTCTGTACCTGTTCCCACAGGAGTGCCTCCTCGGCCGGAGTTAACGTGCGCGGCGGTGCTTTTTTCGGTGTTCGGGTTAGTTTCAGGTTGCCTTGGGTAACCTTGACTTGGGACACGGCTGGATAACCGAAAAAAGAATTAATACGTTCTATGACGCGGGCTTTTTGGTGTTCAAACAACATGGCAAAAGCACCGCCGGCACTTTTGACATGAAGGGTGCCGTGGACACGCTTATCGCGATCAAACGTCAATTTTTCCGGAAAAATACCGCGGGCCAATTCTTCGCCCACCATATCATGCCAATTTTCCAAAATATCAACCTCGGAAAAACCACGTTTGCCCAAAATAGGTTTGGTGATCATGCGAATCTCCCGCGTTAAAGGAGCCAAGCCTTCGAACGAACGGCGTTGATAATCAGGCTTTTGAGCGGATTTACATTTTTCGGTCATGGGCGTATCGGGTCATAAAATCATCATGGAAAGCGGGGAAACGATCCTCTTCAATCGCTGTCCGAATTTGCTTCATCAGGTTTTCATAAAAATGGATATTATGCCATGTCAGGAGCATGCTGCCCAAAATCTCGCCCGTTCGAAACAGGTGGTGAATATAACCGCGGGTATAGTTGCGGCATGCAGGGCATGTACAGGTTTCATCCAAAGGAGAATGGTCATCGATATGACAGGCATTACGCATATTTAGGACACCGTGGCTAGTAAATGCCTGACCGGTACGTCCCGAACGGGAAGGCATGACACAGTCAAACATATCTACCCCACGGGCAACGGCACCGACAATATCACTCGGACGGCCAACGCCCATAAGGTAACGGGGACGATCCGTCGGCAATGCGGGTGCCGTATAATCGAGAACGGAAAACATAATTTCCTGTCCCTCCCCGACAGCCAAACCACCGATAGCATATCCGTCGAATCCGATATCGGTTAAGGCTTGAACGGATTGGCGGCGAAGGTCTTCAAACATACCGCCCTGAACAATACCAAACAGGCCGTAACCGGGACGATCAACAAAAGCATTTTTGGAACGTTGCGCCCAGCGCATGGAACGTTCCATGGATTTTTGTACCGTTTTGTAATCGGCAGGATATTTGACACATTCGTCAAAAGCCATAGTAATATCGGCATCCAACAGGTTTTGAATTTCCATTGATCGTTCCGGCGACAGGACATGGCGCGCACCGTCGATGTGTGAGTTAAAGGTAACACCGTCCTCGGTAATTTTACGCAAGCCGGAAAGGCTCATGACCTGAAATCCGCCGGAATCGGTTAAAATCGGGCCGGGCCAATTCATAAACCGGTGCAAACCGCCGAATGCGGCGACACGTTCGGCCGTCGGGCGTAACATGAGGTGGTACGTATTGCCGAGGATAATTTCGGCACCAGTTGCCCGAACGGATTCGGGGGTCATGGCTTTGACCGTTCCGACCGTACCGACAGGCATAAAAGCCGGTGTTTGAAAATCGCCGTGTGCGGTTGTGACCTGACCGCGGCGGGCTTGGCCACTGACTCCTTTAAGTGTAAATTTTAACATGGACAATTCTATCTTTCTGTGCTATAAAAATGGTCAATTTGGTTTCTTATAGCAGATAAAGGACAAAAATTCAAATGGAAAAAGCAAAAAAGAAGGAGAGTTTTTGGGGAAATGCACGGGGATTGTTATGGGCTGTGCTGGCGGCTTTGGCCATTCGGTCTTGCCTGTTTGAACCGTATAACATTCCGTCCAGTTCGATGGTACCGACGTTATTGGTCGGGGACTATTTGTTTATTACCAAGTATGATTACGGGTATTCGCGGCATTCGTTTCCGTTTTCTCTTCCGTTGGTTCCGGGACAGATTTTTGCCAAAACACCCGAACGGGGGGATGTTGTCATTTTTAAGGTTCCGACGGATAATCGAACAGATTATATTAAGCGCGTTATCGGATTGCCGGGGGATCGGATTCAAATGTCGGGCGGTCGGTTATACATTAACGATCAATTGGTGGAGCGACAAAAAATCGGGGAAGAAGATTGGATGACGGAACAGGGGTTAATTCACTATACGCGGTATGAAGAAACATTACCGAACGGTGTGCGTCATTTGATTTACGAACAAGCGGATGACAAAGTATCGGACAATACAGATGTTCTGACCGTGCCGGAGGGGTATTTCTTTGCGATGGGGGACAATCGGGATAATTCGTTTGACAGCCGTTTCTTTGGCCCGGTACCATTGCACAATTTAGAAGGAAAAGCGCGCTTTATTTTTTATTCGAACAACGGGGCGGGATCTTTTTGGCAATTTTGGAAATGGGGCGACGCACTCCGGTTAGAACGATTTTTTCAAAGGATTAAATAAATGGTACTAGCGGATTTATTTCACGACAAATCATTATTTGAAAAAGCGTTGCGGCTGGCTCATGACGGGCGGGCAGCAGATTACGAGCGATTGGAATTTTTAGGTGACCGGGTTATCGGATTGGTCGTATCGGAATTATTATACACGACTTTTCCCAAGGAACGGGAGGGTGATTTAGCCAAGCGTTTTGTCATGCTGACACGGGAAGAAACACTGGCGGATATTGCGCAAATCATCGGATTGCCGGAGTTATTAAAAACAAATGAAAACAGGTTGCGGCACAATTCTTCCGTCCTGTCCGATGTGTGTGAAGCCGTGATGGCTGCCCTCTATCTGGACAGAGGATTAGAAGCGGTCAAGGCTTTTATGGAACCGATTTGGACCCCTTTTATTCAAGCGAATCGACAAGCGCCGCAGGATGCCAAATCAACGTTACAGGAATGGGCACAGAAAAAGTATAAGGCTTTACCGGCTTATCATGTCGTAGATCAACAGGGACCGGATCACAGTCCCGTCTTTGTCGTTTCGGTTATGGTAAAAGAACACGAGGCAATGGGGCGCGGCACATCCAAAAAAGCCGCAGAACAACAGGCAGCACAAAATTTATTAGAGGTCGTTCAACATGGACATAAATGAGCAACACTTTGGATTTGTGGCGGTTTTAGGGGCGCCGAACGCGGGGAAATCCACGCTTGTCAATCGATTGGTTGGGGCAAAGGTATCCATTGTTTCACCGAAAGTGCAAACGACACGTTCCCGGATTCGGGGGATTTTTGTCGTCGGGCAAACACAGGTTATTTTAGTGGACACACCGGGGATTTTTAAGCCGTCGCGGCGATTGGATCGGGCGATGGTGGCATCGGCATGGACGGAATCGGAAGAGTCGGATCTGCGCTTATTGGTCGTTGATGCGGCCAAAGGAATTGACAAGAATACGCGCGTTATTGTAGACAGTCTGGTGAAAGCCAAGCAAAAAACAATATTGGTGTTAAACAAAATTGATTTAGTGGCAAAAGAGGCTTTATTACCGTTAATTGCCGCATTAAATGAAACAGGCATTTTCACGGAAACGTTTTTGATATCGGCCGAAAAAGGTGAGCATGTTGAGGAACTAAAAGAGTATCTGATAAAACGCATGCCGAAGGGGATGTGGATGTTTCCCGACGATCAGTTATCCGATCTGCCCAATCGGTTATTTGCGGCCGAAATCACGCGAGAAAAGTTGTTCATGAATCTGCAACAGGAATTGCCATACACATTGGCGGTTGAAACAACGCGGTGGGAAGAAAAAGACAGCGGTATTCGAATTGAGCAAACAATTTATGTGGAACGAACGGGACAAAAGGCTATCGTCCTTGGCAAAGGCGGCAGCATGATCAAAAAAATCGGGGAGTTGGCTCGACGGGATTTAACCCGATTATTCGAACGTCCGGTGCATTTATTTTTATTTGTCAAAGTTAAAGAAAACTGGTCCGAAGATCCGGGACAATATACCGATTGGGGATTAGACTTTAATGCCTGAATTCACATCGGAAAACGCGTTAGTCTTATCCACCCGCCGATTGGGGGAAAACGGATGGATTGTCAACGTGTTGACAGATTCCTACGGGCGATATACCGGTGTGTTAAAAAAGAAAACACCGCCGGAAATCGGCTCCTTTGTCTGTGTACGGTGGCAGGCACGGTTATCCGAGCAAATGGGACGATTTTATATTGAAGAAACACGGGCTTTTTCAATCTTGTTTATGGACGACAGGAAACGGTTGGCTTGCCTCAGTACGGTATGCGCCTTATTAGATGACACGCTACCGGAACGCCAACCGTATCCGGATTTATATCGGGCGGTTATGGCTTTCTTACATACCTTGGAAAATCCCGATTTTTTAAAAAACTACGTTCGATTGGAAAGCGCTTTATTAACGGCTTTGGGATTCGGGTTAGACACATCCTGTTGCGCGGGGGGCGGGGATGACCATGATTTAGCGTATATCTCCCCCAAAACGGGACGGGCGGTCAGTCGGGAAAAAGGGGCTCCCTATCATAATAAATTACTTCCCCTGCCCCGCTTTTTATGGCAAGAGGATACACCGTCGGTCGAAGATATTCGGCAGGGGTTGGTATTGACCGGTTACTTTTTAGAACGACACGCCGTTCATCATACACTGCCGAAAATTCGCGAACAACTTTTTTAGGAACGGGATATCGAACGAAAAGCCAGATATTTCAAGAGGAAGTAACTATTTACCGTAATGATGACAAGGGCAACGAATTGTGCGACGTAAGGATTCCAATTCAGGGCAAGCAGAAGCGCCAGCAGAAAAGCGTTTAAAACGTAGCTGACACCCCATGTCATTAAACATCGCACATATTCGGGCCACGCACGACCGTGAGAGTGAAAGACATAGATTTTTTGTGTCCAAAAACTGTTAACGGAAGATAGGGCAAAAGAAAGCAATAAAGCAAGCTGTGGCATTTCTTTTAATCCCAACCACAAAAGAAAAGCATAAAGAGCGTAGGAAAAAACGGTGTTATAGCCGCCAACCAACAGGTAGCGGATCTGTTGCGGCCACCGCATCCAGAGGGTAAATAGAAGAAGATACCAACGCTTAATCATGTTCATATCAGGTACCCTATCAGGAAACGGAAAACGTGTCAACTTTTTATTGATTTTGAATGGTTTTAGGGATATAATAAATAGCATGCAAAAAGAGGCTTTATTGTTATTATCGTGTTGTGCGCCCTGCTCTGTCGGGGTAATTCAGCAATTACATGCGGAAGGGGTCAATTTCACGGTTTTATTTTACAATCCGAACATTCGACCGATTGAGGAATATCATCGGCGGCGACAGGAAAACGAACGAATCTGTCAGGAATTAGGGGTTCCTTTTGTTGAATTGCCATATCAACCGGAAATATGGACAGAGGCAACACGCGGGTTGGAAAATGAGCCGGAACGCGGAAAACGGTGTGATGTATGCTTTTTCCTGCGCTTAAAACAGGCGGCGACCTATGCAAAAGCCAACGGATTTACCCGTTTTTCATCGGTATTGGGCATTTCCCGCTATAAAGATTTTGATCAGGTTTGTCGGGCCGGCAAAAAAGCCGGTGAAGAAGTCGGTATTCCCTATGATATGACGAATTGGCGGAAAAACGGCGGGGCCGAACGGAGTATTCGTTTAACGAAGGAAAAAGGGCTGTACAACCAAAATTATTGCGGTTGTAAGCCCCGTTTCAAGTAAGTTTCGTTTTATTTTTGATGGGCATCTATCCGGTTTTGCACCCGTTCCAGAGCCGGCATAATTTCTTCCGGTGTATCCACAAAATCCACATAGTCCACACGGCTTTGGTTAATGGTTCCTTCCTGTAACATATTCAGGAGCAATTCCTGCATCGGACGCCAAAAACCATTATAGTTCAAGAAAATCATCGGCTTTTTGGGAACATCACCGGTTTGGGTCAAAACGGCAAACTCGGAAAATTCATCCATGGTTCCCCAACCGCCGGGACCAATCAGCAAGGCGTCACTAATTTGAAACATATCCATTTTCCGACGGGACAAATTCGGAACGACTTTAATTTCATCCAAATTAAAAACGGTCGGATCTTTACATTGTAATTCCAATAACTTTAAGGTTGTAATCCCCAAAACTTTACCGTTTTTATTCCGGACACCTTGAAACGTACTGCCCATCACGCCTTCGTCACCGATACCGAAAACCATGGTAATCCCTTGTTCGGCAAGCAATTCGCCGGTGCGACGCATATATTCATGATAAACAGATGAAATGGTGGAGGATGCCCCACCGAAAACCGCTATTGATTTATATTTTTGTGTCATATCTTAAATCCTTTTTAATCATATTGAGTATAGGATATTTTCAACATATTTCAATAAAAAAGTTGCGATTTAGCATTTTTTCACATATGATGTGCCTCATAAAAGGAGGAAAAAATGGATTTGGAAGCTCTGTTTAAAATATCGCACGGGCTTTATGTAACAGGGGCCAAAGATGGACAAGGTCGCCTGATCGGCAGTTGTATCGATGCCGTTATGGTTATTGAGGCGGTGCCGGCTCAGATTATGATTTCCCTATGCAAAACATCGTACACGTGTGAAAATGTTTTACGTACCGGTCGGCTAACATTATCCGTATTATCGGATGATACGGCCGATGATATCATTCGGACGTTTGGCATGCAATCATCCCGCGACATTGACAAATGGGCTACGATTCAACATGGTTTGCGGGACGGATTACCGGTGTTAGAAGAAGCGGTTTCACGCTTATCTTTGCGGGTTGTTCATCGGATGGAAACAGCGACACATTTTGTCTTTTTATGCGATGTGGTATCCATTGAAAAAGGAGAGGATAAGCCTTCTTTAATTTATGCCGATTATCAAAAGAGAAAACAAGGAAAGGAGAAAAAAATGACAACAGAAGGTAAAAAATGGGTGTGTACCGTTTGCGGGTATGTATACGACGGAGAAACACCATTTGAGGAATTACCGGAAGATTGGGTTTGTCCGTTATGCGGTGAACCAAAATCGGTTTTTGTTCAGGAATAAGAAGAGCGACTAAAAAAATCCCCTGCTTGCGGCAGGGGTATTTCATATCCGAACGGGAAAATGTGCGTCAGGAATCCTGTGTCACAACATATTGATGCGGATAAAAAGCTCCTTCGGGGGCTTGCGGAGCCGACACACGACCGCAGGAGGAAGCCAACAGAGCTAAAACAATCATCAATAAAACGAAGCAAATATTACGGTGCATAACGTTCCTCTATTCAAAATTAAGAGCACAAACTTTACCTGTACAAACAGCTGTATTCCCGACCAAAGCCAAATGTGGCGAGGACGTATTAATGGCCGCAGCAACCTCTAATCCCGGAATAGTGGTATGAGCATCTACCTGACATGAATCGGCCAACGTAAAACGGACAATGCCATCGGCATACCCGACAATATTCGTATTGCAGAGCGGCGCCTCATCAGGCAATATTTTATCCGCGGTTACCGTTCCCCCCCTACCGTTATTCAAAGTCATGGCAACAGTTGCCGTTTGAGCGGCTCTATCCACCAATTTATCAGCAAAAGCCAATGCCTGAGGAGACGGCTTTTTCTTTTGTTGAACGGCTTTCGGCTTCGGTTGTTGTGATACGGATGAATCGACCGGTTTGGTATCCGTTAAGAACAGGTTTTGCGTCTCTTTCGATGGATCCGGTGATACGGACACGACAGGTGTTGTGTGCGGTGCGGTATCAACCTTCTGTTGGGATTCATTGGAAGACAGTTGTGTCGCAGCCATATAATTATGAGTCGCCAGCGCGACAGGTTCATTCAATTTAACCCAACAGGTATCCTGTTCCGACCAACGGGCAATGGCACGCAGGCAGGGATCGATATTGTCGCGCAGGCGGTTTAAATCCAGTTTGGCCCGAATAAGCGGGAGAGCCGCAGCCCTCTCAGTCGGTGTATAACCGGCGTTTTTCAATTGATGGTCCGCTATTTTTTCAATACGTTTATTGTAATCGGCATCGGGAACGATAGGCGGTTGAAATTGTGCCGAAGCAATGGACGATAACCCCAAAATCAAAGCAAGAAAAACAACTGTTTTCATATCAAACATCCTTTCTTTTTGATAAGCCTATGCAATATTTGTTCTTTTGTCAACAAAAAAGCAACAAAAATTCGGATATGAAAAACGCGCCCCGAACGGAGCGCGCTTTTTAGGTTCAACAACCGATTATTCCGCCGCTTCTTCAGCCTTGGCTTTTTTGGTTGTTTTCTTTTTAGCCGGTTTTTCTTCAGCGTCTGTTTTAGCTGTCTTTTTGGCTTTGTTGGCCAAAGCGGCACCCAAAATATCACCCAAAGAAGCACCGGAAGCGGTCGAACCGAATTCTTCCATTGCCTGTTTTTCTTCGGCGACTTCACGCGCTTTGATAGACAAAGACAATTTGCGTGTTTTAGCGTCGAATGAAACGACTTTGGCATCAACCTTTTCACCGATCGCAAAACGTTCCGTTTTTTGTTCGGAGCGGTCTTTGGCTAAATCCGTACGCTTAATGAAGCCTTTGATACCGTCAACATCGACTTCGATACCGTTTTCTTCAATCGCGGAGACAACACCCGTCACGACGGCGCCCTTTTTCAAGGTTTCGGAAACACCGGCCAACGGATCGTCAGACAATTGCTTAATACCCAAAGAAATACGTTCTTTTTCAACATCGATGTCCAAGATTTTCGCCTTAACAACCATGCCTTTTTTGTATTCTTTGATGGCTTCTTCGCTCGGCTTATCCCAAGACAGGTCGGACGTATGAATCATACCATCCAAATCATCGTTCAAAGCGATAAAGATACCGAATTCAATCATGTTCTTAATTTCGCCTTCAATCACATCACCGACGGCGTGTGTATCGGCAAACGCTTTCCACGGGTTTTCCTGCAATTGTTTCATGCCCAAAGAAATGCGGCGTTTGGATTCATCAACGTCCAAGATAACCACGTCAACTTCTTCACTTAACGATACAATCTTACTCGGGTGAACGTTTTTCTTCGTCCAGCTCATTTCAGAAACATGCACCAAACCTTCGATACCCGGCGCAATTTCGATAAAGGCACCGTAATCGGTAATGTTGCTGATCTTACCTTTCAACTGCATACCGACCGGGAAACGTTCGTTGATACCGACCCACGGATCGCTTTCCAGTTGTTTCATACCCAAAGAAATGCGCCCCGTATCCGTATTGAACTTAATAATTTGAACCTTAACCGTTTGACCGACGGACAAAATTTCAGCCGGATTCGTAACACGTTTCCAAGAAATATCCGTAACGTGCAACAAACCGTCCACACCGCCCAAATCAATGAACGCACCGTAATCGGTAATGTTTTTAACCGTTCCTTCAACCACTTGACCTTCGGACAGGTTTTTAATGATTTCGGAGCGTTGTTCGGCGCGGGTTTCTTCCAAAACCGCACGGCGGGAAACAACGATATTGCCACGGACTTTATCCATTTTGAGCAACGCAAACGGTTGCGGAATACCCATCAGCGGGCTCATATCCCGGATCGGACGAACGTCAATCTGGCTACCCGGCAAGAAAGCCGTAGCCCCGTTCAAATCGACCGTAAAGCCACCCTTTACACGACCAAAAATCGTACCGGTGACATGTTCGCCTTTTTCCATCGCTTTTTCCAAATCGCCCCAAGCTTCTTCACGACGGGCTTTTTCACGCGACAGAACGGCATTTCCGTTTTTGTCTTCATAGCGATCAATAAACACTTCAATCGTGTCACCGACATGTAATTCCTGAGCCCCGCATTCGGACAACGGAATGCGACCTTCGGATTTTAAACCGACATCAACGATGACAACATCATCGTCAAAACCAACGATTTGACCGGAAACGACTTTGCCCTGCAATGCCCCTTTTCCCATAAATTCGTCAAGCAACGCACCGAACTCTTCTTTTCCCGGTACTTGGTTTTCTTTTGTATTCATATATTTTCCTAAAATTATATTTTGGTTGGCCGACGGGAGCATATCCCGCGGACTTAATAAAGCCCCCTGCTTGCAGCGGTTTCGCGGGCTTTAAGCGATAACGCCGACCGTTCCGGAATGGAACAGGCGAAATATGTATAGCATAAATATCGGTCAAAAGCAAGTCATTTTTATGATAAAACAGATAGAAAACAGGGAAATAAATCGCTTTCGCTTCATCCGCGCGAATGACTTTTTTCACAGGGAATGTATTTTTTCGTTGACAACGGGTTCAGAATATGGCAAAGCCTTCAAAAAAAGGATTAACAGACAAAGGAGGATTCATGGTCAAACCGGAATGGGGTTTAAAAAGAAAATGTTTAAAGTGCGGAACATTCTTTTACGATATGCGAAAAGAAGATTTCGTGTGTCCGAAGTGTGGTGAAGCGTATTCTTTAAACACATATGAAGATGCCAAAACAAAGCAATTGATGAAGCTGGCCAAAAAAGCGGCACCCAAAATCGATGACGAAAATTTGGATGAAGAAGCTTTATTGCAAATGACCGAGGATGTTCCGTTGGGGGATGAAGAAATCGGACCGGACGGATTGGACATTCTGGAAGATTCGGATGAAATCAACGAAGGCAGCCCGAATTTAAGCGGCATCGTCGATAATTTTGACGACGACGATAAAAATGAGCGATAAAAAGGGCGAATCGTTAGTCGGTTATTTGCTTATCGGCGTTCCCGGCGCCGAGGAAACGGCAACGCATCAGGCTGTTATTTATATTTTTGCGCATACGCCGGACGAAGGGGCGATGGGCTTAGTATTGGACACGCCGGTATCGGAGATGGAGGCGCAAGAATTTTTGGCGCAACATCATATCCCGCTTCCGACAGGCGGGATTGCATCGTGTCATATCGGGGGAAGTGAAAAAGGATATTTTCTTTTGCATTCAGGTGAATACAATCATCCGTTAAGCCAACGGATAACCCCTGATGTTTCCTTAATTACGGTTCACGACATCAGGACTGCCGTTCAAACAGCCTCCATTTGGCAGGACATGGCCATGGGGGCTGGACCACAACATTGCTTATCTTTTGCCGGATACACCAAATGGGGAAAAGGGCAGATTGAAGATGAAATTATGGGAAATTTGTGGTTAATTGTACCGGCAACAAATACGTTACTGTTCAACACTCCCGCACAGTATCAATGGCAGGAAGCGCTTCGTTCCATCGGAATTGATGCCAACCGATTGTCGGGACGATCAGGAAAGGCTTAAACATGCGACACACCTATTTCAAAATCGGAATCAAAATCGGTATCGGCGTGATGATTTTGTTGGGAATAGTGTGGGGATGGGCTTTTTTATCCCGTCCGACGGTTTCGGTTGTCATGCCGACATATAATCGCGCGGGTTTATTGCCGAGGGCGATCGAATCGATATTAGCGCAAACATATGATGATTTTGAATTTATTATCGTAGACGACGGATCGGAGGATAATTCGGCGGAAATATTGGAATCCTATGCCGCAATGGATGATCGGATCCGGATTCTGTACAATGACCGAAACAGAGGAATATCCTATTCCCGCAATAAAGGAAACGAGGCGGCACGGGGGAAATACATTGCCATCATGGACAGCGATGACATTGCCATGCCGGACAGGTTAGCGGTATCGGTTGCCTATTTGGAAAATCATCCGGATATCACGGCCGTTAATTCTATTTACACCAAAACGACGACGGACAAAGTGAACAACTGGGTTCCGCCAAAGCGGTTGGAAATATTAATGAATATTGGAAACTATTACACACATCCGGCGTTAATTCGGCGTGACTTTCTGGTTCAAAATCATATTCGATATGACGAATCGTTTGTGAGTTCGGAAGATTATGATTTATGGCGTCAGATTATTTTTGCCGGCGGTCAATTGGACATGATTAATAAACCGCTCATGATTATCCGGCGGCATCGAACCAATTCAAATGCTTATTATGATGCTATTGTCAGTAATCGTAAAAAAGTCAGCGCACAATTTTTAGCTCGCTTCGGTATCGCGGAAGAAGAAATACCGCTTGGCAGATGTCATCTGTTAGGGTTAATGCAACAAAAAAATCCCAAATACGGGCTGGTGGATCAAGACGCCCTTGAATTCACATACAAAAAAGAATGTACGGAAGAAAACTTACCAGACGGAACGTTATATATAAAGCATAGCGATTATCTGGATCATTTTATTCCGGATGGGTTGGACGGATATCGTCGCGAAAGTACCGGTGAACGGGCCACAATTTTATATCGGGGACCGTATAAATTGGTGTTATTATGGGAAGACGGGCGTGAGGAAACCTTTTTAGCCCAAGAAAATTCGTGGGGATTACAAAACGTTCCGGATGAAAACAGCAATGAAAACAATGAATAATACAAAAACCCCCATTGTATTATCAAAAAATATGTAATTTTTTTCAATTTTCATAAATCAATATGTTGACAAAAGAAAAAAAATATGATAATGTGTCATCGTTACCGTCAAGGTGACCAAGATATTCGCATTATTAGTCTCCCTATGTCTCGCGGATATCTTGGGAAAGGGGACACTCCCCCTTTTTTGTTCCCTTTCCATTTTTTATATCCCCGCTTTCGGCAGGGATTTTTTGTTATTTGATGCACCGCATATGCGATCTAATACTCCCGCATCAAACCGACCAAAACACCTTGAATTTCAACACGATCCGCACTAAAAATCCGTGTTTGATAAACCGGATTGGCCGGTTCCAGGGCCACCGAACTCCCACGTGTCCACAACCGTTTCAAAGTCACCTCGTACCCATCAATCAAAGCGACGACAATTTTACCGTCCGGAACCCGACTCATCCGTTTAATAATAACGGTATCCCCGTCCACAATACCGGCATCCTTCATCGAATCGCCTTCCACCGTCAACGCATAGTGTTCCCCTACCCCGGTCATTTGGGGCGGAACACAAACCGTTTCGGCGGTTGCAACGGCTTCTATCGGCAAACCGGCCGCGATTTTACCGCACAACGGGATAATACGGTTGTTTTCATGACTGATCGTCTTAAACGAGGGCGGCACCGAATGTTTGTCTGACATAGGTAAAGAGACAACCTCCAAAGCGCGAGCCCGATTCGGCAGACGGCGGATAAACCGACGCGATTCCAGCCCGGAAATCAGACGATGAATACTGGATTTAGATTTCAACCCCATTTTTTGGCGCATTTCATCAAATGACGGAGAAATCCCCGTTTTTTGAATGGTTTCATCTATAAAAGTCAACAAGGTAAGCTGTTTCGGCGTTAACATGTTTTCTCCTTTTGTTTCCGTTTTGTTCTTCTTTTGTACAACAAAGGAGGCGGAATTGTCAATGCCTTTTTATCAAAAAAAGAAAAAGATGTTTTTTTGATATTTGTTGACAAAAAATCGATTCAATGCTATATTTGAAAAATACAAACAAGGATGTTGATATGAAAAAATTATTTTTTATTGAAGACAAGAAAAATATAAAGAGCCGTACGGCTGCAACGGAATTAAAACAAAGATACGCCGATATCACGGCTGCGCGTTTACGGGACGCGGATACAGTTGTGGTTTTGGGCGGAGACGGCTTTTTATTGCGCACCCTGCCCGGTTTATTGAAAATGCAGAAGCCTGTTTTCGGGCTTAATTTAGGGCATGTCGGTGCCATGATGAATCCGTATATTCAGGCAGAATCAAATTTACCGGATCGCATTGCGGCAGCGCAAGCGGTGACCCTGCATCCGTTAGAGGCCGAATGCCTCGATTGGAATGCTAATACGAAATCGGTCTACGCCTTTAACGAGGTTTGTTTAAAAACACAAAAACCGCAAATGGCTCATTTGGGCTTAATTAAAACGCCCAAGCCCAGAAAACAAGCCGCTTTATTGCCGGGACAGGTATTGGCCCACACCATTTACGGAGACGGCGTAATGGTTGCAACACCGATCGGCAGCACGGCATATTACGCGCAAGCCGGCGGCAAACCGTTTTCTTTGACTTCCGGGAAAATCGGCATTCGGTCCATTTGTGCGGTACCGGATTTATGTGTGAATCATTTGGTTCCGGATACAATGAAAATTACGGTTAGTGTGGATGATTTCATTCGCCGACCGGTGATGATGACGGCCGATTCGAAAACGATACGAAATGTTGTTCAATGCCGGATTAAGGTATGTACGCATCAATCCGTGACTTTATTATTAGATCAAAATCGGGTTAGATCCTAATATTATTTAGGACTTGAAATCTTTTTTCAAATCAGATAATGTGAAGTCGGTTTAAACAGGTAAAAGGAACAACATGACAACTTCTGTACTTATTACCGGCGGAGCCGGTTTTATCGGGTCACATTTAACAGAGTACTTATCGGCACATTATCCGGATTATCGGCTGATTCATTTAGACAAACTGATGTATCCGGGATGTGTCAACAATGTCGATATCTGTCGTCGTTTACCTTTTTATTTTTTCGAACACGGGGATGCCGCGACGGAAAAACGGGTGGTTAAGCTTTTCCAAGAATTTGATATTCGCGGGGTTATTCACTTGGCCGGAATCAATGCATCGGAAGCGACTTTGAATGACCCGAAACCGATGATTGACGGTAACATTCAATGTTTACTGACCGTATTAGAGGCTGCGCGACGGCATTGGATGACACCGAACGGACAACCGAAATTGGGGTACAATGATTGTCGTTTTCATGTTGTATCGACGGGATTGGTGTACGGACGACAACCGATCGGCACAGTATTAAATGAATCACAGACTTTGGAACCGATAACGTTGTATGCCGCCAGTCAGGCTTCGGCCGAAATGATTGCGCGTTCTTTTTATCAGACATACGGCATGCATATTTCTATATCCCGTTTGTCTGCCGTATTCGGACCGCGCCAATTCAACAACCGATTGATACCGGCAATCACAGAACGAGCTTTGGCCGAAAAAAACTTAATCATGAAAGCCGGCGGACAAACAAAGCAGGATTGGCTTTATATTGACGATTGTGTGCGGGCTTTGGATATGGTATATCATCATGCCGGTGCCGGACAAATTTACAATATCGGCGCCAATAACGTTTATACGAACCTAGAAATAACACGAGCTATTTGTTCGATTCTGGATATTAAAAGACCACGCCCCAACGGACGGAAGTACGAAGAGCTTTTACGTTTTTCCGGGGAACCGACAGGTACCGAATGGCAGGTTGCAATGGATTGTTCCAAAATCAAAAAGGAGCTATCCTGGGAACCGAAAAGCGTTTTTGAGGTCAGTTTAGTAACCACGATTGATAATTATTTAAAATAATGCTTGACAAGGGCGATAAAAAAGTGTAAAAAGCTTTCATCGCATCGGAATGTAGCTCAGCCTGGTAGAGCACTACGTTCGGGACGTAGGGGCCATGGGTTCGAATCCCGTCATTCCGACCAATGATAAAAAGACCGCCGTTTGGCGGTTTTTTTATGGTTGGATATGGTGGGATGAGAACCCATGGAGAAATGGGTTCGGACGGCGGCGCCGGCGGGCGGGAGAACGCCGAAAAAAAAAGCCGCCGTAATGTCGAGCGTAGCGAGACAGCCCCTTGCGGGTGAGCGGCAGCGAATAATCCCGTCATTCCGACCATTATAACTTCCTAATAATTCAGGAAGTTCTTATTTTTATACTATCTAAAAAATGACCATAAAAGGCCACAAAAAATAATTAAATCCGGGCAAGATCCGGGCAAACTATGGGGTACTTCCGAAGTGACCTGTAAAGCAATAGGAACAGAGCAATACCCGATAAAATCGTTATGCAGTTCTAACAGTTATTTCAATGCGTTAGCAAGGGAGATTCATCTTTTAATTTCATATACAAAATGGGATAGGGGTTTCCTTGTTCATCGGTATCGCTTCTGTGATACGGATAAAAACCCATATGTTCATAAAAACCGCGGGCGGCCGGATTTTGTTCATTCACCGTTAAGGTTCGCACGCCGTATTTTTGTACCCCCTCTTGTATCAATTGTTTGCCGTATCCCCTGCCCCGCTCTTGGGGTGCAACGAACAGCATTTCAAGTTTGTGATCGGCTATTCCCATAAAAGTGATCGGCGCATCATTTTCATCTGTGGCAACAAGCAAATGTTCAATCTGAGTTAACGCTTCGGGAACATATTTTTTAATAGCGATAATTTCGGCATCCGATAAGAACGTATGCGTAGCCCGTACCGATGTTTCCCATACATTCAATAATTGTGCCAACAACAACGGTGATCGTGTCGGGACTTCCATTATTTTAATCATACCTTATATATATCCATTTTCGGACACAAACGCAAGCAAAAAACAGTGATTAGCACCGCTAAATCCGAACAAATTTCCAAAACGCATCGGACATGACTTAGTCCACACGCCTATCCTTTCATTTCGATATGAGTAGCCGTTTTGATTCTTAACTGTTTATTTTCAGAACCAAAGTACTACAAACCTCCTGGTAATTTAATTTTTTATAAAAAGTTTTGGCACCGGTATTAAAGCTATAAACTTCTAATTCAACCTGAGGAATATTTTCCCGTCGTGCTTTTTGAACGACCGCTTCATGTAACCGGCGACCGATTCCCCTTTTTTTAAATTTTGAACTGACGGCAATATCATAAATTTTATAATAGGTATCCGCCTGATACACATTATCGATTCTTTTTTCCAACCCGACAGTGACAATACCGGCAATTTGGTCGTTAACCAATGCCACAAATCCAAACGTTTTAGGATCTGTTAAAATCCAATTCAGATAGGGTTTAGAAACGGATTTATCGCGAGAAGCAAAGTAATCCGGATTATTTTGATAATGTAGACAATTTGATTCATGTAAAATCGTCAGGACATCGTTAAGATGGTGTTTTTGAAAATCAATAATATCAACCATTCTCTCCTCCTTTTTTATAAAACAAAGATAAAATATTTCTGATTAAAAGTCAATTCCGACAAGAAAACTCAACCGGTTATATCAGATAGGGACGCGGACAGTGATTAGGATATGTTGATAAATACCGCCGGAAATTCTTTTGAATAAAGCGATACAGCGTCGGAGACGAAACGCCCAGGCGGCGCGCAATATGAACTTTGGGAATTTGTTGTAAGAGCATTTGTTCAACTTCCACTTCACGACCGCCAAGCTTAATATTTTTGTTATGACCACCACGCGGCCGACCGAGCTGTCTTCCTTCGGCTTTCAATCGTTTAAAGGTTTCGCGGGTTCGTTGGGAAATCATTTCACGTTCAATACTGGCGGAAATACTGAACGCAAAGGCCAAAACCTGACTTTGAATATCGACCCCGAGTTTATATTGCTCTTTCAATGTCCAAACCTGACACCCAACGGTCATACAAGCTTCCAAAAAACTCATCACCTGCATTGAATTACGACCAAATCGGGATAATTCCGAAGCGATAATAGTATCCCCTTTTTTGAGTTTTTTAATCAATTGTCCCAATCGACGTTTATGAATAGCCTTGGTGCCGGAAATGGTTTCTTCTATCCAATGGTTAATCGATAATTCGTTCTTGCGGGCGTACTGTATAATTTCGTACCGTTGATTTTCAACCGTTTGTTTATCCGTACTGACACGAATATATCCGTAAATCATCTTATCCTCCTAGACAATAATTGATCCCGAAAAACCAATTATAACATACTTAAACCTATATCTGGATGAAAAGACAATCCGATTTTTAGTCTATTTCTGTGAATCTTTTCGGTTATACTATAAATTATTGTTTTTTCCCAAAGCGATAGGAGCCCATTGGACATGCCGAATATCGGAAGCCCCCGTTATCAACATAACAAGTCGGTCAAGGCCGATGGCATTTCCGGCGCAATCAGGCATCCCGTATTGCAAAGCCGCCATAAAATCATCGTCTATCGGATATCGTTCACCGTATAATTTTTCTTTCATATCCATATCATAGGAAAAGCGGGCCGCTTGTTCCACGGGATCGGTTAACTCGGAAAAAGCGTTACACAACTCCACCCCGCAAACATAGGCTTCAAAGCGTTCGACAACGCAAGGATTTGTCGGTTTCCGACGCGCCAATGCACCGAGGCAGGTCGGATAATCATACAAAATTGTCGGCCGCCCATCGCCGAGTTTATCTTCAATCCGGTTTAACATAATGCGGAAAAAGATATCCTCCCACCGATCGGTATCATCACAACCGATACCGATTCGTTCGGCGGCTTGACGTAAAGCGGTCGGATCGGGTTCCAATGTTGGTTCGGGTGGGACAGTTGCCATTAAATCAATATCGGCATATTTTTGAAAAGCCTCGGCAACGGTCAATCTTTCCCAGGGAACAAACGGGTCGCACGTTCTGGTACCACGACGCAGCAAGGAAACTTGACAAGCCGAAGCGGCGGCGCGAACAATAGATTCGGTGTCCGCCATAATTTGTTGATAATCGGCACCCCGGCGGTACCATTCGAGCATGGTAAACTCCGGTTGATGCGTTTCGGAAAGCCCTTCATTCCGATATGTTTTACAGATTTGAAAAATACGCGGCAGACCGGCAACGATCAGCTTTTTCATCGTAAATTCCGGTGAGGTATGGAGGTACATTTTTTCGGTTCCGCCCAACGGATTATTAAATTCGGTTGCAAAGGCGCGCAGATGAACCTCCAATCCCGGAGAAATCTGCAAAGCGGGGGTATCAACTTCATAAAAATCGGCGGCATCAAACCAAGCGCGAACGGCCCGAAAAATCGTCATGCGCGCCAAACGATAGGGAGAATGTTTTAAATAGAGATCCGGATGCCACCATTTTTGGTTATTTGTTGTCATAAGTCTTGCCTTTTTAAAAAAAATATGCTATTTTTTGTGTCAGTTTAATTTGATGAAAGGTATAGCACAAAATGAAAGAACAAGCAAATCAAATTCGTCCGGGTTGGGTTTTACAGCATAACGGCAAGCAATATATGGTTTCTAAGATTAACTTAATTCAACCGGGAAAAGGCGGTGCTTTTATTCAGGTCGAAATGCGGGATATCGCAACCGGTGTTAAGACTCAAGAACGTTGGCGGACGGCCGATACGGTGGAAAAATTGATGAGCGAAGAATTTGATTGTCAATTTTTATACAAAGAAGGCGATAATTTGATTTTCATGAATTCGGAAACATATGATCAATTTGAAGTTCCGACTTCTTTAATGGGGGATGCGGCTTTGTTCTTACAAGACAATATGGCTGTGACAGTGAACTTTATTGAAGGAAAACCGGTCGGTGTTAACTTACCGCCGAGTGTCGTATTAACGGTGACGGAAACAGAACCGGCCATTAAGAATCAGACAGCGACCAATTCCTACAAACCGGCTGTGTTGGAAAACGGTATTCGGACAACCATTCCGCCGTTTGTGAATGCCGGTGAAAAAATTGTTGTTTCAACAGCCGATAATTCATACGTTGAACGCGCTAAATAAAAGAAAGAATTTTACTTTACCCCGCCTGTTTTCAGACGGGGATTTTTTTATTTTTTAATTTTCTTTTGCCATTTCGGAGTACGTGGCCGATTGGCATACGGATTTTCACGTTTCCGCATATGGATCCGAATCGGAACACCGACCAATCCGAATTGTTCACGTAACCCGTTGGACAAGTAGCGCAGATAGGATTCCGGTAATTGATCCGGATTACTCGAAAAAATAACAAACGTCGGCGGACGAGCATTAACCTGTGTCATATACTTCATCGGAATACGACGACCGTTGCGGGCTATCGGTGTCGGATGCGCTTCGGTCATGGCCTTTAAAAACGCGTTCATTTTATGTGTCGGCACACGTTTGTTCCATAATTTGTAAATATGGAATACCGCCGTCATCATCGGATCAATCCCGTAACCGGTTTTCGCCGAAATAGTAACAATCGGTAATCCTTTAACCTGTTGCAGAGAGCTTTCCATTTTTTCTTTTAAATCCGCCAGAACACGTCGTTGATCCGGAACAGAATCACACTTATTCAAGGCAATAATCAAACCGCGCCCTTCATCCAAGACTTTGGAAGCAATCATCAAATCCTGACGTTCCATCGGTTGGTTGGCGTCCAGAACCAAAATCACAACTTCGGCAAAATCAATGGTATTACGCGTATCGGCGGCCGATATTTTTTCCAAGTCATCTTCAACTTTACCATACTTACGCAATCCGGCCGTATCGGTCAACAAAACGGGATTTCCCTTCCATTCCCAAGGAACGGTAATGGCATCACGTGTGACACCGGCCTCGGGCCCTGTCAACAGGCGTTCATTTCCCAACAAGCGATTAATCAAAGTTGACTTACCGACATTCGGACGACCGACAATAGCCAAACGCAGAGGTCTATCGGGTGTTTCTTCGGGCTCTTCCGATGGAATCACATTGCCGTTTTCATCTTTTTGAGGTGCAGGGAATAAAGGTTTCAACAAAGCGTAAAGTTCTTTCATACCCAAACCGTGTTCGGCAGAAACGGGTAACGGATCCCCCAAACCCAAACGGTATAAATCCGCCAGCATATGCATTTGCATTTTACCTTCGCATTTATTCGCCAACAAAAAGACCGGTTTATCCAATTGGCGCAGTTGGCGTGCCAATCGTTCGTCCAAACGAGTCAACTCTCCGCGTGCGTCCGCCACCATTAAGACGATATCGGCTTCGGCTATGGCGACTTCCGTTTGACGCCACATGGCTTCGGCCAATGAGGTTGTTTCTTCCAAACCGGCGGTATCAATCAGGCGGAAAGTTAAATCCTGTAATGTGGCCGGGGCTTCTTTTCTATCCCGTGTAACCCCCGGTCGATCATGGACGATAGCCATCCGACGACCGCACAAGCGATTAAATAATGTAGATTTTCCGACATTGGTTCTACCGACGATTGCGATTGTTGTCATGTTGTTATCCTATTGATATAAATGCAAATAACCGTCAATCGTCAACACAAGCATTTTGTCTTGCACCATGACGGGCGGGGTTCCGATCGGTTCAATGTTTTCACGGCGAACCTCTTGCCCTGAAACAGCGTCAAACCAAACAATATCACCGGCAGAGGAAGTCACAACCAGATTCGAACCGGCAATGACGGGACCTTGCCAAATTGTATCGGTACCGGACAGGTTTTTATCCCAATATTGATTCCCGGTACGCGTGTCCAAGGCTTTCAAATGATTTTGATTATCCACTAAAAATAACGTTTTACCCGATATGGCCGGTGTTGTCCGTCCGCCGATGGGCTTTGTCCACACAACACGACCGTCCGTTACGTGATAAGCCCCTGTTTTTCCGGCATTACCGATCAGGTAGACGATTCGGTCATCAATAACCGGAGAAGCGACAACATGGGGTAAATCCTGAATCGGACTGAATGTCCGGGGAGCCCACATGGTTTCCGTCCACGTCATAACGCCGCCATCGGTTGTATAGGCGTTAACTAAACCCGTTGTCGTCGGCACAATGATTGTGTGACGAGCGACGGCCGGGGTTGCCATCCCTAAAAAAGTGGTTGTGGCGGCTTGCCCCGGAACAGACCAAACCATTTTACCGTCTTTTTGATTCATGGCCACGACATCATTATTTAACGATGACACAAACAATAAATGACCGACGGCAACCGGACCGGACCGAAGCGACAAGTTTGTTTGTTGTTCCCAAACCACGGTACCTTGTTTATCCAAGGCCCAAACACGACCATCACCGGCCGCAACATACAAACGGTCATCATCCATCGTTAAACCGACACTTTTAACGGCGGTACGTTCTGAAACAGGTAATTCTTTACGCCACAAACGTTTTCCGTCACGCAAGCGGGTTGCCTGTACAACCAAATGCGTATCCACCGTATAAACGGTATCCCCCGTTACAATCGGCGGAACCTGAACAACACCGTCGGCAGAAACACCGTTTCCGACAGAAACAGACCATGCTTTTTTTACCGATTCGGACAAAGTAGCGTGCGGGCGCCGATTCGTTGCTTCGGCATAAACGGACAACCACTCCCCTACTTTTTCCGGACGACCGACAGTCGCACGATTCGTTGCGGCGGCCGCCACATCAAAATGATTCGTATCCAAACCAAGGCGACCTTCAACCGGTGCCGACGGACCTGTATCCGCGCAGCCGGCCAACGCCAACCCCAACAAAGCACAAACCAAGTGGCGCATCCGCATCTATTTTTGAACCTCTGCCAAGAGATATGTTAAACGTTCCCGAATCGGCAACGGTACTTTATCACCAGACAAAGCCTGTTCGGCAACCCGAATCGCAGCGGCCTTATCCCCGGCACGGACATGTAACAAAGCGGACAGTTCGGCAGCCGATGCAGCAAATGCCGGATTACCTCCGTTCATGAGCGGCGTTAATAATGTTTGTAATTCAGTCGGATCACCGGTTTCAATCTGATGCCCGACAAAGCCGAGTGTAGCCGCGGCACGTAACGGAGCGGGGGCATCGGTGTCATTCATGACATCTTGTAATGTCATTAAGGCTTCATCCTGTTTATCCATAGCCAACAAAATACCGGCCGCTTCCATTTGAGCCAGATAGCGATATCCCGTTTTACCCGATTCGGCCAATTCATCCAATTGAGCGACAGCCGTTTCCGCCTGTCCCGTATAGGCATTAAAAACGGCAGCTTCGTATTGATCCGATTCGCTTAACCGTGTTTTTTGCCACCAGGAGCGGTGTGCTTCGTATCCGACGGCACCACCAACAATCAAAACAATGCCCGAGATAACAACCCAACGGTACCGGCGCCATAGATTGGCCAAGCGTTCTTGTTGTAATTCCTCATCCACCTCACGTTCAAAGATACGTTGTTGAATACGGGCAGCTTCGTCACAATGATCACAATGAGCACAGGATTTCTTTTTCGTATTGTTTGCCATAGTCGTTTCCTTCTTTATTTTTATATAATGTCCCTTTTATATCCTAAAAAGCCCCGAATCGCAATATTTTTATTTTTTTTTCAGTGGTAACAGTCCCAAAATCGGCAAAACAATACGCGATGGCAAGAAACTACCCAACCAAGCGCCCAGCGCCATAGTAAAGGGGAACGCGATAATCGCCGGCCGGCGTACCAGCTTTTTCTTAATGATATTAGCGGCCTTGGGCGCTTTCATTAAGAACGGCATATAGAATTTATTCTTATCGGTCAGCGGCGTTTCCACAAAGCCCGGACAAACAACGGATACATCCACACCCGCAGGTTTTAACACACCGTACAAAGCTTCCCCCCACGCTTTAACACACGCTTTGGAGGCCGAATAGGCCGGACAGCTAGCCATCCCGCGGTAAGCGGCCATTGAACTGATAATAGCAATTTGACCGCTGTGCCGTTTTTTCATCAGGTCAATTGCCGGCAGAACGGTATTCACAACGCCAAAGACATTTGTTTCGAAAATAGTACGACTGCTGGCAGCGCTTTCCGTATTACCCAAAACACCGGCCGACACACCGGCGTTGGCAATAACCAAATCAAACGGTTTAATTTCCCAGGCTTTTTTCATGGCCCGTTCCGAGGCGGCCGCATCCGTCACATCAAACAGATAGGTATAAACCTCGGCCCCTTGCTTACGACAGGTATCGGCCGAAATTTGCAAACGATCGGCATTTCGACCGCACAGAAACAGGGTCACACCCGATGCAGCATAGGATTGTGCCAAAGCACGACCGATACCACTGGAGGCTCCGGTAATAAAAATGGAACGGGGATACCCATCAACTGTTTTTTGGGT
Organism: uncultured Alphaproteobacteria bacterium; assembly: GCA_944393195.1. Classification (GTDB taxonomy): domain Bacteria; phylum Pseudomonadota; class Alphaproteobacteria; order CAAHEQ01; family UBA3637; genus CALXZG01. Next base: position 32,013 of record CALXZG010000008.1, read on the forward strand.
GCTGGAAACGGACATAAAGAACCTCCTCAATAAAAAAATGCATAATTCAAAAAAAATGTCTTGACAATCTATTTTAATTCAGTATAATGTAAATGTCTAGCAAAAAATGCTGCCTCTGTGGCGAAATTGGTAGACGCGACAGACTCAAAATCTGTTGATGGCAACATCATGCTGGTTCAAGTCCGGCCAGAGGTACCAAAACATACAACTCCCATCTCGGGAGTTGTTTTTTTATTCCTTTTCAAACATTTATGCTGGTTTGATAACTGTTCGATTGTGGAGGGCTTGTTTTGCAAGTTTATCGAACTCTTTTTTGTGATTTTATTGTAAAACAAGGCGTTATATCAGTTTAAGTTCAACTAGCCCCTAAGACCTAATCATAAACAAAATAATTTATTGAGTTTTACAGAATAATTTTGTATGATAGGCAAAATATTATGGAAGGGGCTAAAATGAAAAAAATAGGTATGTGCTTTTTTTTAACAGTGCTTATTTTTATCGGGATTTATTTTTATGTAAATCAACAGGTGATGGTTTCGGTTGTTTTGCCAACATATAATCGTGAAAAATATCTCAAAAGGTCTTTAGATTCACTAATGACACAAACATATAAAAATTTCGAAGTTATTGTTGTTGATGATGGTTCAACTGATGGGACATCAAACCTTTTGAAAGAATATCAAAAAAAATTTAAAAACCTCAAAATTGTTACGCATGAGAAAAATTTAGGTGTTTCACAAGCGAGAAACACAGGAAATCGGTATGCAAAAGGTAAATATATTGCAATTATGGATTCTGATGATTTTGCTATGCCCAATTTTTTGGAAAAAACAGTTGATTTTATGGAGAAGAACTCATCTGTAACAATTGGAATTCCACCTAAAAATAAATATAAGCCAGATGAAGAAGATGATTTTTTAAATCCAACCACGCATAGGGTGGATTACCCTTTATATTGGATTGTAGGAGGAAATTATTTTTCTAATGTTGGGAATATTTTTAGACGAGATTTTATTTTAAAAAAACGTATTGAATATAATGCCGAATATACCTGTGGCGAGGATTATGATTTTTGGGTTCAAATGATATTAAAGGGCGCCGTTGTTTCAAAAATACCTAGTGATACACATTTAATTGTGTTTCGTGCACGAGGTGGATTGTCTTCGGATCTAGTAAAATGTCGAGAAACAGATGCTATTATCCAGAAAAAAATTCATAAAAGTATAGATTATCATAGTGAATTTTATGAGAATGATCATTGCGCTGTGGCACAAAAGCTCTTAAAAAAATATCCTAATGTGTTTTTGGAACAAGAATTAGATAAAATTGAAAAAATGTGTCCTTTAAAAACAGATGTTTTTATAAAACTTATTCATCCATTTTATCATGATTACTTTATTTTTGAGAAAAATCCAAAAAAAGGCTATCGCAAAATCACGTTAGATTCAGCTCAGATCTTGTCTTTTCATCCAAATAAAGAAATAACAATTAATTGGGATAAATGGGATAAAGAAACATTTATTTATAATGAGCAATATGGTGTTTATATTCTAAAAAAAGAATAAACCCGTTGCAAGAGATAAAAAAGAAAACAAGAAATATCAAAAATACACCCTTTCAACTTGAATTGGATTTAAAATCTAAGCAAAAAAACAACCTCTGTTTTTGTAAAGCCGAGGTTGTTGGGCATAATTTGTTAAATTGTCTATATCAACATTCATTCCGACACAAAAAAACTAAAAATGCAACTTATTTTGCATTCTTTTGAGAGATATTTAATTTGTGATATCGATATCCTGAATTAAAATTTCAGGAACGCCACCTGCTGTGCCAACTTTTTAAAATCTGTTAAATGATTGGCTCGGTATTCGTTCAGCATGCTGTACCAAAAAACTTAAAAAACCGCTCAAAAATGGGCGGTTTTTATTATAGGGCTTTCGGGAATTTCACATATTTTTTGTTAAGGTGAATACGCATCAATCTGTATTTGAGGCAATTTTTAGGACAAACACCGACACACTTCATACAATTAATACAGTTAGGATGCCGAACAAATCCGGTTTTTTCCACAGATACGTTCATCGGACAAACTTTATCGCACAAATGACAGTGAATACAGGCATTATTGTCACGATGAATACTTATCAGGCGAAACATGCTTACCAATCCGTCAGCCGCCCCCTTCAAACAAAAATAATTACAAAAGGGTCTATCACAAAACAGACCCGCTATCAAAAAAAACGTCAATGTCAAACCACTGGCCCATGACAGCATATGATGCATTAAATTATTTTGAAAATAAAAAGGGGCATTAGAAAATGAAAAAGTAATTCCCCAAAACATCAACCCCAAAAAAAGATATCGGGAAAATTGCAGGTATTTTTGAATATGTCGCGGGACTTTAAAACGCGGCAGTCGACATTTTACGGCACACCACCCCAACCAATCTTGTACCGTTCCAAAGGGGCATACCCATCCACAAAAAAAGACTCCGACAAACAACAGGGTCCAAAGGGGCCACCTTGCCACCGTTTGAGGATGAACAAAAGCCACGAACAGACCTGCCATAAAGCAGGTCTGAACAATCCATCTGAGCGGTTGTATCCATTTTTTATTTAATCGCTTCATTTAATTTTTTCTTTGCCCAATTTTTCAATCCGAATGTTATACGACTATATCCGGACCAACCATCTGTATTAACTTTACAACCTTCACACCATTTTGCCGCATCCGCAAAAGAACGATCAGCTCCGCCACCGCCATGTGTCACAAATGGGATAACCGTTTTATCTTTTAAAACACCGGAGGCCAAGAAAGTGCGAACAGGGGTTGCCATTGTTCCCCACCAAACGGGAGAGCCGATAAAAACAACATCATAATCGCCAATATTATCCGGCCATGGTTTAATCGGCGGCAAAGTACCGGCTTCCAATTCCTTTTTGGCTAGTTCAGTTTGTGCTTTGTATTCAGAGGGATAGGGCGTAACCAATTCAATTTTATACAAATCCGCACCGGTTTCTTCCGTAACAATTTGTGCGGCTTTTTCCGTGTTTCCGGTTAAAGTAAAATAGGCTACCAACGTTTTTGCCTCAACAGCATTAGCCATCAAAGTAGTTCCCATTAAAGCTGCCATTAAAAAATTTTTCATACTTTCTCCTTTCCGTTTACTTGTCATTACCCAAAAAATGATGCAACACTTATCCCTGATAAAAATCAGGTACCTTTTTTCTTGTGAAACTGGGCGGCATAGAGGGCTTGATACGCGCCGTTTTTGGCCAATAATTCTTCGTGCGTCCCCTCCTCCACAATACGGCCTTCGTTAATAACCACGATTTTATCCGCATTTTGAACAGTGGACAGGCGGTGCGCAATAACTAACACGGTTCTATCCTTCATCAGGTTGTCAATCGCCTGTTGCACAATGGCTTCGGATTTATTATCCAAAGCGGAAGTCGCTTCGTCCAAAATAACAATCGGGGCATTTTTCAAAAAGGCTCGAGCTATGGCAACCCGTTGTTTTTGACCACCGGACAACAGCGTGCCGCGTTCGCCGATATGCGTATCCAAGCCGTTTTCCAAATCATTGATGAAATCTTCCAAACAGGCGGATTTAATGGCTTGACGAACTTCTTCCTCCGTCGCATCAAATTTACCGAGCATCAGGTTTTCCCGTATCGTACCGGAGAAGAGGAAGTTATCTTGAAACACCATACCGATATTATCGCGCAAGGATTCCAAGGTAACATCGCGAATATCGTGCCCGTCGATTCGAATCGCGCCGGCATCAACTTCGTAAAAACGAGGAATCAAGCTGACAATTGTTGATTTACCGCCGCCGGAGTTACCGACAAAGGCAACGGTTTGACCTTTTCGAATCGTCAAATTAACCTCTTTCAAAACAGGTTTGCCGGCTTCATATGAAAAATCAACGTTATCAAAGACGATATCTTTCCGAATCGGCGGAAGCGTTATCGCATTCTTTTTATTTTTAATCCGAATCGGCATTTCTAAAATTTCGAAAACGCGTTCGATAGCCATAAAGGAGAGTTGAACGGCATTAAAGTTTTTACCGATATTTTTAATAGGAGTATACAACATCAACATCGCGGTCATAAAGGCAACAAAATCACCGGCGGTAATTGTCTTGCTGGTAATCAGGTAGCTACCGTACCAAATCGTACCGGCCATACCGATTGCAATAATGATATGCATCATCGGGGACAACCAAGCGGTTCGTTGCGTATTTTTAATGCTTAATTTAAAAGCTTGATTCAAGACATCAAAAAAGCGATCCCGTTGATAATTAGCTAAATTATAGGAAGCCAACGTTTTCGCACCGGCATGTGTTTCATTAAAGGAAGTCAGGGCCGTACCGCCGACAACGATAGAACGCGCCACGATGTCTTTGATTTTTTTACGAATCATGGTCAGCGGGTAGAGGGATGTTCCCAAAACGATAATAGCGATGACGGCCAATTGCCATGATGTATACAATAAAACGCCAATCAGGGTAATGGATGAAAAGATGCGCGTTGTGAAGACTTTTATATTATTCAACAATCCGAGGCAGGCCGTATCCGGATCGCCGTTAAAGCGCATCATGACCTGTCCCGACGAATTATTGTCAATATAGCTTTGATCGATGTGTAACAATTTGACATACAGACGGCGTTTCATCTCCATCGTTATTTTACCGCCCGTCCAAGCGCTCAGATACGCGGAAGCAAATTCCAAAGCAGCCTGAACAACCGTAAAGAAAACAACGAAAACCGGAATAACCCATAACGGCAAACCGAATGGGGTAGAACCACCCTGATCCATAATAACGGTATCCATAAAGGGCTTTAAAGCCAACGCGATGACCGCATCCAAGGAACCGATGGGAATAGTAATAATTGTCGCCAACAAGGAACGAAACCAGAATGGTTTAATGAATGGCCACATCCGTGCATAATTAACAATAAAACGATTTTGCTTTAATTTTTTGGCTAGTTGACGAAACATACATATCCTTTTTTAAAATAATACTTTGGACATATTAGCAAACCCGTATTCAAAAAGCAAGCATTCATTTTATCAGGGGAATGGGGAAATGCAAGAGGGTATTTTCTTTTACGGTAAAGAGTCCAACCAATCCCAAACGGCATCGAAAAAGCCCTGTTTCGGTAAAGAGCGATGATTTGCCGTATCGACGGAAAAGAATGTTTTTGGAGCTTCGGCCGCCAGAAATAATGCCCGCCCCAATTCGTATGGGACGACATCATCTTCTTTTCCGTGGGCAATGAAGAGAGGCGCGCGGATATTCTTAATTTTATCAATCGTAAAATAACCGTCCTGCATCAGCAAACCAACCGGCAATACAGCATAAACGGCAGCAGAGGCAACATCAACCAAGGAGGTAAAGGGAGCCTCCAAAATAACGGCACGAAACGGTGTTTGCGCTTCGGCGGCCGTATGAACCGCCAGATATGTCCCCAATGAATAACCATACAAAATAAGATCCCGATTCGCATATCCCTGACGATGCAGAAAAGCAACGGCGCGGGCGGCATCTTGTTCCAAATGGATTTGACGGCGTTGACCGGGGATTCCGCCAAAACCTGTATATTCCGGCATCAAGACACCGTATCCGCGTTCAACAAACGGTTTAATTCTCCCCAAAAAGGTATTTAAATGATAGGAATTTCCGTGAAAAAAAATGACTGTCGGACGGCCTTTTTTCGGGGGTGCGAAAAAAGCATAATAAGGGGACGTATCGGTCGGATAGTGAACTTCCCGCAATGTCGGAACGGTTTGTTGCGCAACGGTAATATCCGATTTAATCGGATTGGGATGATACAGAAAATAATCCTGCATCACAGCCATACCGATACAAATACCGATATAGGTTCCGATAATCAGCAAACAAATACGAATACTGTCCGATTTTGAAAAAGCCATGGTTCGCTCCGACAATAAAGGGCGGCCAACGCCGCCCTTTTTCAGATTAGCGCAATTTAATATGGACCTCACGCAATTGCTTTTCCGTCACGGCCGACGGGGCATGCATAAGCAAGTCTTGCGCTTGTTGATTGAAGGGGAACGCAATCACTTCGCGAATAAAGCTTTCATCCGTCATCAACATCACCAACCGGTCAAAACCGAAAGCGGCCCCGCCGTGAGGTGGCGCGCCATAACGGAAGGCGTTTAAAAGACCGGCAAATTTTTCCTTCACAACCTCCGGCCCGTAACCGGCGATTTCAAAGGCTTTAAACATCACATCCGGTCGATGGTTACGAATGGCACCCGATAAAATTTCGTATCCGTTACACACCATATCGAATTGATAGGCTTTAATTGTTAGCGGATCCTGATTCAACAACGCATCCATTTCCCCTTGCGGCATTGAGAACGGGTTGTGTGAAAATTCGGGAGCGCCGGTTTCTTCGTTGGGTTCATAGAACGGGAAGTCCGTAATCCAACAGAAGCGGAACGCATTCTTTTCAATTAAATCCAATTCCTGACCAAACATGGTGCGGACAAGGCCGGCAAACTTAACCGTCTTATCGCCCTTACCGCAAATGAAGAAAATACTGTCACCCGTTTGTGCCCCGGTCACGGTAATCAATTGTTGAATCCGATCGGCATCCAGATTTTTCGCAATAGGACCTTTGGTTCCTTCCGGTGCCAATGTCATATAACCGAGACCGCCCATGTCGTGTTCTACGGCAAAGGCATTCATTTTGTCAAACCAGCTGCGCGGTTTGGCGGCGGTATTCGGTGTCCGAATCGCCCGGACGAAACCACCCTGCCCGACTGTATTGGCGAACAAACCGAATGACGAATCGCGGAAGATTTCCGATACATCCTTAATAACCAAGGGATTCCGCAAATCCGGCTTATCCGTCCCATAGGTTAACATAGATTCCGCAAACGGAATATGGACAAAGGGGGCCTCGGACAATGTCGCCGTCGGTGCGAATTCATGGAATAAATCCGTCATCAACCGTTCGCCGACCGCAAAAATTTCATCTTGCGTGACAAACGACATTTCAAAGTCAATTTGATAGAACTCACCGGGTGACCGATCGGCGCGACTGTCTTCATCCCGGAAACAGGGAGCCAATTGGAAATAGCGATCAAAGCCGGCCACCATCAACAACTGTTTGAATTGTTGCGGAGATTGCGGCAGAGCGTAAAATTCACCTTTATGGACACGGGAGGGCACCAAATAGTCACGGGCGCCTTCGGGACTGGATGACGTTAAAATAGGAGTTTGGAATTCATAAAAGCCCATATCCCACATCCGATCACGGACAAATTTAGTCATCCGGTTACGCAACAAGATATTGGCATGCGGTTTTTCCCGGCGCAAGTCCAAAAAGCGATACGTCAGGCGTTGCTCTTCGGATAAATCATCCGCATCGGCCACAACCTGCAACGGCAACACGTCGGCTTCGGATTGAATAGTCACAGCCGTCACGGCAACTTCAATTTCACCGGTCGGCATTTTGGGATTAATGGTATTGGCATCACGCAGGACGACTTTACCTTCCACCGTAATCACGGATTCCGGGCGAATTTTTTCAAGAGTTTGGAAAACGGGACTGGCCGTATCCAGAACGCATTGTGTCGTTCCGAAATTATCGCGCATATCGACGAAAAGCAGATTACCGTGGTCCCGTTTCCGGTGTACCCAGCCCGACAGTTTGACGGTTTTTCCGGCATCGGCGGCACGCAAAGCACCGCAAGTATGCGTACGATATTGGTTCATAACAAACTCCTATATAAAAAAATCAAAAAAATAACGGAAGTGAGGATACGACAATTCATGTCTAAAAGCAAGAGAATTTTGTACTAAATCGTCAAGAAAAGCGTAATTTGTGTCATCAAAAGGTTGATAAAAATCCGAACACCGTTCCAACCGGCCGTTCCGAAAGCAAACAAAATTCCCAGTATCAACAAATTGGCTCCCGGTAAAAAAATCAGTGAAAACAAATAACCGGCGGATTTAAAATCTGTTTGTTTGGGATGAATCTGCATGAGTCCGGCGACGATATGATATCCGGTTAAGACACCCAAAACGGCCCAATAAACGTTTGGTAAGGGTGTTTGCAAATATAGGTAAAACAGGCTTGCCCCCATAACCAAGGCGGAAAATGTCGGAAAAAAATACGGGGACAGTGCAATCAACCAATTGCCTTCCCCATAAAAGGAAAAAGATCCGCCGACATCCTGTTGAATATCAATGGCGTGGGGTTTGTGACCGGTCAACAAAGCAAACAACAAGTGGGTGGCTTCATGTTCAAAAATAGCCAAAAAAGAACCGCTTAATCCCGGCACGATGAACCAGAAAAGAGCCGTTATCACCATAGGAAGGAAAAACCAAACCAAGGAAAAAGAGGTCACATATGTCTTTAAAAAGGTTAAATCGGCCTGAAAAGCCGGAGCAGTTATCATCAAAATCGCCAGACCGATCGGCCATTTCAAAAGACGCAAAACCGTATTCATGATGGACTGCATTTATCAGGCTCCGACCAATTTAATCACAATTTGTCCCAACAGGGCCGTATCAAAGGCGGCATAAACCAAAGCGGCAGGTTGTCCCTTCCCCATCGGTTGAAAATAAATATGCAGGGGAGAATCCTCTTTATCTTCCATCCGATTAAAGAACCACCCTCTTTTTTTACCGGCAATGACATCAACGGAAACGGTATAATAATCCAAAGGATCCCCCGACGGTAAGTCTAATGTTTCGGGTTGAACTTTTCCTTGATAAGAGAATAAAACCGTCATGGTGCGGCGACCGTCAAAAACCGTATATTGGCGGGTACCGGGTTCCGATTGTAACAGGTTATCCAGAAACAAGGCGGGATAATCCAATGTATCCGGTTTATCCGTAAAATCCAAGGTTCGTGTTTTAACCCGACGACCGGAAGTTGTCTTACTTTCAGAAGAAGTAATCTGCCAACGGCCGTTTTGATATGACCCGGCGGATTTAAATTCGGTATAGGCCCCGGCCAACAGCGAGAGAAGCCCGCGTGTTTGGGAGGTCATCCGAATGGTATAGACCGGGGACGGTTCGGTATAGGTAATATCGGCGTCCAACAAATGCATACCGGCACCGGTTGCCCGATAAGACAACGTTTTGGCCAACGACGGCAGCGCTAAAAATAGTACCGTCAGACATAAAAAAAGGGTTTTCATTTTCTTCTCCTTCTGATAAACTAACGCAAAATGACAAAAAAAGAAAGGATATTTTATGCAAGAGATTTATATTTTAGGGTTATTAATTGTTTTATTGGGGCTAACCCTTTATTTAATCGTTCGAATTTGTCTGTTGGAAAGAAAACCGTCTATCAGTGGGGACTTGGAACGGTTAGAACGGACAATGCGAACAGATACACGGGATTTACGCCAAGAATTAAGTCAATCTCTTGTGCTGTTTAACGACTCTATTCGCAAAACGGTGGAAGAACGTATGGATAAAATGCGGGCCGAAAACTCGGAAAAATTGGAACAAATGCGGGCAACCGTGGATGAAAAGCTGCATACAACATTGGAAAAGCGTTTAGGGGAATCGTTTGCCTTGGTTTCCGAGCGGTTGGAAAAAGTACATCAGGGATTGGGGGAAATGCAAAATTTAGCATCGGATGTCGGCGGATTAAAGCGTGTATTAACAAATGTCAAAGCACGCGGAACGTGGGGAGAAATTCAACTGGGCAGTTTATTGGAGCAAATGTTGGCACCGGATCAATTTGTCAAAAACGCACATATTCGTGAAAATTCGGCCGAGGTTGTTGAATTCGCGGTTAAATTACCGGACGGAGATGTTTTGATTCCGATTGATTCCAAATTCCCGATTGAAGATTACGAACGTTTATTACAGGCGGTAGAGCAAGCGGACGCTTCTTTGATTGAACAAACGGCGGCCGAATTGGAAAAACGAATCAAAACAGAGGCGCGACGAATTTGCGAAAAATATGTTTATCCCCCGAAAACAACGGATTTCGGTATTATGTTTTTACCGATTGAAGGGTTATATGCCGAAGTTATGCGGCGGCCAGGGCTTGCGGCAGAAATGCAAAACAAGTATCGAATCTCCATTGCGGGACCAAGTACACTCGGGGCTTTTTTAAATTCATTGCAAATGGGGTTCAGAACATTGGCCATTCAAAAACGTTCCGGTGAAGTTTGGCAGGTTTTGAATGAAGCCAAAACAGAATTTGCCAAGTATGCCGCTTGGGTTGAAAAAGTCAAAAAGAATATTGAACAGGCTCATAAAACCTTGGATGAGGCAGAAACTCGGACACGCGCCGTTAATCGCCGGTTGCGTTCGGTCGAAAGCAACATCACGACATCGGACGCGCCTTTATCGCAAACGGCCGTCGCGTTGTTGGAGGAAGAGACAACTTCTTAATTCATGTCACGATATTATGATCGGTAAGCGGCCCGACGAATGCGGTCGTTGATAGCTAACCCTAATCCCGTATCCGGAATCGGCGCCATGGCTATTTTGGGAAAATCCGTTTGTTCATCCGCCCGATGCAGATAAGCAAACAAATTAGCCGCGGCTTCGCGGGTATCGCCTGTCGGACTTAGGTTCAACGGAGCCCCCTGCCCGATGGTCCCGAAGCCGATAAAAAATTCATCCGGCATTGGCTGAGTAACGTTAATCCGTAACGGATGAGACGGGGCATAGTGTTTCAACATTTGTCCCGGCGAACTGGGCAAATCCGGATTACCGTGCGACAGCAAAACAGGTTCATTCAAAAACGTTTCCAATTCTTCTTTGGCAATACCACCGGGACGCAACATAACAACATGTGTTCCCGTCAGGTCAATAATGGTTGATTCGACACCAACGGAACAGGCCCCGCCGTCTAAAATCATATCAACACGATCGCCCAAACTGTCCCAAACATGGCGGGCGGTTGTCGGGCTGATACTTTGAGAACGATTGGCAGAGGGTGCCACAATCGGTGTGCCGGCGGTTCGTATTAAATCCAACGCGACCGGATGATTCGGCATACGGACGGTCACGGTCGGCAACCCGGCGCAGGCCAAATCAAGGGATGAGGAAAAATCTTTACGGCGTAAAACAAACGTCAACGGCCCCGGCCAAAAATGACGAGCTAACGCCATTACCCGTTCATCCGTTTCGGCATAATCGGGCAAAAAATTCAGGTCTGCGATATGGGATATCAACGGATTAAAGGAAGGACGGTTTTTCGCCTCAAAGATACGGGCAACAGCTGTCGCATTATAAGCATCCGCGCCGAGACCATAGACCGTTTCCGTCGGCATGGCAACCAATCCGCCGGCTTGAATTGTTTTAGCCGCCTGTAAAAGGGTATTCGGTGTTATTGGAAAAATACGGGATATTTCGGACATGGTTAATTCTCGGCCTCTTTCAAAACCAAATGATAACGACCGTCCGATTCCTTTTTAAATTCTTCGGTACCGTATTTATCCCATTTCAAGCGCAAAACGCGGTCATTATATTCCACAATGGTTGCATAATCGTGGCGTTTATCGTCCATGATACGATACACGCGATGCGGACTGACCTGAATCAAATTCGTATCCCAATACCGATGTTTGACCGGTATTTTTTGAATTTCAAAAGCGGTATAAGCTTTTTCCAATTCGGCATCATATTCCAAAATATCAAAACCGTCGATTCGTTTGATTTTATTTTTCAGAGCAGCAACCGCCGGATTCGTTCGGGCCGTTTCGGTTATTTTCTTCATTAAATCCGAATCAATCACGAAAAAGTAATCGGCATATTCTTTACCGATATACCCCGACAAAACCTGTTCGCGAACCCGATTGACCAAGTCTTTTGTTTTACGGGACGGACGGTTTAAAAAGCCGTAGTTAACGTTTTTACCGTTTCGGATAGCCCAGCGCCAAATACCGGCATAGTTTTTATTATGGGCAAAAATAAAAGCGTTATCGTATTGCGCAGTAATGCGTTCCCACTCCTTAGATTTCAACGGATAAACATATTTCGGAGCATTACGGGCAAAGCTGCTTTTCATTTGATATGTCGGATACAGATCCCATATTTGGACAAGCAGGAGCAACGGCAGGAGCCACATGGCGCGTTTTGGGGATTTGGTTCCGATTGTTTTAATCAGGAAAAAGGCCAACAGGTACCAAATCGGCCAGAAAAAACGACCGGAATAGCGAAAAACGCTACCAAGCCAATCGATATAAGCACCTGGCTTATAATCCAAGATAACGGCGGTACCGAGTTTAACCTGAGACGACAAAGCAAAAACAAAAAAGCCCGCCAATAACAAGGCTAACATTGCATGTTTTTTCAAATTATCGCGCCGGAATAAATTTTTCACATCCGCAAAGCAAATAATCAACAGGATTAACAAACCGAATCCGAAATAGTTATCGGCATCAAAATCGGCTTTCGGGGTTAAATTATTAAAGATTTGCGACCGACTCCAAATCGGGTTAAACAACGCCGTCAGATTGAGGGCCAAACCGCGCCAACCGCCGCTGGCTATTTCCTGTTCGGTGGTGGCCATACCCAACAAATAAAACCATGCCAGCAAAAGAAGAGTCAGACTGCTAATCCCAGACAGAACGGTCTTCCATGAAACCGTTTTTTCAACCCAGAGTTTGCGATATATCAGCAAGGCAAAAAAGCCGGCCTGCATCGGTAAAAAGTAGGGACATGTCAATATAGCCAGAGAGAATAAAACGGCCATATAAACCCAATCGCGTGTTTGCAGGCGGTTATTCATCCACATCAGGATGGCAAACAGCAATAAAAAGTGCGGCATCAGGTTAATATGGACAAAAACGCGCATCATCATAATCGGTGCCGACACAAAAAACAAGGCGCCGATTGTAATTAAAAACTTATTTTTAAAGGCATGCCGGAAAATCAAAACAGAAACCCATGCCTGTAAAACATAAGAAATCAACATCCAAATGCCAACGAATTGTGCTTCGGGATCCATACCGAAAGCTTTATGAAATACTTTAAAAATCAGAGAAAGAAGCGGACTACCGTCGGTACCGTGTACGGATATGCCGTAGGGATAGGCCAGATTCATATGGGTAAAAACAGGCCAACGCCATTCATCAACACGATACAAAACACTCCCCAGATATGATACGGTAAAATCACCGCCACGGGAAACCAAATCAATGTTATGAATATCCAAAACACGAAACCCGAATAATGCAAAAAAAGCGATCAGGGTAATGGTAACCGTCGCCGCTATATCGGCATTGGTACGCAAAACCGTCATCAATGAACGTCCCCATTTTTGTAAAGCGGGTATCAATTCGGGTGTTCCGTCAAAATATTTTTTGTGTGTCATTTATCAGTCCTGTCTAATGTTGTGTGTGAAATAATATATTGAGGACGACGTTTGGCTTCCATAAAAATCATACCGATATACTCGCCGATAATACCCATCATCAACAATTGAACACCGCCCAGTATCAGAATAACGCATAGAGTGGATGCCCAGCCGGAAATAACGGAACCGTTAAACAGGCGCATATACAAAACATACGCCGTTAAGAGGCATCCCAGAAAAGCAACCGTCAACCCCATATAGACCGCCAAACGCAGGGGTTTCAAGCTGAACGAAGTAGCGCCCGTCAATGCCAAAGAAAACATTTTCCGCCAGGTATAACGGCTCTTTCCCGCATAGCGATCGGCCGGCGTATAGGGAACGGCTAACTGGCGAAAGCCCATCCATGAAATCATCCCGCGCAGGAACAACATACGTTCGGGCAACTTTTTAATTTCCGCGACGACACGTTTATCCAGCAATCGAAAATCAGCGGAACCGGACGTCAAATGCAATCCTGTCAAAAAATTGAACAGGCGATAATACAGGCGTGAGGACAACCGTTTCAGAAACGGTGTTTGTTTATTTTCACGACGAACGGTGTATACGATATCGTATCCGTTTTGCCAGCCTTGAATCAATTCCGGCAACAAATGCGGCGGATGTTGCAAATCCGCATCCATGGTAATAACACAATCACCGGTTGCCATATCCAGTCCGGCTTTTAAGGCATATTGGTGTCCGAAATTGCGGGATAATGATATCAAATGGATACGGGTATTATGATGCCTTGCCGTCAGAACCGCTTCGGCGGTATTATCCCGACTGCCGTCATCAACAACAATGATTTCATAATCACAGGATGGCGGTATCACCTCAACAATCCGCGGTAACAAAACCGGCAGGCTGCTTTGTTCATTATAAGCGGGTATCACGATTGATATTTTATGTTTTGTCACGTTTCTTCCTTTTTGCTCTTTGTACCGCATTTACACACAAAAGTAAAGAGCGGAATGTGCCAAAAAGAAAAAAGCCGGTTAATAACCGGCTTTAAAAAAACAAAAGCCTAAGCTTCGGGCCATTCGGCCGCTTTTTCGGCATTAAAGCGAATCCATTTTTCGTCAGCCGTATCCGATGAAGAAATAGCACCTTGGGGACATTCGGAAATACACACACCGCAATCGATGCAGGCATTCGGATCAACAACCACCTGAGTCGGCCCTTCCCGGAACGCGGCAACGGGGCAAACTTCGACGCAACACTTACACAATACGCATGAATCATTAACTACTGATGGCATTTTTATCTCCTTTAATAATAAATAACGGCTTATACATATCGAACTTTTGTGATAAAATCAAGTCTTTTTTTTACAATTCGTGTTCGGATTTACAGTTCCGGACGTAATACGCTGGGTAAATTCCAAAACTTTTCTTTCGGATCAATCGGAATATACAACTGATCATAATTCAAAACCAAAATCCCCAACGGATTCAACAGGCTTTTCGGAGCGTTAAAATTAGAGCGGATATAAACCCTGAACCGTTGATGCCCCAACGCATTTTTTTCTTTGCAGGCCAAACAATCCGGCGTGTTATCCGAACAATTACAAACAGGATTAAAAATATCCGGAACAGGCATATCAAACACATCGAATATCCCTTCCCATATATTGGCACCGGTGAGTTTTAAGCTATATAAATGAACATCTTTGACAATATGCCGAGCCCGTGTATCGTTAAACATCAATTGAGCTTCCCGAATAAAATTCTGATATAAATTTCGTTCGGAATACTGCCCGACGGCCCCCGCACCGGACCACCGGTATTGTTGTTCGTTGGCATCCCAAACAACCGTATGACGATTCAAAATATAATCCCGCATAGCCTGTTCCATCATCAATTGTAACGCGGGAACGGCCTTAGTACTATATTCCGAAGCTTGAATAACCTGACGTTCCGGATCCATGGTATACATATTGACAACACGTTGATTGGCAACAACAACATCCAAGCGTGCCACCAAATAGACAAAAATACCGGCCAGAGCCAAAAGCAATCCCAAGTTAATAAAAGTTGTAATTGCCAACAATCGGGATGTTTTCAAATAACGCCGTTCCGGAATAGCGGCAATTTGCATTTTTCCCGGATACGCCCCCAATACGTCTTCCGTTTCATGGGATTCTGCGGCTTTTTTCCTGTTTTTCATATCGGTCCCCTTTATTTAACATCAATGATTTCCGGTTCGGCATATCCCCCGATACGGCGTAACATTTGAATATTTTGTTTGTTTTTAGCCTGAAACAAAACGATTCGGTCATCATCCGATGTGATGTAACCATCTAACTCTACGGCAAACAAATAAACACGAGATAAATTATACGCCGGCCAAACAGCTTCCACCCTTAACCCACATTCACTCAATAGATTCTTTAATGAAGCCATACTGGTCTGACACGTCATTTCAATAGCGAACAAGGACTTATCCCGTCCCGTCGGCTCGGACATAACGGTACTGACGACAAAGGCTTCATTACTGCGCAAGTAGTCCGGTGTTCGGACAAAAGGAAGCTTTGCAACAATGGTCAGATGTTTATGTTCGGGCGAGGATAAAGACGTCCACCACGATTCTTCGGCATGTTCAAACAACGGTAAAACCGCTGCACCGCATTCCGTATTTTCCACACGTTGAATGGCCTGAGACGTGGAAATACAAGGGAGGTAATGACTGCTGGAACCGAAATAATCTTTCGCCAAATTCATCATTTCGTGCGGTCGTTCTTTCGTGTACACCGCAATTGTAAAGGGACGATACATCTGATTCGCGGCCGAAATAATTTCACGCCAGATTTTAACCAGATTTTGCGCCTGTAAGCCCGGTTCTTTCCGCGTCAATAAAGACCGAACATTAACGGCTTCCCGATCCGGCGCATACGAAATCATATGCGATGGTAATTGTCGGGCGGCACACAATTTTTCATGCAAGCGAAAACGGCTGGCCAAAGCGTCCAAGATAGCCGTATCAATTTCGTCTATTTTGGTTTGTGTCGGCGCGGTTGTTTTCGGGCGGCGAACGACCATTTTAATTACCTTTCGTGGTACGGGTCATAGAAATGTCGCAAAAAATCTGAGCTGTCGTATCGGTATCCGCCGTCAAACGAATCGTAGCAACGCGCTCCCCTTTCATAAAAGTCAAAAAACTGCTGTCCGAACGAACGGCGGTAATTTCTTTCCAACCGGTTTTCGGCATTTCCTGCATATAAAAATCAAACAAACTGGATTGATCATACGGAGCCGAAAAAACCAAACGCCCCAACAACGGATCACTGCCAAACAACAATGTTTTTTTAATATCCATAACGGCTTTTTCCGGAACGGGAATTTCCCGAAGCTGAACATAATTTGGAACAGAAGCGAACGTATTATCGGCTAAATACTTATCCGAAAAATCGGCACGATCATCCGAAGATGAACAGGCGGAAACACCGAACAAAGCCAAACATAACACCAAAATAATTCTTTTTTTCATAGATATTCCTTTCTTTTGTCAAAAGAGTAATACATTTTGCCGTTGAGTGCAAGAAAAAAAAGAAAATAAGGATAACTGTAACAATTTAATGTACATTAAATTGTTATAGTTTTTATAACATAATTGAGAATATGACACAAGTCCTTTTTTATTAAGAATTAATTGGTTATCGTTTTGTCATTTTTTGTCCAAAGTGTAACACGAAAGGGTACATTTTTGTGTTACAGTTCGAAAGGAATATTAACTGACTGAAATCAAAATGGAAAACGGCCGGAGTATGGTTGAAATGTTAGGCGTTCTGGCGGTGGCGGGTGTGTTATCGATTGGCGGTGTGGCCGGGTATCGGTGGGCGATGGATAAATATCGGGCGAACGACACAATACGCGAACTTTCTCAGCGCGCCGTAGTGCATTCTCAACAAATGTTGGCCGGAAATACTGTCTTGTCGAATGCCGAGTTTAATCCCGCCAATCAAACACGTTTAGGATATGGCTTAACCCAAGCAATCCTCGCGGCACAACCGGACTTTTTTGAAATTCGGCTTAGCGATGTTCCGGAACGCGTTTGTCAAAATATCATTGATTCGGATTGGGTCTTGCCGAGCGGTTGGGAAATCAACGGCTCTTCGGAAGACGGTGTAATGTGCGCCGCAACAAATAGTATGGCCTTTTTCTTTCATCGCGTTTTAGATAACACGAAAGTGGCCAATGGGGAAGAAGTGACGGAAGAAGCGGGGGAACCTTGTTCCGGGCATGGAGTATGGAACGGGGAAAGTTGCACGTGTGACAATTGTTATTGTGGAACGGATTGTTCGACATTGACATGCACATACGATGAATCCGAATGTAATGGGCATGGAGTGGTATGGTGTGGCGGTTATTGTCTCTGCGATCGTGGGTGGTACGGCGATTGGTATGGTTCCTGTGCAGTTCAAGGAGATTTTTGTAATGGACATGGAGTTTTCAATGGATGTGGCTGTCGGTGTGATGCCGGATGGAGTGGTCGAGCTTGTAATGATAATGTAGACCGTTGCAATGGTCATGGGGTATTTGAGACTTTTGTTGGGTTCTATTCCTTTTGTGGTTGTCGATGCGACGATGGATGGTACGGAGATGATTGTTCTTCGGATGCCCCGGTTTCTACTTACACCGACTATGAAACAACTTATACGGATTACGAGACTACCTATACGGATTATGAAACAACCTATACCGATTATGAGACTACCTATACAGATTATGAAACAACGGTTTCGGGGGAATCCGATTGCTCCGGACACGGGACATGAAACGGTTGCGGGTGTATTTGCGATACTGGGTGGAGCGGTGACGATTGTTCGACGTGTTGTGGCGGTGATTGTTCTTGTGGGGAGAATGAATATCGGTTATCGACAGGAGAGTGTGTCGCAGATCCGCACACAGAATGTGCGGATGGGGAGTTTTATAACAGAATGATAAGTTCCTGTACAGCTTGTCCAACAGAGGGAAATGCCGTTCAAAATAATCCATCATATATAGAGGATACGTGTGAGAAATGTTCGGGAGCACAATCAGGGGGATATGATCCTTATTATTGTGTTTATTGCCCATCCGGGATTGTGTGTGGTGACCAATGTTGTGGGGAAGGACAAATGTGTCAACGTGGTAATTCTTATCCATATACATTTACCTGTGTCTCTGCATTAGGGGAAGGAGAATGTTTTACGAATGAGGATTGTACAGGAGAAAATCAATATTGTCGGAATAGTTCTACTTGTGAAATAACGATTGGGACATGTGAAACGGTTAACAGTACGACCGTGACGATTAACGGAACCGAATACACAGCGTCAACAGGTGGTATCCCCTATCATGCGGCGGAGAATTTCTGTGAAGCGCTAGGGAAGACATTAGCACCGGTGACAGACGGGTGTACAGCGGAAGAATTAGCAACGGTTAAGGCAAACAATTATTATGGTGGTGGTTTCACGGGTAGTTGCATGGGATGGGCGCACACGACGGGTTACAATTATTGGACAGCAACCAAATTAAGTGGGTGTACTTCGTATTATGTAAGCAGTCGTAGTGCAGGCGCGGCCGGGGCTCTCGAGTGGCTCTACAGCACTTACTTCGCCCTTTGTCGATAGTGTTTCGTTTTTTGTGTGATAGGAAAAACCAGAACAGGGTGAAGATTACTCTTCACCCTGTTCCTTCCCCCCTTTTATTCCACAGAATGTCTCCCTATATCCCGCGGAACAAGTATAATATACACCCAAAAGACGTATTGTCAAGAGAAAAAACAATTTTATTTCATATTTTTTTAAAAATAGATAAAAATCATTATCTATCAAAGAATTAGAATTACAGATACACAGTATTCATTTTGCCTAAAATCCATCAAAACAACACTCAAAAATGATTATAAAAATCAAAAAAGGGGGTAAAAAACGAATCGGACAGCGATAATACACACCCCGCAATAAATCAAGCCAGAAGCAAATATCCGCCTCACTTTTCCCCTTCGTTCGATGCCCATCCTTATCGGAACGATGAGAATGCACGCCCTCATAGATTGTTTTATTAATAAAAATAATCGTATTTTTATATTTTTTTATTGTCTATTTATCATAAAGATAAAAAATATGTATATGAAGCAGGATAAACAAGGGGAAGTCAAAACCCTTTTTATCCTCTGATTATTATCCGTCAATATCGTTTTACCATCCCCCCCGAAGTAAATATTGATTGTGGTGGGTGTAGGGAGATGATAAAAAAAAGCCCGCAGAGATAGCGGGAGATTAGAGGAGTTTTAATGAAGTGATAGGGAGT
>CALXZG010000009.1 GCA_944393195.1 uncultured Alphaproteobacteria bacterium
GAACATTAAAATGTTACACTCGTCAAATAAGTATTTAATAACAAAATATTTTTTAGCGCGTCATAAAATAGTGCTATCTATTTTATGATACAATAAGGAAACCGGTTTCGATTCTTCACCCCATTCGAGCCGGTTTCTGATTTTTCAATCAATTCAATGAATTATCCGATATCTTTTTGTTATCCGAAACAGGAAATACAATTAATACGTGTGTGTAACAGGCAACTGTAACAAAAAAGTCCCCAATACGACAATAAAATGAAATAAAAAAAATCCGCGGGGAAAACCCCGCGGATCGCATATCCGACCAAACTTAACGTTTGGAGAATTGGAAGCGTTTGCGCGCTTTGGACAAACCCGGTTTTTTCCGTTCAACAACGCGGGAGTCGCGTGTCAGGAAGCCGGCCCGTTTCAAAGCCGTATGCAATTCCGGTTCGAACAAATCGAGGCAACGGCTAATCCCATGACGCAGGGCATAAGCCTGACCCGACAATCCGCCGCCGCACAATGTGCAATCTACGTCGAATTGACCTTCACGATTCGTAACGGCAAACGGTTGGTTAATCACCATTTGCAACACCGGACGCGGGAAGTATTCCTTCACATCACGGCCGTTAACCGTAATTTTGCCTTTACCCATTTTAATAATCACACGGGCAATCGCATTCTTTTTCTTACCGACAGATTGGGACCGACCCAATTTGTCTTTCTTCGGAGCGCGCGGCGCGGCTTCAACCGGTGTTTCCACCGTAGCAGCCTGAGCAGCGGCAACTTCTTGTTTCAAATCAGCCAATCCGGCCGTTGTTTTTGTTGTCTTAACCATTATACGCTCCTTTTATTCTTGCGGTTTTTCGACGCAATATCCAACACGATCGGGTTTTGACCCTGATGCGTATGTTCGGCACCCGCGAAAATGCGCAACTTCGTCATTTGTTGACGACCCAACTTACCACGGGAAACCATGCGTTCGACGGCTTTCATCAATACGCGTTCCGGTTTTTCCGCTAACAGCTTACCGGCCTTAATCCCTTTTATACCGCCGATATAACCCGTGTGGTGGAAGTATTCTTTTTGTTCCAATTTACGCCCAGTTAATTGCACTTTGTCGGCGTTAATCACGACAACATAGTCGCCGCAATCTTGTGTCGGGGTGTAGCACGGCTTATGCTTACCGCGAATAATGGTCGCGATTTGGCTGGCCAACCGCCCCAAAACCATGTCCGTCGCATCAACCAAGTACCACTTGATATCGCAATCGGCCGGTTTGATTGTTTTTGTTGTTTTCATTGTCATTGTTTTATCCTTTTGTTTGAAAGACGACTTTTTATACTCTATTTTGTCGACATTGTCAACTGCTTTTTGATTGATTTTACATTATTTTTGCATACGGTATTATAATACCGCTGCCGTCAGGCTATATTCCGCAACGAATATCGGTATTTACCGCGTTCTGCCGGGGAATAATTCTTTATCCAACCGTTTACGCAGGCGGTTCACATGCGACATGATAACCTGCGGCTCCGTCGGATTTTTGGCCGGGAAGCGTTCAATTTCGTGAATGGCATCATAATGGCTGGTTTCTATTTCCGCAAACATCGCGTCATAAAATCGGTGCGGTTGGCGGGTTGTAAAATAATTTTCAATACCGGAAATATAATCTTCACGGCGGTGAATTGTCATCGGGGCATATCCGCCACTCATCAACGCAAAATTCGTCAGCAGGCGGGCTATACGCTTGTTTCCATCGGCAAACGGGTGAATGGATACTATATTATAATTGATTTGAATCGCCTGCATAATCGGATGGGCGGCAAATGATTGATAGTCCGAATTCGGGTATTCGTCCCAGAAAAAAGCCGGTACCATCTTTTCGTTAAAACCGTTCACGGTATCATGAATCAACGGTTCAATCTTACGATAGTTGGACACAATCATGGTTGAATTCAACCAACGCGCCGGCATGTCACGCCATTGTCCGGCATCTTGGGGACGCAAACTTCCCAACAATAACGTGTGCAAATCCCGAATAAAATCAACGCTAATCGTTTTATCCCCGGCATTCAGGCGTTCATTCATACATTCATAGGCATCCACGCTCCCCATGCGGGCTTGATTCACATATTGCCGAAAAGACGCATCCTCTGTGAAATGAACACGATCAACGGAAAAATCCAACTGTGTCGCCAACATCCCCATCCGGCCGGCCAAATAATCGCCGAAAACATCTTCGTTCCCTTTTAAAAGAACGGATTTTTTATGCTGATATGCTTTCTTTAACTCTTCAATTCGATGGATTTTATCTTTTAAGTCTGATTGATTCATCCCGCACTCCTTTGTCAATACTATCAGTTTATACCCCGTTCTTATTTTTGTCAACTTATTTTTACAATCGCTTTGATTGACATTCTGCTTTGTTTCGTGTATAGTGGTATTGTCAGACGGTCGGATAATCGCTGGTACATATGTATCGGAGGAAAGTCCGGGCTTCACAGGAACACGATACCGGATAACGTCCGGGCGGGGCGACCCGACGGAAAGTGTCACAGAAAACAAACCACCCGGGTATACTCCCGGGAACGGATGAAAAGGCGGGGTAAAAGCCCACCGCATCTTCGGTAACGGCAGATGGCAGGACAAACCCTATCGGAAGCAAGACTAAGAAACGATGCCCAAAGACCACAGGCTTTGTCAAATGAGTGTTCTTGCTCAGGCATGATGAGGTAAGTCGCTAGAGGTAATTCGTAAGAATTATCCCAGACGAATGATTATCGATTACAAAACTCGGCTTATAGACTGTCTGACACTTTTTATACAAATTTTACCGCCCCGATGATTTCGGGGATTTTTTTAGGTTGCGACCAAACAACAATCGGGCTGCTTTATGCTTCCACGGATGCGGTGTCATCATAAATAAAGCATCTTTTAACTTTGAGGGGTGTTTGTACGTCGGCCATCGAAAAGGCGACAGCGGTTGTTTAGCAGAATGCTGTGCCGGTTCAAGTTTAACTTCCGATCGATGTCCTTGTTCATCCAATGTCACTTCGTATTGTTGCCCTTGCTTTGTAATAATCGCCGAAAAACCGGGGCCTTCTTCATCTTTCAAAAAAAACGTTTCTATATTTTGATCATCCACATGCCGACCCTCTACAACTTCGCCGGCTTCATTCCAACGCGTCGTATCGCGCAAATGACCGCTTTGATCATAAAACGTACGGGATTCAATATTCCCCGTTTTATAAAAAGAATCCACCCATCCGACAAAATATGTATTAGCATTTTCAAGTAGATAAATAGGATCCCCCTTTTCCGGCCGGACAATATGTAAATTTTCTTTTTGTGATGCAGATAAGCGAGCAACATCATTGGGTTTCAGAACTTTTCGTGCTATTTCGCTCTTCTTTTCACCGGACATCATCAGGCTGCCGTCTTCATAAAATTGTCGAAAAGCCCCATTCGGCATTCCGTTTTGCATTTCCTGCGTTTCCCACAAAACAGCCTGCCCGTCTTGAATATGATAACTTTCTCGCATCCCGTTGACAGCATTATCTTTGACCGGATATATTGTTAACACCCTTTTAAAATAACTTTCCCGGCGAACCCATTTCTGATTTTCAAAAACATCTTCATCATAATAACGCCGGGTATTATTATAAATCCGCCGCCGTTCAATCAGAGTATCCCCGTTAAACTCACGAATTTGTAAAGACGCATCTTTGTATCTGTTTTCTTGGACTTTTTTTCCGTCCCGGTAAAAAGTTTCCCGAACGCCCGGCCATCCCCAACTAACGACCCGCCCCGTTCGACGACCGCTGAACCAAAAACGTAAACGATCCTTAATCGCCGACCACGCGAAAGGATGGGGTTGATGTAATTTTTCAAAATGATACTGGGATAAATCCGGCACAGGCATATGATCGTCCTCCTCTATACCATTATACCAGATGATTTTATTTTGTCCAGAAATGAAACACTTTTTTTTATTTTTTAACCGCCAACACGACAGGTTCGTCATCATACGTTTCATATTCGTATGCACACGGTCCGACAAAAAAGACTATCGCCACACAAGCCACCAACAACAAAACAATCCAAAATTTCATATATCCCCCGCTCTTTTGTTTTTACATAAGCAGTCTGACTAAAATTGTCAATAAAACAAAAGGAGAAAACATAGGAACACTTTTACGCGACATGAAAGATGATAAAAACAACTTGCGTTTTCAAATAAAATCTGATATACAAAACAATCGTTCGGGGCGTAGCTCAGCCTGGTAGAGTACTTGGTTTGGGACCAAGGTGTCGCATGTTCGAATCATGTCGCCCCGACCATTGTTTAAAAGCGAAAGGATATCCTTTCGCTTTTTTTGTGCCTAAATTACCCCGCAGGCCGCTAAAACAGGCACTTTTCAAGACTTGATTTTTGATAAAATATCTTGGGGTTTTTAATTTAAATCCGCTTTGGCATATACTTTTTTGAAAAAGATATACACTTACGAGATGTGCTTTTTTAGCCTGCACACAATCCCCCCAACTTATTGACTTTGCTTGCTTCGCATAAAATGATATTCTATCGTTTTTCACAACCGCTTCAACTAGTCAAAAAAGCGGTTGCGAAAATTTTAATCGAGATTTTTTTCTGTTTTTTAATTCTTGAAAATCAATTGGTTAAAAAATAATTGAAATTTTTTTCATTTTTGGGGGACGAAAAATCGATGTCCGGGCTTTTTACCTTTCGAAAGGAGGTCAAGATGACCCAAATCGAAAGTTTAATACAATTAATTATGCCGGAGTTTTTACTGTTTTTAGAGGCCAAAGAAAAAGACGAAATAGTCGAGAAAGGACTTGATAATACTAAAAATCCAAGCATTCATGGCAACGCAACCAACGAGAAAGGAGTAGAACAATGGAAATAGCATTAAAAATAGCTCAATTACAAACACTCCCTGTTTCTGAGTTGCGCCATCTGTGGAAGCACTATTTTGGCACAGAGTGCGAAGCTCAAAAGCGAGAGTTTTATATCAGTCGGATAGCTTACCGGATGCAAGAGTTGGCATACGGAGGATTAAACGCCTCAACGAAGAAAGTAATCTCTGAACTTTGCCTAGAAAAAAAGAAGAAAAAAGGCCTACACCTGCCACCGGAAGGTACCCGCATTGTTCGGGAGTATAAAGGTATAGAACACTCGGTTAAAATCGTTCCCGGGGGATTTGAATACCAAGGAAACAAATACAAAAGCCTGTCCAGCGTTGCCAAGCTGATAACCGGCTTTAAAATTTCGGGTAATTTCTTTTTTGGATTAGAAAAATACAAAGGATAAGACATGGAACAAAAAACAATCAGATGTGCAGTTTATACCCGTAAATCAACAGAGGAAGGGTTGGATAAAGAGTTTAACACGTTGGAGGCACAGCGGGAAGCCGGCGAAAACTATATTAAAAGTCAAAAGCATTTAGGTTGGACACTCATTCCTGACCATTATGATGATGGTGGATATAGCGGTGGTACCATGAAACGTCCTGCGTTACAGCGATTACTGGAAGACGTCAAAAACGATAAAGTGGACATGATTGTCGTGTATAAAATTGACCGTCTTACCCGTTCCTTGCTAGACTTTGCACAACTGATTAAAATTTTTGATGCACACGATTGTTCCTTTGTTTCTGTAACACAACACTTTAACACCTGTGATTCCATGGGTAAGTTAACCCTGCATATTTTGTTATCCTTTGCCCAATTTGAACGTGAAGTCAGTGCTGAGCGTATCCGAGATAAAATTGCCGCCACAAAGAAAAAAGGGATGTGGACCGGTGGAAGCGTTCCTTTGGGGTATGATGTAGAAAATAAGAAGTTAGTGGTTAATCCCGAAGAAGCCAAGGTTGTTCGATATATCTTTGAAGAGTACCTCCGGTGCCGGTCTGAAGTCCAAGTTAGCCGGAACGCAAAAGAAATGGGGTACCATAGTAAACCACGTAAACTACCGTCTTCAATAGAGCCTGTCAACATAGCCTTTAATCATGCTATCGTTAATAATATGCTTCGTAACCCTATATATATCGGAAAAATCCCCTATAAAAACGAGTTGTTTGACGGTTTGCACGAAGCTATCATCCCCATGGATTTGTGGAATCAAGTCCAAGAGTTAAAACGGCTTAATAAGGGAGATAGATTTACACCCTCCCGATCGGTTAAAAACTCTTTGCTTAAAGGTCTTGTAGAATGCACTTGTTGTGGCACAATGACACCTACTCGGACGAAAAAAGACAATAAGTATTACGAATACTATACTTCTACCCGAGCCGTCAAAGAAGGCTATCACTTATGTCGTACCGGAAGCGTTCCTGCCGGTGAGTTAGATGCTTTTGTCCTTGATAAGGTCAAGGAGGCATTTAGGTCGCCTGAAATCATTCAAGAACTGGTTACACAGGTGCGAAAAACAAAACCCGAGTACGGAGTAAAAGAAATCTTTGATATTGTCCAATCAGTAGATCAGGTATTCAAATACTTCTCCCCAACCACCTTGCAATCAATTATTAGCCGGCTTTTAGATAAGGTTATCGTCCACAAAGACAAAATTGTTTTACGCTTTAATACTTTTGGTATATCCTTGCTGGACGATTGCATTAAAGTTGATCATAACGGATACAACAAAAAAACGCTGGAGTTTACCTATAACGTAACACTAGCCCGTAAAAAAGGACGGGTTAGGATTATTAACCCGCTGCCAAGCGAACGTGGCAAAAAGGACGAACGTTTAATTTTAGCAGTCTCACAGGCCTATAGATGGCAAAGCATCCTTGATAAACAAGGGATAACAATGGCAGAGTTAGCTCATCGAGAAAAAATGGATCGCTCTTACATGGGACGTATCCTCAAACTCTGTCACTTGGCTCCTGAAATTGTTAATGCCATTATGGCGGGGAAACAGCCAACGCTGTTATGCCTGCAAACTTTTATTCGCAACCCGATTCCACTATTATGGGAAGACCAATTGAAACGATATGGATTTAAGTGCGAGTTGCAAGCCGTAGAATTCCAACGATTTTTGAATGTTTGAAACAGATAATTCCGGCACAAGGGCATTAAATTTCATACAATAACCTCCGATAACCGCATTATAGTTAGAAATAATACAATATAAAAGGAAAAAAGATGGATTGGCTACAATTCTTACAGATGATTTGTATTCCGGCATTCGTTTGGCTTGTTTATAAGTTTGGCGAAATGCGAAAAGAACTCAGCGACTTTAAAGTTCAGGTCGCTCGGGAATATGCGACTCAAGTACATATTAATCGTTTGGAACTTAAAATTGATGACTTAAGAGAAATGATATGGAGTTTACATCATGAACCAAATACCACGAGGAATAAGAAATAATAACCCTGGAAACATCAGATGGGGATCAAATTGGCAAGGGCTAAAAAAGGACGGTAAGCAACAAGATCCGTCATTTTGTATTTTCACAAATGCTGTTTATGGCATTCGTGCGTTGGCAAAAGTCTTAAAAAACTATCAGCGACTTTATGGACTCAATACCCCCCGAAAGATTATCAGTCGATATGCGCCACCGAACGAAAACCAAACGCTGACTTACATCAACAGTGTTTCTCAACAGTTGGGAATGACTCCGGATACCGAGGTTGACCTGACAGAAACAGGTGTACTGACCGTTTTCATTAAGGCGATTATTCGCCATGAAAACGGCATACAACCTTACAAAGACGAAACAATACTGAAAGGAATTGAGTTATCATGAAACGAAAATGGATACCAGCAATTGGCTGGATTTTATGTTACGGGATATTCCACAATTGCGTGGTGGTCCCGTTTTTTAGTGTTCCAGTGGTGGATTGGGAATATCTACTGACGGGGTTTGGAATTGTGCTCGGCGTCAGTGGCGCACGAGATATTGGATTAAGAAAAGGGAAAAATCATGTGGACAACACTAACAATGGCTTGGAATAAAGCCAAATACTACATCATTGCCGTTGCGGTGGCAATGCTTTATCTACTCGGCTATCAAAAAGGAAGACATAAAGAACAAGTAAAAACGATGAAAGGAACCCTAAACAATGTACAAAAAGCTAAAATGGCTCGGAATAAGCTCTCTAATCCTGATTATGTTAAACGCCTGCACGACAAATATAAACGGTGATTTCTGCTTGATTTACGAGCCAATCTACGCCGACTATGAAAATGATACTCCTGAAACCATTCGTCAAATTGACCGAAACAACATCGTTTTTGATGAAATTTGTATAAAAACATGAATATTTACTTGATAAAATATAATTTTTATGATAATATTTCAAAAGATTAGGAGAATGCATAATGGCAAAAATAGTATCTATGTTGGGATTGGCATCTTTTCCATTAATTCAAGCCGGGGATAATATCGGTCAAACCCTTGTAAAAACGGTTTCCATGGAAAAACTACCTATTGAAGAGGGAGATGTCTTTGTTTTAGCACAAAAAATAGTTTCTATTTCAGAAAATGCCATTGTTGATTTGAATACTATTTCTCCTTCTGAAAAAGCTATCAGTATTTCAAAAAAAACAGGTAGAGATGCAAGACTTTGTCAGGTATATCTTAATGAAAGCCGTCATATTATCGACATCAAGGGACGTATGGTTATCACCCGTCATCGCTTAGGGTTCGAATGTTCTGGTGCCGGAGTTGACAGATCAAATGTTGCTCCCCATTCTGAAAACAAAGTTGTATTGCTGCCTAAAAATCCAGATTTAAGTGCGATGCGTATTAGGAAAGAAATCTTCCGCCATACGGGTAAAAATGTGGCTGTTATTATTAATGATTCTTTTGGACGAGCTGATAGAGAGGGATCTGTTGGAATTGCTATTGGAATTTCAGGTATCAGGCATTTGGACAAAAGAGAGCAAAAAGATTTATATGGAAATCCCAGTAAAAGTCAAATAGCGTTAATTGATGAGCTCGCGGCAGCTGCTTCAATTTTAATGGGACAAGCCGATGAAAAAATACCTGCCGTCCTAATTAAAGGGGTTCAATATCAGAGAAGTGAGACATCAAGAATACAGGATATTTTGTGTTATAAAATGAAAGAAGAAAGACAACATCAATGAGTAAGATAACTTATTTTAATAATTGGAATGATTTTAACAAGTTGCCTTTCGAAATTGTCGAAAGAAAGGGGTTGGGGCATCCCGATACATTAGCAGATGGTCTAGCCGAAGCAGTTTCAAATAATTACTCATCTTATTGTTTGGATAGATTTGGTATCGTTCCTCATCATAATGTGGATAAATTATATATTGGTGCAGGTTTATTTTCGGTTGAATATGGCCAAAATAAAATGCTTAAACCCGCAGTCATTAGAATTAATGGAAGAATTAGTAATTCTTTTGGTGGAGAACAGATAGATCTTAAAACACTCCAAAAAAAAGCCATAGAAGATTATTTAAAAAAAATATTACCTCGTGCAAAGATAGGCAAAAACGTCATAATCGAACACAATGCCACCCAGAACACTCGAAGAAAAAATTGGTTTTCGCCCCAAACATACGATGATTTACCGGAATTAAAAAAATTAACAGCAAACGACACATCTGTTTGTGTTGCACATGCGCCACTATCCGTTGTAGAAAAAATTTGTATCTCTGTTGAAAAATATTTTTGGAATTTAGACTGCTATGGACAAGCAGTATCTCCCAAATACAATGATATTGGGCAAGATATTAAAGTTATGGTAATCCGAAATGCTGAAAACATAAATGTTGACACTTGTATTCCTATTTTTAGTGATACATTAACATGCTTTGAAGATTATAAAAAACGCATTAAACAGATAGAAGAAGAACTTTATATAGAGATTAAAAAACTTAATATTGATAAGAAATATAACATTTCTATCAATATTAATAACTTAAATAGTGGCTCACAACATCCTTATATGTTAGCTTTAGGCAGCTGTATTGAGTGTGGTGAAGAGGGACTTGTTGGAAGAGGTAATGGTCTTTCCGGTCTTATCCCAACCATGAGAGCAAAAAGTAACGAGGCTTATTTTGGTAAAAATCCGGTATATCACGTGGGTCGAGTTTTAGGTTTTTTGACACAAAAAATATCAAACCGAATTTATCTGGAAACTGGAAGTGGTAACTCAATTTATTCATTAGCGGTACATTCAGATGCGTTAATGCCTCCAACTAATTTATGCATTTCTCTTCAAGAAATGACTCCTGAAGTTAAGGGAAAAGTAGAAAAAATATTAGAAGAAGAGTTTGATACTCAAAAGTATTTACGGCAGATAATAAGTAATATTTTCACGAGTGATTTTTCAAGTAAAATCCTATAAAAAGGAGTTTGAATGAGTAAATATCAATACAAATGTTGTCTTTTTTCCGACAAAGTTAATGTTGATATTTTTTCAACACATCCCGTTTTTTTAGAACTGTATAGAAAATTTTCGAAAGACCCTATCTCTGGAGTTCAAATTAGCCAAAAAACAGGTGAAGCTAATTTAAAGATTTTTTATGAAGAGAGTATCTCTGGAAAAGAAGAACTAATATGGGACGAAAATAGTGTTTTGGTTCGCGCTCCATGGACTTTAATGAATTCCGGAGAAAATTTTTTGTATTTAGCATTACCACTAATCGAAAAAGAAAAACAACAAAAAGGAATTGTTACTATCCATGCAGCTAGCTGTTCTATCAATGGTTCTGGTATATTGTTATTGGGAAAAGAAGGCTCTGGGAAAACATCGGTTGTTTACAAATTATGTAAAGAGCTGAATGCAAAATTAATTGGTAATGATTTAACGATGTTAGAGCAGAACGACAACTCTCTATTTCTAAATTCTGGAAGTAAATTTTTCTTTTTTAGACAAGCCTCGGTAGAAAGGAGCATTCCAGAACTAAAACATCTTTTTTCTTTTAAGGATACAGATAAATGGTTGACGAAGAAAAAGATTTTACCCAAAGAGATCGGCATAGAGGAAGAGTATCAAAAAGTGCCGTTAACAAGAGCATTTTATGTACACATTGATGAAACACAACCGATATTATATGTGGGGAATGCGAACATTTTAGCCAATAAATTACATTTAAACGAAAATTTTTCAAGATATATTCGAAATTCTTGTACAGCATTCCTTGATAGCCAACTATCCTATTGGGGATATATTCCTTCTTTTGACAATGAAACATTTTATAAACGACGATTGTCAATGATTGAAAAATTATACACAGACGCTAATTTATGTTACATTTCCGGGAAAACAGATGATCTTGTAAAACATATTAGTCAATATTACCATAAAATAAATAGTCGTTTTAATCAAAAAATTAGCGGCCGAGAACATGAATAAAATTGCAATTTGTTTGCCGTCTAAAAATGAAGAAGATACTATTTCTTTTGTAACAAAGATCATTGATAATGCTTTATCAATAATGGATCCTGATCATAATAGTCTTATCATAAATGTAGATAGTTCAAGTACAGATAAAACCGTATCTGTGTTTAATTCAACAAAAACAGAAAATAAGAAAATTTCTTTAATAAATCAAACTGGAGGAAAGGGACAAAATATATATACCTTTTTAAAATACATTCAATCAATGAATTTTGATTATTTAGGTATGTTTGACACAGATTTGACATCCATTGAAACATCATGGATTATAAAAATGACAAATGAACTGATTCTCGGAGCGGATTTCGTTTCTCCTTCTTATCAAAGAAGCCCATTTGAGGGAAGTACGACAAATCATTTATGCCGCCCAATTATAAGTGCGTTATATGGTAAAAATATCCAACAACCTATTGCTGGAGATTTTATGTTTAGCAATAGACTTGGAACAAAAGTACTATCAGTTTTAGAACACAACGTGTGTAATGATTATTTTTATTATGGCATTGATATTTTAATAACATTGACCGCTGTCTTATTCGATTTTAATACAGCAGAAGTTGTTCTATCAAAAAAGATACATAAACCCAGTTTCCCCAAAATAGAGAAAATGTTTATTGAAGTTGCCACCGCATTATTTTCCACTATCAATATGAAACAAGTAAAATTTTTTCCTCCAACGATGAGGAATAAGGAATTATTGGAAGGTGTCACTTATTCACATAAAGTAGAAGGATATATATTGCTAGAACGCAATTTAAAAGAATACTTTTTAAGAGAAAAAGATTATAGAAAACTATTTGATTCGGCCTTATTTTCTCATATAGAGGAACAAATAAGTACAAAACAATTAACCTCAGAAACATGGGCAGCAATTCTTGCTGCAGTTATTTTGAAAACATTAAAATATCCTCCAGCATATTTAGCAGAGTGTTTAAAACCTTTGTTTATTATCCGAGCCGTCACCTTTTGGAAAGAGGCAGAAAGACGATCGGTTTGTGATATGGAAAAACAATTGTTCATACAAACAAATTCATTAATACAAAATTTAAGGAGAAATCATGTATACTAAAGAAGAAGATAAATTATTTCAAAAAGCGATTATTTTTGCAAGTTCTAGTATGGATTTCTGTCATAATAAGAAACCTGTTTTAGTCCACTCTTTACGTATGGCGTTTTATCTCTATGGGCTTCAATATGATATCACTATTGTTATTGCAGCTCTTCTACACGATTTATTAGAAGATACATCAGTTAGTACAGAGGATATCTCCAATGCTTTTGGAATAGAAGTCACTGATTTGGTTATGTCCTTAACAATGGATCCGAAGATTAAAGATTATAAGAAACAATACATTGATAATTTCTCTAAAATAAATAACAATAAAAAAGCATTAATTATTCGGTGTGCTGATATTATGGACAATGCTCCCTATATAGGATTAGCATCCCCAGAAATACAACGAAAGGTTAAAGAAAAACACCTCTATTTTTATAATGAAAATAAAGATAAATTGTGCAAGGAACCTATTTGGAATGATTTCGTTGAAATTATTCGCTCTGAAAAACTTTAATAATTCTGATATTAGTTTTTAAATTCGTCAATCATGGCATACAATTTCTGAATGAGTTTAATCCGATCTACTCCATCTTTAAAAGAAACAGGGGAACCATTTCCAGTTTTGACATGTTGAATAATTTCCTTATAGTTTTGAATATGGGAAAAACCATAAATATCGTCCGAAAAATCATTTCCCTGTACTTCGGGATGAGAAAGGATATTTAAATGATTCCCTGATATGATTAAGTGATCCTTATATCCAGATACAACAATAGAGTTTAGATAATTTTTGGTTGCAAAACGTGTTGTTACTAAAATATCGACTAATACTCCATTTACCTCTAAAAGAATTTTAAAATAAGTTTCGGTATCCTTAATGGCACTTTCTAAGTTTTTCTTAAAAACGTAATGGATATGACAATCCTGTGAACTCGCTTTTAATAAAAATAATATAATGTCAATAACATGAATTCCTTGATTATATAAAATCCCTCCTTCTTGTTCTATTTTACCGCGCCATAGGCTTTCTGTATAGTAATCATCCGTTCTATACCAAAAAGTATTTGCCTGGATGAATTGAATATTGCCTAATTTATTTTTGTCAAGTAATTCTTTGGCTTTTATGATGGCGGTATTATATCGATTTTGTGAAATTGGGAAAATTTTTTGTTGTTTGTTTAAGGGAAGATTTAAAAGCTCTTCTTCTTTTAAACATATCGGTTTTTCGCAAATACAAAATTTATCATATGCAACAATTTTTTTTATAATATCTGCATGGATATTATGAGGTGTTAAAACAGCAATAATATCATTGTGTTGTATTAAATCATCAATACTATCAAAAATATGTAATCCGTATTTTTGGGTAAAATCTTTAGATTTAGCAGGATTGATATCATACCCTCCAGTACAAACAACATCTGTTGAAAGGGATGAAATTGCCGCCATATGTTTTGCAGAAATATGCCCCAAACCAATTAAACCAATTTTAAGCATTTGTTATTCTCCTTAGTTCATTTAAAGAAATCTCTACATCTTCTTTTTTCTTTGTATGTGTTTCTAATGATAAAAAACTGTCTTTACGCATTTTTTTTATAACTAAATCAAAAAAGTTGATATCACCTTTCCCAAGCAGGACATAGCATTTTTGTTCGCCATTAAAATCTTTAATATGATAATAAAAACAAATCGTTTTTAAAAATTCTAACTCATCTTTATTGATGTTTTCTTTTGAAAAGTAAGCATTCCCTAAATCAATCAATGGAAATATATGTTTAAATTTATTTTCATTAAACAATGTATATAAATGATGAATATGGGAAACATTACAAACTGGTTCATTTTCTAATAAAAAATTCTTGTTTTTCTGTTCCAAAAATTTATCTACTCTTTTTAAATAATCAACGAAATTTGACATGTCAAAATCCGTTGACTTGATATATGAAAAGATACGGATATTGCTTGTTGAAAATATATTGGCTATTTGAATTAGTTTGTTAAGATAATACGCATCATCTTCATATTTATAAAAACTAAAATCAGATAATGTTTGATTATTTTTTTTATCCCACTTTAAGAAAGGAGAAGCGATACAAGAAACGCGTATATTGTTTTCGTTTAACAATAGTGCAATTCTTTTAATATCTGTATCTTTAATATTCAGGATATTTTGACCATTAATTTTACGCAATTCTATATTATGTAGATTGTGTTTTTTACAAAAATGAATACATTCCAGTATATCCTCTGAATATTCATCATTTATAAATGATAAGGTCATTTTTGTAACCTTTCTATTAACAATTTAGCAATTGAAGAAACATCTTTTTGGGATAAAGAGATATTTGTATCATTCCATATATTAAATGCAACACAACCTTGGTAAATCATCCAATATATTCCGGGAGCTACTTTAGCCCCAATTTCTTCTGCATCTTTTAAAAATTTTGTTTTATAAGGATTAAAAACCGCATCTAAGAAATAACTGTTGGAAGATATATACTGAAAAAAATCTGAAGGGATAGGGGATGAATCATAATTTGGTATCATACCAAGAGGAGTTGCATTAATATAATAATTTGGATTTTCTTCGATGATTTTTTTTCGTATAATATCTTTAGAAAAGTGATAATCTAAAATTTGATTGTTGAAATCTTTTTTTAGCCTTTCTAGTTGATTCTGATCTCGCCCAAAAACAAAAATATTATTTGTGTGTTTAACAACTTGAGATATAATCGCTCTGGCCGCGCCACCTGCTCCAAAGACAAAAACTTTATCATTTTGTTGAATAGGTTTTAATAAATTTTTACATGTTTCAGAGAAACCTATACAATCCGTATTATACCCTAAAAACTTATTAGCTTTTACTTTGATTGTATTAACGGCGCCACTTTCTATAACTGTATTATCCGCTTTATCTAAAAATTTTATGGTTTCTATTTTGTAAGGTAAAGTTATATTGAGACCAGAAAATTTTAGATTTTTTACTCCTTCATAAACCATTTCTAATTTTTTAGTTGAAGGTACAGCAATTTTTAGATGAGCGTATTCTAAACCAACTTTTTCTGCCAAAAGACCGAATAAAACTGGAGAAATACTATGTTCAACCGGATTGCCAATAAGTGCTGAGTACTTCATATATTTGTCCTTAAAATTTTGATAGTTGAATAATGGGTTCTATAAGGGTTTTAACATTAAAAATATCTTGATGTCCTGGAATAATATAATCATAGTTATTTTTTATATATTCCGTTGTTTTCTTCTGTTTTAACTCATCTATGGGTGGAACTATATATGCATTAGAAGAAAATTCATTTACTGACTTTATAGCATCTCCTGCAGCTAAATATTTTTTGCTGTTTGCAAGAAAAGATAATGAAAAATGTCCTAATGTATGACCCGGAGTATGTATAGCAGTTATATTAGGGGTTATCTTTTGTAAATTTTTAAGAGGAAAAATATTTAACATATCTTTAAAATAAGAAAAGGCTTCATACGTATTGATATCTTGATTATGTTCCAAATTAAAAATTTCTATAGGGGATATAAAAACAGGAATATGTTTAAATAAATCTATATTTGCACAATGATCAAAATGTAAATGAGAAACGACTAATTTCGTTACTTTATTTTTATTAATCAAGTTCTTAATAATATCCCTTACTCCATAAGATCCAGTGTCATAAAGGATATGTTCTGCCCCATCGTGTAATAACACACATGTAGAAAAACCCAGCCCTCCTTGCTCTGGGCGAAGATTAATTCCCCTTACGATAATGTCAAAATCAATATCTTGCATGCTCAATTAATTGTTCCTCTCTTAAATGTCTCTTTTATTTATAGGATAAAATAATATTAAATTTCAAGATAAAATTACATGCCTGTACTGAGACTGATACAAAAACAATATAGAAGGTTTTAAATTCAAAAAATTATATATGTAATACAATCCATTTACATTTCAATATGTTAAATATGTTAAATCTGTTAGTATGTATGATTTATGCACTAATTGATATTTTATTTGAATTTGAATTTTATTTTTAGTTTGAAACTAATGGTTGTGATTATGTCATAACTTTCACATTGACTTTAACCAAAGAAAGGATCTTAAATGAACAAAACTGAATACGTCCTTACCGTTACTGAAGCTTTTGGTATAACAAAAATTCAACCTATTACCGTTATTGAGTTTCTATTGAAGTTATTACAAAAGCCTAAAAAAAGTGAATCCGTTCGAATTACAGGTTTTGGTACATACGAAGTAGCTAAACGTGCCACTCGCACAGGTCGCAACCCTGCTACCGGTAAAGAAATCAAAATCGCCGCTTCTAAAGCCCCGAGATTCAAAGCGGGAAAAGCTTTAAAAGAGGCAGTAAGATAAATATTCAGTTTTAAACCATATACCCGTCAACAGCATTTGACGGGTATTTTTTATAAAAAACTTATTTGACCTGTTTGATTTTCCTCTGAGTAAACCGGATCGGGACCATCCTTTCCCCATACTTGAACATGAAACAGGCGATACATCTCAACTTTTAAATTATCCGTGTTTTTTAATTCCTCAATTTTCTTTTCGGCCTCAGCCTCAATCTGCACTTGTTTTAAAAACAAACCTTCTTCTTGTCTTTTGATTTCATTTTCCGTTTGCGTCAGCTGTTTTTTTGCTTTTAGTTCCTCCATAGGGTCACTAATACCGTCATTTAACCGTTCTTTCAAAGGAGAAATTTTATTTTTTAAAACGGCAAGTTCTTTTCCTAATTGGGCTTTTTGAAAAGCCGTTTTTAAATTAATAAGTGTTATGTCTTCGTTCAGATATGTTTTTGCTTCACTAATATATCTTTCCCTTAATTGCGTTCGTAAATGAGGATCTTCAATTTCATTAACAAAATACGAATTACCGTTACTGTTAAATAAATATGTCATCTCTCGCCCTGATTCACTATAACTTTTAACCGGCATGGCTAATATTTTCCGGCATTGGTCATCATTCAAAATTTGACCGGACTTTGTCTTACCAGAAAGCAAGTTGTAATTTCGTTGAAATCCGTTTTTTGAGGATAACTCTGCATTATAAAATGATATTGTGCAAGGCTCTATCTCTTCATCTACAACAATTTCTCCTTTAGGTTTACAACAAGAATTGTATAAGATGCCCGAGATTAAAATACTACTTGGTGTTATCCGATATGCAAGGGGTACATTTTTTCCTGAACCATATTTTTTAAGTGAGGTATATGGTTCATGCCGCTGTTTATCCTGCTCTCCGACTTGATAATAAAATAAATGAGGCGGTTTTTCATCGGGATTTAAAGAAATTGTTTTTGTTTCTTCATCAATCGTATATTTTTCGGCGAATTCTGTCTCAAAATAATGTGCGGCGATGTTCCATAAAGCCTCATCCAGTTCCGCCGACTTTTCCTCAATATATTTTGGCGTTATTTTTATTTTATCTGATACTTTTTTTGTAAAGGTTGTGAACAGGGTATTTTCTGCCTCAGAAACAATTTCCTCATTTTCTGACCGATGTTCCTGCCGATTTGTTTCAAAACTGCCCTGAATGTCCTTTTGGGCACGTCTCTGCTTTAAAATATCTTTAATAGAAACATCAAAGTTATCCATAATGGCATCTGATAAACCAAAAATGCCGTCAAACTGTAAAACACGCTTGCGTAATAATTCCACGATACGCACATCCGCCATGTTTTCTTGGCTGATTAAATTGATAACTAACACATCGGATTGTTGTCCTTGGCGGTGGCACCGGCAAATCCGTTGTTCCATTTGAACAGCGTTATAAAGTAAATCATAGTTCACGACAACCGGGCAAAATTCTATATCAAGTCCCTTAGCCATAGCATCATTGCAAATCAGGATTTGTATTGTCTCATCATTTCTAAAACGTTCCAACGACTTTTCATCTTTGTATGTCAACACCTCATATCCGGCTGTTTTCAACGCGTCTGACAACATTTCAAGCGTTGCTAAATTTTCCACAAACACAAGGGCTTTTTGATTTTCTTTTTGTTTTTTTAATTGGTCAAAAACAGGTGTTAATGTTTCAATCAGTTTCACCGTTTTGGAATTGCCCTGTATGGTACGAGCAGCTGTCTGCATGGCCTTTAAAATCTCATGTTCTGCCCCCTCAACACGTTTTAAAGGGGCATTCAGCATATCGGCTAAGGCCTGTGCCGAGGAAGACACTGTATGATAGAACAAAAGAGAGAGCCGCCACACATCCATTTCCGGATAAGCGTCACGATGAGGTAATTCAAGATATTTTTGAATCAGATCATACAGTTTTTTCTCGGCCTCATTTAACGTATAAGAAACCACGATCGGTAAGCGGTTGGTAAAGTTCACATATCCTGCAACCTGGCTTTTTAACGTCCTGAATGCAAAACGGGAAACCCAAGCAGCCAACTCGGGGTAATTTTCGGGTTTGCGATGATATCGCCGATAAAATTCTTCCGCATCCGGCAAGACAGATTCATCAATAAAATGAATTAAACCATAAATATCCATAATACTGTTTGTTATCGGGGTCGGCGTTAATAACAATTTAAACGCATTCCCCACGGCCTTTTTTAAAGTGATAACAGTTTTGTTTTCGGGTTTAAAAAGGCAATCAGCTTCATCAAAAATAGCCATATCCCAGACTGTTTTTTCGATTTCATCGGCGTGATTAAGGGCCTCATCATAAGTGATCAGAAATAAACCGGCACCCTGATTTTCTTTACGTTCCGTAAATTCCT
Source organism: uncultured Alphaproteobacteria bacterium (assembly GCA_944393195.1). Taxonomy (GTDB): domain Bacteria; phylum Pseudomonadota; class Alphaproteobacteria; order CAAHEQ01; family UBA3637; genus CALXZG01. The sequence continues at coordinate 19,194 of CALXZG010000009.1, forward strand.
GAACGGTTTCTGTATTTATGTCCCACATCGGTTCTTCTTCGGCTTTCTGCCTGTCGTGCCATAGATACACAAATAAGTTGAATTCTTCTTTAATCTTTTGATACCATTGATTGATTAAATTATCCGGTAAAACAATCAGGATTTTTCCCTTACGTTCATGCCACCTTTGGGCAGCAATCAGTAAGGCTTCATACGTTTTTCCAAGACTGCCTTCATCACATAAAATGCATCCTTTTAGATAACGGGAACGCAAAGCAAATTGTGCCGCGGCAATCTGATAGGGTAAAATTTGAATATCCGATGACGCATATGCGGCAACAAGCCCTTCATCCTTAATATAGCAATCCAGTCGCCGTTGTTCCGCAAAGGCGGCAAAAGGTGTTGGAAATCGGGGAGAAAGTTGCTTGTTCATTTTTATTTCCTTAAATCAACATCAATTCCACATGCTTGTCTTCCACGATATAGTGGGCGTTGGCAAGGGCAACGTTATCTGCAAATGCGTCCTCGGAGGCCACAATTTTGGCCGGACATTTATCACAAAGGGCTTCAATATCTTCCGGTTGAATGCCATTATTGGTACCGTCCAAACAAACTGCTACCAAGCAATCCTCGCCGATGATATACACCAATCGGCCATTTATCCGTTCTTCTGTCACGGGATATGTAAGTGGAATTCCTAATTTGAGCATGATTTCATAGACAAGGTCTTTTGGGGAACGGTCTTTTTTAATTCGGTCAGACCATTGCTCATAGCGATTGAATAAAGTCTCGGTATCTCCTGTGTCAATCGGGGATGAATCCCATGCGATGAGGTTTGAAGAATCCAATTTAAAGACTTTAAAACCGGTGTCAAGGGGTGTTTCACGAGCAGATTCTAATAGAGAAGCCGAATTTTGTTCTTTAATTTTTTGACCGGCACGGCGGATACGTTCTTTGCCGATTTCACAGATGTTTTTATATCCGGCTTTAAAGGCTTCGGATTTTTCATCACAGAGTTCAGGCAATTGCACCATAATAAAACGGCGATTCCCGCTGTCTTCAGCATTCAGCTGCATAACTGCATGAGCCGTCGTTGCACTACCGGAAAAGAAGTCAAGGATGATGTCAGTATCACTCAAAGGAACAATGTTTAGTAATTTTTTTATCATATCTAAATTTTTTGCATTATTAAACGTGTTAGCATCTATCATAATATCATTTAGCATTTTTGTGCCTTCATTGGTTGAAAAATCCCAAATACTTCTGACATTCGATTCAGAGAGGCTTTGATACTGTAATTTGCCATTTACATTTTTAACTAAACTTTTATCAACAAAAGTTCTTTTTTTTACAGCATAATTTCCGTTTTTGCCAGTTATTACAATATCCTTACAGTTTTCATTAAATTTTTCCAGAGACCAAGTCCATACACCTAATTGTCCTCTAACTTTGGGTGGTCTTATAGGAATATAACCTTGATTAATTAAAATAGTATCATTTGTGTAAATTTCATTATAATCAGTCGCTATTTTACTTTTCGAAACATCATAATCACAAACTGCCTTTTTATCCTTTGTTTTTGGATTATAATAAACGGTGTATCCAAGATTCGGACGAGCACTTAAAACTCCACCGTCTCCGCGCGTGGTTATTGAATCATTAATATAGTAATATTCTCCATTTTCCTCAAAAACATCTTTTATTGATTGAGATAAATCAGTAACCGGGGCAATATCTTTGTTCCAGTCGTATCCAATAGAATCGATTTACGATAAGCAATAATATATTCGTGATTTTTTTGTATATTTAATATATCATTTTTTGAGTTTTGCTTATTTTGAATAATAGTACCGATAAAATTCTCTTCCCCAAAAACCTCATCACAAAGTTTGCGTAAGTTCGTCACCTCGTTATCATCAATAGAGATAAAAATGACCCCGTCATCACGGAGCAGGTTGGCCGCCAACCTTAATCGCGGATACATCATATTCAACCAATTTGTGTGATATCGCCCCATTGTTTCAGGATTGGATTTAGTCGTTTGGCTTGTAATTTCTTTATATTTCACTAATGGGTCTTTAAAATCATCTTCATAAACAAAATCATTACCGGTATTATAAGGCGGATCAATGTAAATCATCTTCACTTTGCGAAAGTAGGCCTTTTGTAGGATTTTCAAAACTTCCAGGTTATCACCTTCAATATACAGATTATTGGTGTTTTCGAAATCAACGCTTTCCTCCGGACAAGGACGAAGTGTTCCGGTTGAACACTTACCGGCTATCCGATAATATTCGGACTTACCTTTCCATTCAAATTTATATTTTTCAAAATCATTGTCTATGTATTCGCCACACAAAGAGAGTAATTTATCAATATCCAGTTTATCCTCGGTAAAACACTGTGGAAACAGGGATTTTAACTTTTCTTTTTCGCTTGCCTCAATATCTAAACTTTTACCATCCATTTTGGGGATTTGAATATCTTGCGTCATAAAAACGACCTCTTTCATTGTCAAAAGTTATAATTATATGCCATCTTATCCGTTTTAATATGAAATAGCAAGCAAATAGCGATATTTTTCACCTTTATTTCTTCAAAGCCATGGCAACGGTAAGACCTTATTTTCAATCATCCATCCTGTTTTATTTTTGCTTTTAATTGCCCAAGAGACAAGTATAAAAGCACTTTGTTTTTGTATTTCTATCAATCAGTTAATCATAATTTTTTGATGGGTTATTTAGTTTCACATAATCTATATCGTTGCAAAATTGACCGGTTAGGAAATGACAACGGTCCCGAAATATGGGCATTTCAAAAGCCTTGTAAAATAAGGAATTTGACGTGTATTTTAGCACTTGACATGATTTCTAAAAAAGTATAATAGTTATGAACTGGTTAGGGGAAACTCGACCATTCTAAAAGAAGGCGGACTTGTTCCGTCTTTTTTTAGAATGAGTCCGGCGGGTGATTTGAACAGGCGAGGAAGCATGTTCGGAACGCATAAAAAAGGCGGACGGAAGTACGCCGGTTTTGTGAAACAAAATTTTTAAAGTTAATGTCCTCAGGATAGCCCTTTAGGGTGAGCGAAGCGAATAATCATGTCGCTCCGACCACCCCAAAAAAACACAAGAATTATTTGACTTCCATAACTATATATTTTATAATAATTTTATTGGCAAAACATTTAAGTGTCCGGTAAACAAAGAAACTTTATTCGAATAAAGTAAAGGAAATTTCAAATGCAACTAAAAATTCGCAAGGCTACACCAACCGATGCCAGAGATATTAAATCTGTTCACTATCATGCCTATCAAGTCTGCTATCGAGGATATTTACCCGATGACTTTCTGGATAATATGCCGTTTGATGAGGCGGTTATAGAGCGAACAGCCAATCACATTAAAGAGGTTGAATACTATGTCGCCGAAACAAAAAATCATGTTATCGGATTTTTAGCCCTTGAATATCCGGAAGAAAAAGTGATTGAAATTCAAATGCTTTATGTTCACCCTGATTTTCAAAAGCAAGGTGTAGGAAGTGCCTTAATGCGTGAAATGTGTCTTTTAAAAAAGAACAAATCCTATAACAAGTTAATTTTGTGGACAATAAAGGACGGTCCGGCAATCGGTTTTTACCACAAACAAGGGATGAAAGAATCCAATATCCCTCCTAAAAAATTTTGGAAATTAGATATTCCCATTATCCGTTTTGAAAAAGAGCTAGATAATAAATAGATTCATTTAAATTAACTTCCGAATAATGGTACAACGCATTTTCATGGTTGTATCCCTCCGCTCAATAAAGTTAAAAGTGATTCGTTGAATACGACTCATTCCCCTTTTACCACATTTGATTTCTGTTCGTTGGGATTATAGAATCCCGCCCCAATGATTTATGGAACTTTGTCAAAAGGGGAAGATGATTGATTTAAAGCGACACATGTGGTATAATGAAATATTGAAGGAGGCTGGGATCAAAATGACCGATAAAAAGGAAACAATCAATTCTGTTTTACAAAAGGCATCATCCGTTAACACAATGCCCGACAAGGTTACTTTGTGGCATTTTTCTTCCGATCAACAGGCGTTAAAATCTTTTTTGGACACCGGCGCTCAACCGATCGGAATCGGACAAGGAGCACAAACGAATGGCTTTTTTGTTTGGAATAACAAAGAAGGGGCCGTTTCCCATTTCAAAGACTTTTTGTATCCGAATCAGGCGGCGGACGGATTATTAATCGGTGTCAATGTTCATAAAAAAGATATTTCGTATCCCACATGGCAATTTGATATAGAGGTCGGGAAAGCATTAAATTCGCTCTTATCCAAATACAAAGATGACATATGCCGTATGCACGACTTAACATATCGGGATGATAAAGGCGCACAAAAAACAATCACCCAAATCAGGCCCGGCATCGGACGTGAGGATGTTTGTGTTTTTCAATTCAAAGAACAAACGGGACGTTTGTTTTCATTAGCCATCGGAAATGACAACGGCCTGAACGGTGTTAATGTCTATCAGGCAATTGTGGATCGCCTATGTCAAAATCCCGCTTTTAAACAGGAGTATGACGCTTTATTATGGGACAACATCAAAAATGCCAAACGGTTGGCTGCAAAATATTGCGGAAAAGATCCTTTGCCGGTAGATGAGATCACCTATATTCATAAAGACGAAAACAATATCGATAAAGAACAACCGTTATACACCTCTTCCGTCACAAAAGAAAAACAGGCATGCCCGTTTTTAATCAAGGGGTTGGCAAAGTTGAAAAACGCCCGTGATTAAATAGACGGCTCTTCCGCATCAAAAGGCCCTAAAATCGACAGGACTTTTCGACCGCACGCGCGGACAACATGATTATGAAATGACTTATTTATAACAAGATATGCTGTCGACTTTCTAAGGCCAACAAATACCGTTTTAAATCCAACCCGCCGGCATAGCCGGTTAACGAACCGTTTTTTCCGACAACACGATGACACGGAATCACAATCGGCAGGGGATTATGATGATTCGCCATTCCGACCGCTCGCGTGGCTGTCGGCTTATCGACACGACGGGCCAACTCCTGATAACTGATTGTCTGACCATACGGAATCGTTTGCAACGCCTGCCAAACTTTTTCCTGAAAAGGCGTTCCCTTGGGGGCCAGCGGTAAATCAAATGTTTCCCGATCGCCGGATAAATACTCCGATATCTCTGCAAAAGCCTGTCGAATTAACGGAGTTTCCCGAATGACTGCACCGTCGGGAATAACCGAATTGGGAAATAAAATATGGGTTAAGGCGTCATTTTCGTCAATAAAACCCAAAGTTCCCAACGGAATTTTATAGTAATACAAAAAACGACCGGTTGTTGATGACATATATCCTCCTTTTTTTTCGGGGCTTTATATAAGGCAAAAATAACCGCAACGCACCTGTTCTTTGGACGGGATTAAAACTCCGCTTTGTTCGGTCGCATAAACAATGTTTCGATTTGTGCTTTCGGATCCTGACCGTTATACACAACCTCATACAACACCCGACAAATCGGCATATCAACTTGATCCCGTAAGGCATATACCGCTTTCAACGTCGGCACCCCCTCGGCCAATTTATCAAACACGGGACCTTTGACCAAACTTTCACCATACGCGCGGTTATGACTGTGCGGCGAAAAAAGGGTCGCTTCATAATCCCCTAAATGCGCCAAACCGTAAGCCGACATCGGATTCCCGCCGTAATAGGCGATTAAACGACCGACCTCTACCGGTGCCCGCGCCATCAACGCGCCCTTCAACCCGGCCCAGTTAAGCCCATCCAAAATACCGGCCGCCAAACCAATGACATTTTTTAAGGCAGCCCCGATTTCATTACCGATTAAATCGCTACCATAATAAACGCGAATCAGTGAACTGTTCATAAAATCGGCTATTTCTTTTTTCGCTGTTTCATCATCCGAATCAATCACGACACAGCTGGGAATTTCACGGATATAATCCTGCACATGACCGGGTCCCATTAGGGCGGCAACCGCCACATCCGGTTGATTGATTTCTTCATGAAAAACCTGTGTCAACCGCTTACCGGAACTTTCCTCCAACCCCTTCATAGCCAACAAAAACCGCTTACCGCGTAAATCATATTGATTCAATTGCCGGCACAATCCGCGTAATCCCTGACATCCGATGGAAATAATAATGAATTGATTAGCCAAAGCTGCCGTTATATCCGTTGTATAGGACACATTATCCGGCATTGTCACATATCCGTTATTACCGGTCGCGATTAAGGATTGATACGCCGGATCTTCCTCCAATCCGAACATAAGGGTATCCGCTTTTTTATATCGCGCGACATAATACCCCAAAAATCCGCCCCAGCGACCACATCCGATAACGGAAACCCGTGAAAAATCAATAGCCATCTTCTGTCCTTTCTGTTATGTTGGCACAGAATACCATAACCCCGTCCGGCAATCAAGCCGAAAATAGAGCAAAACACGAAAAAAGCGTTCCTCTTTACAAGAAAGACAAACAGGTGTATACTGAAAAAAAATAAAGTTGATATAAGGAGAATCGATAATGAAAACATGGGACAAGATCAAGTACGCGATTTTCGGGGATCGGCCGAGTTTGATAACGGGCTTACGTCCGATTGAAGCCGCGGCACAACGCGGGGATATAGAGGCCGTCCTTTATTATAAAGATCACGGCTCTAAGCAAGAAAATGCCGATGGTGATCACATTTGGGAAAAAGTACCACTTACGATGGAAACGGCTAAATCTCTGTTGGAACACGGTATTCGTCCGGAAAGGAAAGAGCGCTTCCGTAACGCATTAACAAAAATTATGTTCCATGATTTGGAGTCGTTAACACCGGAAAACCTTTTGATATGTCGTTATGCTGGTGTTTCACGTGGTGCGACTTTACCCGATGGGACGACTTTTTTCACACAAAAGGGACGTTCCGATGAACAAAAACAAATATGGATCAAGCATGCGACCTCAGAACAAATTGGACGAGAATTTTTATCGGCTGCCAATCGCGATGATATCACATCCATGATTTCTTTATCCGTAAGCGGAAAATTGGATAAAATAGACTTCCTCAAACTACAGGACGCTTTTATATGTGCCGCATATCGAGGAAAAGCCGAAACGCTCAAATTGTTATATGATACAAAAAAAATTGATCTTGAATGGACGGAAACAAATGGACGAACGGCAGCTTGGCACGCATGTCATAACGGGCGTGTGGAAGCCGCTAAATTTTTAGCTGGTTTAGGAGCTAAATTGAATCATAAAGATAAATGGGGAAATCATCCATTTACGACGCAAGGGAGCAATTATAATGTTTCCGAAAAAGCGTTACAAGATTTAAAACAAGAACTATTGTACCAAGCTATCGCACAAGATAAAACGGATCAAGTCGATCAATTGGTCGAATGCGGAGTTAATTTAGCGACAGCGGGTGCGCGTGATTCTATATCCAGCACAAAAATGCACGAACATATTAACGATATTGTCCGAAAACAAAAACAATTGAATTCTTCCGATAAAGTTTTCAGCACATCTTCGGTCGTCGCCCCAAAAGGAAGGGGAAGATAAAACTTTTCCGACAACTACAATACCCGAACAACCAATTCATACGGTCAAGTATGCGTCGGGAGTAAAATATGCCCCCTTTTTTATATTAGGTAACGTAATATCTTTCTGTTATGTTGGCACAAAATATACCGTACCCCGTCCGGCAATCAAGCCGAAAATAGAGCAACGTACGAAAAATGCATATCTCTTTACAAGACAAATAAATAGGTGTATACTCAATAAAGTATGAGTCACTTCGTAAATCATTAAGGAGAATTCACATGAACGGGTGGGATAAAATCAAATATGCTGTTTTTGGGGACAGGGCCGGTTTTTAAACGGGACTGCGTCCGATTGAAGCCGCGGCACAACGCGGGGATATGGAGGCCGTCGCCTATTATAAAGAACACGGTTCCCAATTAACAGACGCAAAAGGAAAAGGATTATGGGACAAAGTCCCCCTTACAATGAAAACCGTCTTTTCTTTAAAGGAAAAAGGCCTTTTCCCATCCAACAAAGCAGAACGTAAAGCCATATTAACCAAAACTCTGTTCAATGATTTAAAATCTTTGACACCGGAAAGCATTAAAGCTTGCCGTCTTGAAGGTGTTTCCCTCGGCTCATCCTTACCGGACGGAACAACCTTATTCTCACAAAAGGGACGTTCCATCGAACAAAAAAAGTTTGGATGCAGTTTGCCCATATTTCCCAAGCGAATCAAGAATTTCAAAAAGCCCTAGCACATGGAAATGCGCAAGATGCAGATTTGCTGCTTTCCAGCAGTAAAGTTCAGGTAAACGTCCCGGATGCCGACGGACACACTCCGTTATGGCATACCATTCAAAGGGGACAATATAAAACCATGGAAAAGTTGATTTCATTGGGGGCCGACATGTCCGTCAAAGATAAACAAGGGGCTTCCCTTTTCGATTCAAAAGCGGGACATTTGGCATGTCAAATGATGTTAAATCAGGCCGTTGCCAAAAACGACCTTAATAATATCGACGCTTGGTTAAAAAGAGGGGCAACAATCGCCAGTGAAGAATTAATGAAATATGCCAAAACACCGGAAATGGTGACCGTTCTTCGCCAGAAAGGGGCTCCTTATCGGGAGGCATTCCAAGAATTGGATAAAAAAGCTCATGTATTAAAAAGTGATGTGTATCATAAAAATAAAGCCGCTTGGGATGAAATGGCATCATGGAATTGGAAATATCAGGCACTGAAACAATTCCATGACATAGATCAGGGAAAGGAACAATCCAAACAAAAAGTTCCTGCATCCAAACTGACCGCGGCCGTCCAAAACGGGGGACGATAACAATCATCTGATAAATAGCCAGATAGCGTAATACACGCATACCGGTCGTATTAATGCGGTCGGTATGTTTTTTTTACAATCACAAGTCCCTCATACCCCTATCTTTTTTGCATCAGGCACAAGAAAAAACCGTCCGTATCCGTCCGCCATGGGGAAAAACGTTTTTGTTTTAAAACCGTATAGCGCGGATGCGTGATCAAAAAACGACTCACCTGATCTTCGTTTTCATCCCGCGTCAACGAACAGGTAATATAGGACAAATAATGTCCCGGTTTCACAAACGCTTCGGCACGATTCAAAATATCGGCCTGCAAATCCGTAATGTTTTTCAACTGTTTTTCCGCCAATTTCCATCGCATATCGGGCGTGCGCCGCCATGTCCCCGTCCCCGAACAAGGGGCATCCACAACCACATGGTCAAACTTTTTAAACGGTTCCGGCAATTTGGTCACAATCTTAACGATACTGATATGCGCCCGATTCGCGCGCTTGACCAATTCAAACAACCGTTTCGGGGCGGCGTCATAGGCTTGAATAAAACCTTTGTTCTGCATCATCTGGGCAAAAATTAAGGATTTACCACCGGCACCGGCGCAAAAATCAAAAACATCTTGTTTGGGTTTCACGCCAATTTCCAAAGCCGCCAGTTGAGCGCCCTCATCCTGAATTTCCACCAGACCTTTTTTATAGGCTTTTGTGTCGGACAAATTACTGTATTCGGCCAAAATCATACCATAGGGAGACTGTTTGCACGGCGTCACGGATAATCCTTCCGCCTGTAATAAAGACATAACCTCCTCCCGACGACCGTTTGCCCGCAAAACAATCGGCGCATTTCCCAATAAAGCGGGTAATTCCCGATCGGCGTCCGGAACATGGGCCGGAAACCAATCGGGTACTTCCCACCGAACCCAATCGGGCGCACCCGCCATATCGGGAATCCCGTCATTCAATAAATGTGATAATTTACCCGCCCAATCCGCTTCGGGATAAGCATAAGCCAATCGAGCTTTGGACCGTACGGCAGACCACACAACCTCCAACAACTGCCGTCGATCATCGGCCGCAATATAGCGGTGAGTCCGCGTATAATCGTTGATAATATCGTTGGCGGGGGTATTACGGGAATCAATTTTTTCCAGTAAAAAAGCCGCCGTTTTAATTAATTCTTCACGCGTCATCTCGATGTCCGGATAACCAAGCTGCACATTCCGAAATATCGGTAATTGTATGGACATCGTGGGCGTATTCGGCGTCAATCAAATAACCATACGGCGCATCATTCAAACTTGTTTCCCGCGACAATTCCGATACACGATGCAGGTATAACACACCATCGACATAATATCCCTGGGCCGCATCCTGCCGTCGAACCGTACTGTTCTGCGCTAAAATGGAATGCACCTGCGTCGTACCATCGGGATTACTTTCAACATAACGCATTAAAACCGGTAACTCATGGATTTGATGAACACTGACACACGCTGACAAATCATGTTTCACAACATGTTCGATAATACCGTCGATGTGACGCGTCTGACGTAACGGACTTGTCGGTTGCAATAACATGACATAATCAAACGTTTCACCGCGGGCGGCCAATGTTTCAACCGCATGAACAACGGCATCAATGGTTTTGGCCGTTGCCGTACATAATTCATCCGGACGCCGCAATACTTTTGCCAAACCGGTTTCTTCGGTCACCCGTGCAACCTTATCATCGTTTGTCGAACAATATATGGCATCCAAATATCGGGAATGGGCGGCCGCTTCTATCGTCCAAGTAACCAACGGTTTTCCCGCCAAAGGTGTTACATTTTTATCCGGAATCCCTATTGACCCGCCGCGAGCCGGAATTAACCCTAAAATCCTTTTATTTCGATACATGTTATTCCTCTGTTTACTTTTAATATGCTTATTTTGAATGCTAACACAACCGCCCGTCAAAATCAAGACGGCTTTCTATTATTTTTTCATAAATGGGGGCTTGCACTTTTTCGCATTTTCATGTATGGTATTGCCGATCAAATAAAAAATCCGTTTAGTAATGAAAGGAAAAATCATGTTTACGGAAGATATCAAACAAGCAAACGCCGAAGCTTGGGCCGGTTTTGTCCCGGGCAAGTGGATGGACAACATTGATGTTGTCGATTTCATCCAAAAAAACTATACGCCGTATGAAGGAAACGATTCTTTCTTGGCCGGTCCGACGCAACGCACAACGGATGTGTGGGCGATTGTTTTGGATCTGATGAAAAAAGAAACGGCCAACAACGGATTATTAGATGCGGATGTATCGACACCGTCGGCGATTGATGCCTATGCGGCCGGATACATTGACAAAGATAAAGAAATCATCGTCGGTCTGCAAACAGACGCGCCGTTAAAACGGGCCATTATGCCGTACGGCGGATGGCGGATGGTGGAAGCTTCCTGTGAAGCATACAACCTGCCGATTGACGAAAGAACAAAAGAAATCTTTACAAAATATCGTAAAACGCACAATGAAGGTGTGTTCCAAGCTTACACGCCGGAAATTCGTGCCTGCCGGAAATCCGCAATTATTACGGGTCTGCCGGATGCGTACGGCCGCGGTCGTATCATCGGGGACTATCGCCGGGTTGCTTTGTATGGTATCGATGCTTTAATTCAAGAAAAGAACGAAGAAAAGAATTCGTCCAACCATGCGGCTATGACGGCTGACGTCATTCGTGAACGGGAAGAATTGTCCGATCAAATTTTGGCGTTGGAAGCCATGAAACGCATGGCCGAATCCTATGGTTGCGATATTTCCAAACCGGCCAAGACATTTAAAGAAGCGGTTCAGGCCGTTTACTTCGGCTATCTGGCCGCCGTCAAAGATCAAAACGGTGCGGCTATGTCTTTGGGTCGTGTTTCGTCCTTCTTAGACATTTACGCCGAACGTGATTTAAAAGCCGGTGTTATGACGGAAGAACAAGCGCAAGAAATCATGGATGATTTCATCATTAAACTGCGTATGATCCGTTTCTTGCGGACGCCCGAATACAACGAATTGTTCAGCGGCGATCCGGTATGGGTGACGGAATCCATCGGCGGTATGGGCTTGGACGGCCGGACATTGGTGACGAAAAACTCGTTCCGTATTTTACACACGCTTGTCAATTTGGGACCGGCTCCGGAACCGAACATGACGGTGCTGTGGTCAACAAAACTGCCGCAAGGGTTTAAAGACTTCTGTGCCAAAATTTCCATTAACACATCATCCATTCAATACGAAAACGATGATTTGATGCGCCCGATGTTTGAAAGCGATGATTACGGGATTGCCTGTTGTGTGTCGCCAATGATTATCGGTAAGGAAATGCAATTCTTCGGCGCTCGTGCCAACTTGGCCAAAGCCTTGTTATACAGCATTAACGGCGGCGTTGACGAACGTTTGGGTATGAAGGTTGTTGATGGTTTCGAACCGATTACATCCGAATATTTGGACTACGACGAAGTGTGCAAAAAATTTGATGCGATGATGGATTGGCTGGCCAAAACGTATGTCAATGCGTTGAACATCATTCACTTTATGCACGACAAATACTATTATGAAAAAGCGCAGTTGGCTTTGATGGACAAAGATGTTGTCCGGAAGCTGGGTTGCGGTATTGCCGGTTTCTCGGTGGTTGTCGATTCATTGTCGGCGATTAAGTATGCTAAGGTTAAAGCGATTCGGAACGAACAAGGTATTGCCGTTGACTTTGAAATTGAAGGGGACTTCCCGAAATACGGTAATAACGATGACCGGGTTGACGCCATTGCCACGAACTTAGTCGAACAATTCATGGACAAAGTGCGCAAGAATCCGACCTATCGGGATGCGATTCACACTCAATCCATTTTGACGATTACGTCCAACGTTGTGTATGGTAAAAAAACGGGGAACACCCCGGATGGCCGTAAAGCCAACGTTCCGTTTGCACCGGGCGCTAACCCGTTGCACGGTCGTGACGAATGCGGGGCTTTGGCATCGCTTTGTTCGGTTGCCAAGTTACCGTTTAAACACGCCAAGGACGGTATTTCCAACACGTTCAGCATTTTACCGGGTTCTTTGGGTAAAGACATGGATGAACGGGTTAAGAATCTGATCGGTTTGTTGGATGGGTATGCCACACGGAACGGTCAACACTTAAACGTAAACGTATTGAATCGTGAAGTGTTGGAAGACGCGATGGAGCATCCGGAAAACTATCCGCAATTAACCATTCGTGTGTCGGGATACGCCGTGAACTTTATTAAGTTAACGCGCCCGCAACAATTGGATGTTATTTCGCGGACATTCCACGAAAAAATCTAATCCGTCGGGAAAAAAGGGCAGCGGGCAACCCCTGCCCTTTTTATATACACTATGACGAAACAGGGATATGTTCATTCAATCGAAACCGGCAGCGCCATTGACGGGCCAGGAATTCGTTCCGTTATTTTTTTACAAGGGTGTCCGTTTCGATGCCTTTTTTGCCATAATCCGGACACGTGGACACAAACGACCGATCATGTACGAACGGTTGAAGAAGTCGTTCAAGAGGCTTTAAAATATCAGGATTTTTACCAACTATCCGGTGGTGGCGTTACGTTATCCGGCGGGGAACCGCTTGTCCAACCGGCTTTTGTTGCCGCTGTTTTTCAGGCTTTGCATGCCCGAGGTGTGCATACAGCCTTGGACACATGCGGGTATGTTGATTTAACGCCGGAGGTCAAAGAGGCCATAAAAAATACCGATCTATTTTTATTGGACATTAAACATTTGCACCCCGATACACACAAAAAGTTAACCGGAAAGCCGAACGATAAAGTGTTGGCCTTCCTCAATTATTTACGCGATTGCGGTAAAGATATTTGGATCCGTATCGTTTTGGTCCCCGGATACAGCACGGATCCCGCTTATGCACAGGAAGTTGCCACCTTTTTAAAGGCTTATCCGACGGTTCGCAAAGTTGAATTATTACCCTATCACGAGCTTGGAAAAGTGAAATGGGAAAAGTTGGGATACACATACCCGCTGCAAAATATCTCACCGCCGGATAAAGCAACCGTTCAGGCCGTCACGCAGGTTTTTGCCGATAACGGATTTTCTGTTTTAATCAGTAAACCGTAATTCCGGCTTGACCCCGAATGTAAAATAGCCTATAACACAAACTATGGACAAACAATTACCGTTTAATATTATGAAAAAAGCCGTTCGCGGAATCGGGTATATCGGTCATCCGTTGCGGTTGCGTATTCTGGAATATTTGGATGTGCATGGGGCTTCTTCCGTATCCGACATTACCAAAGCCATGCAGGAGGAACAGGCGATTATTTCGCAAAGCCTGAAAAAAATGCGGGAAATGAATTTGGTACGCGCTAACCGTAAAGGGGTTTTTATGTATTATATGATTCAAGAGGAATACCCCGCCAGCGTTTTTGTCTGCCTGCGTAAATTATACGGCTATATGACGGATAATTTTTATTTTTTACAGGACGGCTTCAAAGCCTGTCTGCCGCATGATTATACCATGATGACGGCCAATCGGATTAAGTTGTTTGCTAATTGGGATAAAATGCGTATTTTGGAATACTTGGACATTCACGGTTCCAGTCATGTTTCCGCCATTGCCGATGGTATAAATAGTACGCCGCCCAAAGTTTCCCAATATTTAAAACGATTAAAGGACGACGGCTTTGTCACCGCAACAAAAGAAAGCCGATTCGTCATTTATACCATTACACCCGGTGTGCATAAAACCATTATCGGTTGTATTCACAAAAGATACAATTCATTAAAAAATAAAGAGGATTTTTAAAAGTATTTTTTATTCATTTTAACACTTGACAATTTATATATATATTGTTATTGTTATATATATTCATCATGTTTTACAAAGGAGAAAACCATGAAAAAAGCCAAAAACGTAAAAGAATTTGTTGAACAAATTGATGCCAGCAAAAAATTAAATCCCAAAGATTTATCTTCGGATCAGGATTTAACGATTGCGATTATGAACCTGATTTCGATTGAAGAACACCTGATGTTTTCGGGTGCCAAAACCGGTAAAAACAGCTTTTTCGATATGATTCAGGATATCCGGGAATTACGCAAAAACCTGATGCAAAAAATTATTCCGGCTTATGAAGGGGAAGTTTGGTGTATTTCCAAACATCTGCTGGCGACAAGTATGCGCCTGATGGAAGTCGGGACAAAGCAACAAAGTTTGCATAATCAGGAAGAAGCGTATAAATTATTCAATCAAGCCTATGATTTATATTGTCTGTTTTGGGGATTAAACATGAATTTAATCGGAACCGAAGATGTAAAGTGGATTGAAACTTCGGAAAAAGATGTCAAAAAAATATCCGATAAAATGACCCAAATAGCGGTTCCGACCGTCACCGAAAAAACGCCTGTCGCACCGACGGCTTCGGAAAACCTCGGCGGATTCGCGAAAATGAAAGCTTTTATCAAAAACGCCGTCAATTGTTGTATCGAGTAATGCCATGAAACATATCATCTCTATTCTTGTTGTTGCCCTTTTTGTTGCCGTAGCGTGGTGGATAACCAAATCAGAACCATTACCGACAGATAAAATCATTGTCTTTACACAACAAAGTTGTCCCCATTGTCATGAGGCACTAGCCTTTATCGACGCACAAATCAAACCGGCCTACCCGCAAATAGCGATTGAAGTCCGCGATGTTGCCGAACCGACCCATTTGAATCAGTTGAGAACCATTGCCCGACGGGAAAAATGGGAAAACGTCGGAACACCCGTTATTGTCGCCGGGGACGATAAAATCATGGGATGGACAACGTTGGCGGAAATGCAACTGATGGCGGCCGTCAAAAAAATGGCCGGTGCCAGTCAGGCCGGCGTAGCCTCGGATGAGGATAACACCGGATCGGATGCCGACAAAGCGGCCGAGGATACAACTTCCGCAAATGAACCGGAGGGATTGTGCCAACCGGGGATGGAAGAACCTTGTTTATAATATGAACTCCTCATGGTTAAAGGAACGTCCTGTTCGGGGCGTTCCTTTTGTATCCGCCGACGGGATAAAATAACAGGTCCGTATTTCATATCCGACAACTACTTTTATATCTTGCTTTTACATGGTATTTCGGCTACAATATATCGCAACAGAAAGGAACCGACATGAATCTGATGAACCAAATTAAGGAAAAAGTAGCCGCTGCTTTTACGGCTTGTGGCTTTGATGCAACCAACACACTCGTTCGTTTATCAGATCGCCCGGATATCGGGGATTATCAAGCTAACGGAGCTCTGCCTTTGGCCAAAAGCCTGAAACAAAATCCGCGCGCCATTGCCGAACAAATTGCGGAAAAGCTGCGTTCCGATGCTTTTTTTGAAAAAGTATCCGTGGATGGTCCCGGCTTCATTAACATGCGGGTAGCCGATTCCGTTTTGGGGCAACAGGCCTTTGGTGTTTTAAGTCATCCCCAATGTGGGTACGAACGCCCGGACACCCCCAAAACGGTTGTTTTGGATTACGGTGGACCGAATGTAGCCAAAGCCCTTCATGTCGGACATTTACGACCGGCGGTTATCGGTGAATCGATTAAGCGTATCTGCCGTTTTGTCGGGGATAAAACCATTGCCGATGTTCATTTGGGGGATTGGGGTAAACCGATGGGGTTACTGATTACCGAACTGCAAGATCGTCATCCCGACCTACCCTATTTTGATGCCGATTTTACGGGTGAATATCCGGCCGAGGCACCCTTTACCGCCAAAGATTTGGAAGCGATGTATCCGTTGGCCAGCGCCCGTTCCAAAGAGGATGAGGCCTATGCCGCCCGAGCGCAAGAAAACACAAAATTGTTGCAAAACGGTCATCGCGGATATCGGGCTTTATGGCAATACTTCATTGACTTGTCCGTTGCCGACATTAAAAAGATGTACGAAGAATTGGATATTTCCTTTGATTTATGGCGTGGGGAAAGCCATGTTCATGATCGGTTGCAGGCTATGATTGCCCGCCTACGGCAACAAGGTATCATCATCCCCGATCAAGGGGCAGAAATCATTCCCTTGGGAAAATCAAGGGGGGGGAATGATCTGCCGCCCTTAATCATGGTCAAATCCGATGGGGCGGTTATGTACGGGGCAACCGATTTAGCCACGATTGAAGAACGCGTGGATGAATTTGCGCCGGACGCTATCCTCTATGTTGTGGATGCCCGTCAAGGCCTGCATTTTGAACAGGTTTTTGCCGGTGCGGCCAAAATCGGGTTAGCCGATCATATCAGTTTGGAACACCTGGGGTTCGGTACCATTAACGGGACAGATAATAAACCGTATAAAACCCGTTCGGGCGGTATTCCGACATTGCGGTATTTAATTGATACGGCCGTGGCCGCCGCACGGCAAAAAATGGAATCCGGTGAAATGGGACGGGATTTAACCGAAACCGAAAAAGAACATATTTCCCGAATTGTCGGTGTGTCTGCTTTAAAATTCGCCGACCTGATGAACGAACGGATGAAAAACTATGTCTTTGATGAAGACAAATTAACCAGTACCGAAGGGAAAACAGGCCCCTATATCCTCTATGCCATGGTGCGGATGAAATCGGTTTTGGAAAAAATGGGAACCACACCGGCATTAACACCAGATGACATTATAACAATCACAACGCCGGCAGAACGCCAGTTGTTGTTGCGGTTATATGCTTTGCCGGATTCTGTTCAAACAGCTTATGATAATCGGGCGCCTCATGTCATTGCTGACTACTTGTTTAAATTAGCCCAAGATTTCAATCTGTTTTATCATGACTGTCCGATTAAAGGAGCCGATGAAGTTATACAGAAATCTCGGTTGGCTCTGACAAGGTATACATTACATCTGGCTACGGCTTGTGCTGATATGTTGGGGCTTCAAATACCGGATAAGATGTAAAAATAAAAATTGATATAGAGAAAGGGACGATTAAAATGCGTCCCTTTGTTTTTTACCAACTACCGGAAGAACCACCACCTCCGAAGCTGCCACCGCCGCCACCGAAGCTACTGCCTCCGCCGCCACCGAAGCTACTGCCTCCGCCACCGAAGTGGTTTCTTCCTGAGGATTTACCGCCAGATTGTCCTGATTGAATACCAGGGCCTTGGCATTTGAGTAAAACCAACAGATGAGGTATTATGATCAAGCCGATGCAAATTAATGCATTACCCCATATCACAATATTTAACGCCATTAAAATGAAACAAATAATAATGAAAAATCTTATTTGATACGCACGCCTTAAATTTTTTCTATCCGTTTCATCCAAAAGACTCTTTTTCTTCAGATTGTTAATGACGATCTGAGGCATAAAAAATAGCATAAGAAGCCAAAAAAAGCCGATTCCCGTAACAAGGGGTAGAGAAAATGATAGGGACGATTTATTTTTCTTGGAGTTGTTCAAATGGATGACTTGAGGATAGTGGAAACCTCCCAGCACTCGTTGAATGCTGTACACGGCATTTAATGTACCGGCCTCATATTGATTTTTTTTAAACGCAGGTAACAAGACGTTTTGTATAATATATGAAGCCTGAGCATCCGTCATAATATGTTCTAATCCATACCCGACTTCAATGCGTGTCTTTCGTTCATTCGGTGCAATAATCAGCAATAAGCCATCATTTTTTTTGGCATCACCGATTCCCCAGTGACGTCCCAAAGCGACACCGTATTCCTCTATGCTTTTTCCACGCAATGATTTTAATGTGACAACGACGAATTGTTGTTGAGGCTTAATGGTTGCTAAGATTTTTTGTTCTGTTCTTGGGCTTAAAATCCCCGCTTCATCAACAACCTGTCCCGTTAGACGAGGAAACGATAAATCATCTGAAGCCCAAGACAAGAACGGTAATAAACAACAGCCTAAGATAAAAAGTATTTTTTTCACGTTGATTCCATTGAATTAGTTAAATTGAACGATTGGTAGAGCTTTTTTTTCTTCTTCAATTGTATATTCGGAACGCAGGCTGAATTGTCCATTCAAAATCCACTTTGCCGGAATACTTTTTAATAACGAGTTATATTGACGAATAAGAGTAATATAGTCCATGCGAGCAACGGCTATACGATTTTCCGTTCCCTCTAACTGAGATTGAAGAGAAAGGAAGTTTTGGTTTGCCTTTAAATCCGGATAATTTTCGGAAAGTGCAATTAACCGGGACAAAGCACCACTTAACGCATTTTGTGCCTGTTGAAAAGCTTGGACTTTTGCGACATCATTTAAATCATCAACACCGATACGCACTTGACCGATAGCCGCCCGTTTAGCCGTCACCTCTTCCAAAAGATTTTTTTCATGGGTTGCATACCCCTTAACCGTTGCGACCAAATTCGGAATTAAATCCGACCGCCGTTCGTATTGGTTTAAAACCTGACTCCATGTCGCCTTCACACTTTCCTCCAAACGAACGGCCTGATTATAAACAGACACATAATAGAAAAAACCGCCGACGGCAAGAATAACAACAACGCCTAAAAAGATTAAAATATTCTTCATGATAAGATTACCTTTCATATATCATTTCACGACCGCGATACTACACTATTTACTTGTCAACGTCAACAGTTATTTTCCCCGACTCCATTGTCGTAAAAAGCTGTAAAAACGATTGCGATCCTTGGCATGTGCCAGCTTTCTGTCAATAAAGCCGTTATAATCCCGGCGCAACGCAACCGGTCCGAAATCCGGCAAATCAATCGTAACGCTTTGTCCGACCCGAATACCGCGCAATGCCGGTTCAAAACATTTTTTATTGATAAATTTATGCAACGATCGTTCAATCAGACAAAAATTAGAAAAACGGTTTTTACCACCGCCGGACAGCGGAACAATGTGGTGAACATCAAATCCGTGCGGAATTTTACCTTTGGCCGCCCGATTTAAATTAATAACGTGCGCATACTTATCCAACAAACCGCGCCGATACAACCACCGCACAAACAAATGATTCATCTTGCGCCTATCAAATTCTTTACGCAATTGCTTTGTGACTTCCGGAGGTTGTAACGTAAAAATAATAGCCATCTTACCCTGCTTTCAATGTTTGGATTTCGGTATCTTTTTGAAATAAGTATAATAAAATACGCAACGCCTGTCCCCGCGGGCTTTCCAATTTCGGATCCAAAGACAGAACCGTTTGAGCATCCTTGGTCGCCGTCCACAACAAATCCCCCGCCGTCTGCATATCCGCCATTCGAAAATCGGGCATTCCGCTTTGCCGGGTTCCCAATATCTCACCGGCACCACGTAATTTTAAATCCTCTTCTGCCAACACAAAACCGTCATCCGTTTCCCGCATTACCCGAAGCCGCGCTTTGGCCGTTTCCGTCAGGTGCGAACCATGTAATAAAATACACAATGATTTATCCGACCCGCGCCCGACACGGCCCCGCAATTGATGCAGTCCGGCCAGTCCGAAACGTTCGGCTTGTTCAATAATCATAACCGTTGCCGATTTTACATCCACACCGACCTCGATTACCGTCGTTGCCACCAAAACATCCAATTCACCGGCGGCAAACCGTTCCATAACGGCATCTTTTTCAATCCCTTTCATTTGGCCATGCACCAATCCGACACGCGAGCCGAATGTTTTTTGTAAGGCCTCATACCGCGCTTTCACGGCGGTTAAGTCCGTTTTTTCGGATTCGTCAACCAACGGGCAAATCCAATACGCCTGTGTTTTTTCGGGAGCATTTTGTATTCGTTGATGCAACCGTTCCACCAACTCGGGAATCTTGGCCACCGGCATGACCCGCGTTTCAATCGGTTGACGACCGGCCGGTTTTTCATCCAAGCGGGAACTGTCCATATCACCATAGGCCGTTAACGCCAAACTCCGTGGAATCGGCGTTGCCGTCATAACCAATAAATTAACGCCTTTTTGTTTTTGAATTAAGGATAACCGTTGCTGCACACCAAACTTATGCTGCTCATCAATGATTGCCAATCCCAACCGATGAAAAGCAACATGTTCGGTAAACAACGCATGCGTCCCAATTAACAACTGAATCTCCCCCGATGCTAAATCCGTCAGTATCTTGGCTCGAACAGTCCCCTTTTCACGACCGGTTAAAATACCGACAGTCACCCCCAAAGGACGACACAGAGCTTCTATCTTGGCAAAATGCTGACGGGCTAAAATATCGGTCGGTGCCATTATCGCCGCCTGATATCCATCCTCTATAACCGATAAAGCGGCCAACAGGGCAACAATTGTCTTGCCACTACCAACATCCCCTTGCAACAAACGAATCATTTGCGATTCACTGTTTAAATCTTGCGCGATTTCAATCAGAACCCGTTTTTGCGCACCTGTCAATTGGAACGGTAGCACGTCAATCAACTTATCCGTTAAAAATCCCGTCGGCTGAATCCGAACTCCTTTTTTACGCGAAGCCTGTTGCCGAACCAACAACAACGCCAATTGATTGGCTAAAACTTCATCATACGCCAACCGCATTCTGGCCGGATTGGTGGGCAATAAATCGGTTGCCGTTTTCGGATGATGTGCAACATCCAACGCCGTATTCCAAAAGGGTAAGTGATGTTTGGCTTGAAAAGCCGGATCCAACCACTCCGGCAAATCGGGGGTAGCCGACAAAATAAATGACACCATGCGGCGCAATAATTTACTGCCAACACCCTGAGATTGCGGATAAATCACTTCATATACCGGAATATCATCTAAGGTATCCGTCATATAATCGGGATGCAGGATTTTCCAACCGCCCATCTGGCGTTCCAACCGACCGGAAACCCAAATTACCTTTCCCTCCGGCCATTTTTGTTGCAAATAACTTTTATGATAATTGAAAAAAACAAGCTCAACCGTGGCACCGGCTCCCTCACACAAAATGCGATATGGCTGACGGCGGGTGGGCGGGACGATATGCCCCGTGATTTGCACCTGTATCGTTCCTAATGTATTTGGCGGCGTATTGATCAGATCCTGAATAACGGGACGATAATTAACTCCCGACGGTAAATGCCATAAAATATCGGCCCAATACGGCCCGCACAATCGTTCAACCAACCGGCTGATTTTCGGGCCTATTCCGGGAATACTCCCGACAGAACGAAACAACGGATTTAACAAAGCCGGCCGCATCGGCTATTTCTTTCGAATGGGACGAACGGCTATTGATTTTTTTTGCCCGCCGGTCGATTGAGCTTGCTTGGGCTTAACCACGGTTCCCGTCTTTTTTTTCTGCCCGGAGGCCGTCGTTTTCACGGTTTTAGATGAAGTAATACCGGACTTAACGGCCGCCGTTTTTTGGGAAGCCGGACGAACAACGGGACGCAACGGCTTTAAAAAAGAACCGTTTGGCATTTTAACCCCGCCATCCGCGTACACAACCGCCCGAAAAATCGGCAATCGCCGAAAAGAAGCCAAAACTTCCCCGCATGTCATTTGGGGATCGTCCTTTTGTTCCCGATAGGCACGCAATTTAGCCTGTGCAAATTTCGTATATTCCTCTTTTTCCACCTCGGCGGTCGGTGCCTGATTTGCAATAATACGACTGGCAATCAATTCAAAATCATCCAGTTTAGCCCCGGCATTACATGCCAAAGCCGTTCCGGCCGTTATACCTAACTGCTCGGATTCCGACAACCCGCGCGCCGTTCGCGCGACTTGTGCCGATGATGATAACGCATACCCGAATACAATCGCAAAAAATAAAGACAACACACCTTTTTTCATTGATTTTCTCCTTTGATGGCTTATACTCTATTAAGACATACTTTTAAGTTGTTTTCAAGGAGAATTTTATGTTGTCAGGTCCTTCTTTCATACCGAACACGGTTAATAACGCCATTATTTTATGCCACGGCTACGGGGCCTCCGGGGATGATTTGGCCGATTTAGTACCGTCCCTGTCCGCCGCATTACCGAACACAGCCTTCTTTTGTCCGAACGCCCCCTATGAATTGCCTTTCGGCGGGTATGAATGGTTTTCATTAAACGACTATCAACCGGACGCTATGGTTGGAATAGATTATCTGACCGTTTTGATGGATAGGGCCAAACCGGCCACCGCATTGGTACGCGATTTTTGTTCGGATATTATGCGCCGAGACGGTATCTCTTCCGACCGAATCCTTGTCGGTGGCTTTTCACAAGGCGGTCTGGTCGCTTTACAAACAGCCCTGACATTCCCATCCCCCATAGCGGGCGCCATTGGCATGTCGGCCGTACCGGTTTTATTCGGAAAATCCTTTCCACCCGAATCCGTAAAACAAAAACCGCCTGTTTTACTAACCCATGGTTCGGCCGATCCGGTTGTTCCGCCCGTGGCTTTTGAGTTAAACAAAGCCCAATTACAATCTGTCGGTATATCCCCAACCACTTTGGTTTCCACCGGATTGGGACATGGAATAGACAATCCCTGCCTGCATCAGGTGCAAGTATTTGCCGCCGATTGCCTAAAAATATCCCAATAATCCCACGATAAAATGTTTCTAATCAAATTTTTACTTTGATACTTGCATTTTGTTCCGATTTCTTTTATGATGACTCTGCTTTCGTCTATCTGGAAGCATGGGCGTAGAAAACCCATACAGTATAAAGCCTGCAACGGGCTTTTAAATAATGTTGACATTCGCCATAGGACGGATGTCGGCGAATAAGGTTTCGGCCAAATA
This sequence comes from uncultured Alphaproteobacteria bacterium, assembly GCA_944393195.1. GTDB lineage: Bacteria > Pseudomonadota > Alphaproteobacteria > CAAHEQ01 > UBA3637 > CALXZG01. The sequence continues at coordinate 42,743 of CALXZG010000009.1, forward strand.
AGCCGAGCCGTTATACTGTACGGTTTTCTAACATCCGCCCACTTTGCAAAAAGTGGGTTTTGTTGTCACCAACAAGGAGTTAGAAAATGGAGTATGCAATTAAAAAAAATCACAAAAATAAAATAGATGGTCTAACCTTGCTGCAACAGCTTGAAAAAGCCAGTATTAAAACCGCTTTTTTCGATCCGCAGTATCGTGGTATTCTGGATAAACTGGGATATGGGAACGAAGGGGAAAAACGCGGGCGAGCGCGATCATCTCTTCCGCAAATGAATGAGGATCAAATCATTCATTTTATCGAACACATCAATCGAGTTCTGGTACCCAGCGGACACCTATTTTTATGGGTGGATAAATTTCATTTATGTCAAGGGGTTCTGGATTGGTTTTTAAATACTGACCTGCATTTGGTTGATCTAATAACATGGGATAAGGAAAAAATAGGTATGGGATACCGAACGCGGCGGCGTTCCGAGTATCTGGTCATTTTCCAAAAACTTCCCATTCGTGCCAAAAATGTGTGGAAAACCCATACAATCCCAGACGTATGGCGGGAAAAAGTCATAAAAACACACCCACATTCAAAACCTATTTCGTTGCAAAAAGAATTGATCAAGGCAACATCGGAGGAAGGAGACATCATCCTAGATCCGGCATCAGGCGGTTATTCGGTTTTAGAAGCCTGCCGTCAAACCAAACGCACTTTTATCGGCGGAGACATTATCTATGGCGAAGATTAGAAATGCAAATCCTAAAACAAGTTCTGGTGGTTATACTAGAGTTTTTGATGATGAAAATTTGGGTAAACTGATTCAACAAGTTCAATCAACCGTGATCAGTAATGGGGCGGAATTGGAGAAGATAATTATTCAAAAATCAAATACCATTGATGATTTAGATTGTTTTTTATCTGAATATAACAATAAATCCGACGGTGTTTACCTTTGTCCTAAAAATGTTATCAAAAAAAGTTCTTACAGGTTAAATAAACATGAACCAGATTTAATTATTTTTGAAATAAATGATAAAACACATCGGTGTTATATTATTGAATTAAAAGACGGTGATAATTTTGATACCAAAAAATCTGATGGAGAATTCTCAACACTAGAACAATTTCAAAACCATTTAGGAAAAAGAATTCAATTTATCACCGATTTTTTCATTTGCTCTTTTAATCAAGAAAATAAAGAAATTATCGTTAAAGGATTTAAAAACAGATTTACAGAGAAACAAGTCATGACCGGCGCAGAATTATGCCGATTATTACAGATATCATATCATTCAATATTACAAGATCGCGAAGCTGATGCCTCTGACAATCGCAACTATTTTGTTGAAACTTTGATCAAAATACCTTTTGTTAAAAGTAAGTTGGCTGACGAAAGAAAAAAATTGATCGATGAACAAGAATTTTATGATACATCTGACGATACTTAAATGGTCATTTCTTCTTTTACCTTAATCTGATTTTTTCATTGACTTTAACGGTAAAAAAAGGTATCTTAATAAACGGAAGGGCATGGGCGTCGGCCTAAGCCAGCGGGTCAGGTTCGGAAGAAAGCAGCCCAGCTTTCGCCCGGCGGGTCGTGTTCCTTCCGCTTTTTATTTTACCCGATAGGATATCTATGGCAGGAACTTCGCACGTACTCGCACGCAAATATCGACCTCAGGTTTTTTCCGACCTCATCGGTCAGGAAGCCTTGGTGCGAACCATTACCAATGCCATTGCCACCAATCGATTGGCGCATGCCTATATGTTAACCGGTATTCGCGGTGTCGGAAAGACCAGTTCGGCGCGAATCATTGCCAAAGGGTTAAATTGTACCGGTCCGGACGGCAAAGGCGGTATGACACCGAATCCGTGCGGCCAATGCCAAAATTGTCGGGATATTGCCAACGATGCGCACATTGACGTTATTGAAATCGACGCGGCCAGTAATACCGGTGTTGACAACGTCCGCGAAATTATTGACGGGGCAAAATATAATCCCGTTTCGGCGCGTTTTAAAATTTACATCATCGACGAAGTCCATATGTTATCCAAGCAGGCATTCAATGCCTTGTTAAAAACATTGGAAGAACCCCCCGAACGGATTAAATTTATTTTTGCCACGACCGAAATTCGCAAAGTTCCCATTACGATTCTGTCCCGTTGTCAACGGTTTGACTTACGCCGATTGGATGAACAACAATTGGCCGATCACTTGGCACACATCGCGCAAATGGAAAATACGACTTTTGAGCCGGAAGCCTTGCAATTACTGGCCCGTGCCGGTGACGGTTCCGTTCGCGATTCGTTGTCTTTAATGGATCAGGCCATGACCCAACTGGACAATAACCTGACGGCAGACGGGGTACGCCATATGTTGGGCTTAGCCGACAGAACGGTTTTATTCGACCTGTATGATACGATGATGAAAGGCGATATTGCCGGTGCTTTACAAACCTTAGACGCACAATACGATTGCGGGGCCGATCCGTTCGTTTTGACGCAAGATTTATTGGAATTGACCCATTGGCTGACACGTATCAAAATTGTTCCGACTCTGGCCGATGACGTGACCGTACCGGAAGCCGAAAGAAAACGCGGCAAACAAATGGCCGAACAATTGTCCATGGCTTCGTTGACAAGTGCTTGGCAAATGCTGTTAAAAGGATTAACCGAAGTTAAAAATGCCGATTTTCCGTTAAAAGCCTTGGAAATGTTGATTATTCGATTGGCATATATGGCGGATTTACCGGCACCGGCACAATTAGTCGAAGACATAAAAAAAAACGGTTTAGCGACCCCGCCGTCCGTTAATCCGACCATTATTCGTCCGATTGATCCGACACAAACCACACATCCGGCAACGAACCAACCGGCGACAACTGCCACGCCGATACCAACAACACAATCGGCACCGTCAATTGCAAAAGCGACGGAAGTGCCAGCTAATACAAATGGCGGCATCGGACAGCTATCGGACGTAGTGACTTTGGCACGGGCAAAAGGGGAGCGTATGTTGGCCTTTCAGGTTGAAAGTTATATTCGCCCTGTTTCCGTGCAACCGGGACTTATTAAATGTGTTTTAACACCGGATGCGCCGCGGTCGTTATGTCAACAACTCAGTCAATTTTTAACGGCTCACACCGGTCGTGAGTGGATTGTTCAAACGCAAGTTTCTGGCGGCTCCCAAACATTACAGGAAGTAAAAGAAGCCAAACAAAATGCCGTCGTTGCGGATTTAAAACAAACACCGATTATTGCCGGTATCCTGGCCGCCTTCCCCGGTTCAAAAGTGGAAAAAGTCAAACCGATTAAATCGGAAGATTCCTTCATCGGTGAAGAGGATAACCTCCCCCCGACCGATGAAGAAACGGATGATTAAATAATCACGGAAATAAACTCCCATCATATGACAATTTGACATAATTACCGATTTATGGTAATGCTTGATTATATGTGAAATAAATTATTCCGATAAAAATATATAGAAGGGTCATATGAAAAAATTATATTTTTTATTTGCGTTGATACTGACAATAATATCCACCGTATCTTATGCCCAAAATAATCAGATTATCACAGTCCCATCACCATTTTTAGATTTTCATTGGTGGACAACGGCAACTATTCAAGACGTTCGCCAGATTATCAAACAGGGAGGTGATGTGAATGCACAAGATCAATACGGTACTACCGCCCTGTACAACGCCATACGACTTAACAGAAATCCGGAAATTATCACTACTCTGATTCAAGCCGGTGCCGATGTCAATGCACAAAAT
>CALXZG010000010.1 GCA_944393195.1 uncultured Alphaproteobacteria bacterium
GTATCAACTATCGACAGGGGAATGTGTGACGGATTCACATCCGGAATGTGGTGATGGGGAGTTTTATAATGGACTCAGGGCTTCTTGTACAACTTGTCCAACAGAGGGAAATGCTGTCCAGAATAATCCGTCAGATATAGAGGATACGTGTGAAAAATGCGTAGGGTCGCGGCATGCTGGATATTATCCCAGCTATTGTGTCTATTGTCCGAACGGTGTTGTGTGTGATGATCAATGTTGTGCTGAAGGACAAATGTGTCAACGTAGTGGTTCTTCTTATCCGTATACATATACCTGTGTATCCACATTAGGGGAAGGAGAATGTTGGACGAATGATGATTGCACAGGGGATAATCAATATTGCCAGAATGATTATGGTTGTGAAGTGACGGTTGGGACGTGTGAAACAATTAGCAGCACGACGGTGACGATTAACGAGAAAACATACACGGCATCGACAGATCGTATGTCGTATCATGCGGCAGAGAACTTCTGTGATGCGCTTGGGAAAAAATTAGCCCCGGTGACAGACGGGTGTACATCGGAAGAATTGGCGACGATTGAGAATTATGCTTCACGCAGTTGTACGGGGTGGGCGCACACGACGGGTAAGTGGTATTGGACAGCAACCAAATTAAGTGGGTGTACTTCGTATTATGTAGACAGTAGCAGTTCAGGCGCGGCCGGGGCGAGCCGTTGGTACGACTTCTACCACTACGCCCTTTGTCGCTAAGGTTCCCGCTTTTTGTGTGATAGGACAAGCGAAACGGGGTGAAGAGGTGTTTCTTCGCCCCGTTTTTGATAAGAGTGAAGTCGTCCAAAGATCCCCGCGTGCGCGGGGATACTGCGTAAATCAAAAGTTGCCGGTGGCAAGTTTTGATGCGCAAAGCAAAACCGCGCAAACATCCAAAACCCCGGTGGGGTTTTGGTGTGCGCAAGGCAATGAACCTTAATGAGTCCAAGGATGCCCCGTCATCCGAGAGACGAATTTTAGGTGGAATTGGGAGCGCGCCAAGGCAGCGGAAGTCGCCGCCGGCAAGCGGATGTTGGAATTGGAATGGAGTAAGATGGTCATGAGACCCCCGATCAGGTCGGGGGTGACGGATTACTTATGGGATGGTTAAAAGATTCCCGCCTGTGCGGGAATGACGTAAAAAAAGTGCAAGGATGACGGTTTTATAGTAGGGGGTGATGGACTAATAATAAGGGATGCAGGAAATAAAAGGGAATGACGGGGTGGGGCGGACTACTTGTGAGATTGAGGTGCCGGGGAAAGGGGTAAAAATGAGGTATCAGAGGCGGTCGTAGTTTAGGATTGGGGTGGGCTGAGGCGGCGGCGGAGAGTATCGAGGGGAACCCACTCTTGTGTTTCGGGGTCTTTGGCGTACCAGAACAGCCAGCCGTTGCAAGACGGACTTGTTTTATGGGTACAGGCGGCACCGGCCTGATGAATAGAGCCGACAAATGTGCCGACTCGGACAGAGCCGTCGGCGCGGACAAAGGCGCGGTGGCGGCCGGATTTATCTTTTAATTGACAGCCCGGGCGCAGGTAACCGGTGGCCAACAGCGCGCCAAAGGGGACCTTGGGATTTTCCTGTCGGGTATAGGGAATCAGGTCGGCCGCATCAGCGGGGGTAACGGCGTCTATTCGGCTTTGTGCAGCGCGGATATAGGCGGGATCCCGTTCAATCCCGATATAATGGCGGCCGAGTTTTTTAGCAACGGCGCCGGTTGTGCCGGTTCCGAAAAAGGGATCCAAAATCGTGTCGCCGGGACGGGTGGCCGCCAGAATAACGCGGTAGAGCAATTCTTCGGGTTTTTGGGTGGTATGGACTTTGTGGCCGTTTTCATCTTTCAAGCGTTCGGGGCCGTTGCAAACGGGAATCCACCAATCGGAGCGCATTTGCAGGTCATCGTTAAAAGCGCGCATACTATCATAATTAAAGGTATATTTGGCACGGGGATATTTAGCGCACCAGATGAGGGTTTCGTGGGCATTGGCAAAGCGCGTGCCTTTAAAATTCGGCATCGGGTTGACTTTGCGCCAGATAATATCGTTGAGAATCCAAAAGCCTTGATTTTGCAGACAGCAACCGACGCGAAAAATGTTATGGTATGTGCCGATGACCCAGAGAGTGCCGGTATCTTTTAAGACGCGGCGGGCTTCGGTCAGCCACGCGTTGGTGAAGGCGTCGTAATCGGCAAAGTCGGTAAACTTATCCCAATCGTCGTGAACGGCCTGAATCGCGGTCGCGTCGGGTCGGTAGAGTTCTTTGTGCAATTGCATAAAGTATGGCGGATCGGCGAAAACGGCGTCTACGCTATTATCCGGCAGTTGGCGCATGTGGTCAATGCAATCGCCCTGTAAAATCGTATCGATGATTGTCATGATCGTATATTAGCGGCAGAATGGTAATTATTTTATTAACAATCTTTGCTTTTTTGATAAAAAGGGCTATATTCAAAACAGAGTAAACAACAAAAAAGGAGAAAAGGGATGACAAACAATATCATAACAGCGGCGGCTTTAATCGGATTGGGAATTGCTATCGGCGGGGGTGTGCCGGGGTATTATTACTATGCGGCGCACATGAACAACCGGGCGGTGACGGTTAAAGGGTTGGCCGAGCGGGATGTCAAAGCAGACTTGGCCGTTTGGGATATTAAGTATCAGACAACGGGGGATATTTTATCGGAAACGCAAAAAGCCCTTGAAGATAATCTGGCCAAGGTTCAGGCTTATTTAACGGCGCAGGGCTTTACGGCCGATGAAATTTTGGTCGGACGTATCAACACGAATGATTTAATGGCTAATCCGTATCGGGATAACACAAAGGGACCGCGCTATATCCTAACGCAGACGGTGACGGTGCGGTCGGCTCAGGTGGATGCGGTGGAAAAATCTTTGCGCGGGATCGGGGCTTTGGTGGCGCAAGGAGTGTTGTTTGATAATCAGGAATACGGATCGCCGGTGGCTTACTTATTTACGGGATTAAATGATGTCAAGCCGGCTATGTTAGAGCAGGCGACGGAAAATGCGCGCAAAGCGGCGGAAGAGTTTGCAAAGAGTTCCGACGCCACAGTCGGTAAAATCAAACGCGCCAATCAGGGCGTCTTTTCAATCTTACCGCGGGAGCAGACTCCGGGGGCTTCGGAAAGTCAGCAGATTAACAAGACGGTGCGTGTTGTTTCAACGGTTGAGTACTTTTTGGAGTAAACGAGGAACGGTCGGTGTGGAAAAACGCTTGCCAACCGGTATGGATTTTGGTATCCTGATCGCATGAAAAAAATACTGTATCTGATGATGTTGTTGTTCCTTGGGGCGTGTACGCACCAAAATCCGTTGAGTGATTTTCGGTTTCAGGCGGTACCGGCTTCGCCGTATGTGGTGGCCAGTTGGCATCGGATTACGGAACCGGGGAAACCGTTGAAAATTTACATTGAGGGGGATGGGCATGCGTTTGACAATGCCGGACGACCGACGGATAATCCGACACCTCAAAGTACTTTTTGGCGGGATGTCGCGGCGGGCGATCCGAGTCCGAATGTGGCCTATATCGGACGGCCGTGTCAATATTTACAGGCGGGGGCTTGTTCCGAACGGGATTGGACGAGCGGGCGGTTTTCGGCCGAAATTATTGATAGTATGGACAAGGTTATTCGCGGATTACAAAAAAAGGCGCGTGCCGATCAGGTGATTTTAATCGGATATTCGGGTGGAGCTCAGGTTGCCGGATTAACGGCAGTGCGGCGGCCGGAAGCGGTGGCCCGAGTCATAACGGTGGCGGGGGTATTGGATCCGGCGGCTTGGGCCGCGTATCACGGAGATGCTCCGTTGCATGAATCGTTGAATCTACGGGATGAACGGGCGGTGTTTCAAACAATCCCGCAACATCACTATGTCGGGGGGCGGGATACGGTTGTGCCGGCGGTGTTGACGCAGGAATTTATCGGGGATGACGATTTAATTACCGTTGTGCCGAATGCGACGCACAGCAAAGGGTGGAATGGTATTACGGATGAAATTTACGAGGTGCGGAAATGACAAATGTATGGGTATTGGCCGATGATCGGGCGGGAAATGTAAATCAATTGTTGGGGATTGCGGCGGCTTTGGGGTGGCCGTATGAACAAAAGGAGATTCGGTACACGAAGTGGGTTCGGCTACCGAATTGTTTACGCGGGGCGACATTAATCGGTGTAACGGACGCTTCGGCGCGAGAGCTGCGAGGGCCTTGGCCGGATGTGGTGTTAAGTGCGGGGCGGCGGTCTTTTCCGGTGGCGCGGTATATTCGGCGGCAGTCGGGAGGGCGGACGCGGATTGTGCAATTAATGAATCCGGGAATGAGTGGTTTTCGGGAGGCGGATTTAGTTGTGTTGCCGGCGCATGATCGGTATCGTGGTCGGGCGGCGAATGTGTCTGTTGTGACGGGGGCACCGCATCGGGTAACGATTGATCGGTTAAAGTCGGAGCGGCAACGGTGGAAATCGGTATTGGGTGTTTATCCGCCGAAACGGGTGGCCGTTATTGTTGGTGGTGCGACAAAGGATAAGCCCTTTACAACAGAAATGGCGCGCGAGTTGGTTGCCGGTATTAAGGCGTTAAAGCCGGGATCCGTCATTGCGACGACATCACGTCGGACACCTGCCGAGGTTGTGGCTTTATTGGAACGGGAGTTGCCGGAACCGCTCTTTTTTTACCGGTACGGAGATGCGGGAGAAAATCCGTATTTCGGATTGTTGGCCTATGCCGATGAAATTGTGGTGACGGGGGATTCGATATCGATGTGTTCGGAGTGTTGTGCCGCCGGTGTTCCCGTTTTTATTTTTGCACCGGATGAGATGGTCAGTGCCAAGCACAAGCGGTTCCATGAAACGTTATATCGGGAAGGATATGCGGCACCGTTGGGGGGTAAAGCGGTGGAACCCAAGGGAAGTTTAAATGCGGCCTTTACCGTAGCGGAACGTATTCGTGAGATTGTATCCGGAGGCTAATCGGCGGTTGTTGTGTCGGAAAACCGAAGAATGGCCGAAACGGTACCGGTATCGGGTTCCACAATAATCAGGCGGCGACCGTCGGGGTGGCCGGCAGTTAAAAGGCAGAGGGCTTTGCCACAGGGAACAGTATCGGTAATATCCTCCGGAAACGGTAGGGAAACGGTTGTTGTCGGAGGAATGGCGGGCTTGCGTTTTTGGGCGGTTTCTGATATTTTAGCCGCAACAAGGACAAGGCCGGCAAGAATCAGAGTGGTGAGGATGGCGGTGGTGAGTTTGAGTATGGTTAATGTTTTCATGGTGGCTCCAAGGAGTTAAAAATGCATATTGATGAAGCAGAAGACGTGGATATTGACGTCGTCGATTCGGAAGAAGTATATCCCGAAACGGGTGTTTTTGTCACGCCAAAAGTGACGGAAGAGCAGGCTAAAATGCGATTGGATAAATTTTTGGCTGTTTGTTTTCCGCAATTTTCGCGCAGCGGGGCGGCGCGGATTATTGAAGCCGATCGGGTTCGGTTGGTCGGAGATCCGGAGCGAATCTTGGCGGTTGATGACAAGGTTAAAGTCGGGGATATATATGAGATGACACCGCCGGAAGCGGTGCCGGCACATCCGGAGCCGGAGGCTATTCCGTTGGATATTTTGTATGAAGATGATGATTTGTTGGTTGTGAACAAGCCGGCCGGCCTTGTCGTCCATCCGGGGGCGGGGAATCCGCGGGGAACTTTGGTAAATGCTTTGTTGGCGCATTGTCATGATTCTTTGTCGGGGATTGGCGGTGTGAAGCGGCCGGGGATTGTGCATCGGATAGACAAGGATACAAGCGGTATTTTGGTTGTGGCGAAGAATGATTGGACGCATCAGCGGTTATCGGAACAATTTGCGGAACACACGATTGAGCGGATTTATCAGGCTTTTGTGTGGGGATATGTGCAAAAAACGACCGGAGTGGTGGTCGGGGATATCGGGCGGTCGCCGCAAAACCGGCAGAAAATGGCAATAGTGACACGCAACGGTAAACGGGCAGTGACGCATTATGAGCGGGTAGCTGTTTTCGGAGGTGGTGTCGCGTCGCATATTCAATGTATTTTGGAAACGGGACGGACGCACCAGATCCGGGTTCATATGGCATCGATCGGGCATTCTTTAATCGGGGATCCTTTGTATGGGGTGGTACCGCGCGGGGCACCGGATTGTGCAAAATACTTTCCGCGTCAGGCGTTACATGCCGGATTTTTGGGCTTTACGCATCCGCGGACGGATGAACGGTTATGTTTTGAAGCACCGATGCCGTCGGATATGGCGGAGTTGAAAGAGGCGTTGGCCGCTTTATAAGGAATGCAGATTATTGTTGCAATCGATTCGTTTTTGTGCTTAAAATGACATATCATTCTTTAACATAAAGGAAAGCAGCATGAAGATTTATTCGGGATTTTGCATTGGAGCAGCGGTTTTAGGGTTGGCTTGGGCCGGACAAGTTCAGGCGGAAAACGTATCGGGACCGTCGTCGGTATTGGTTTGTCGGGCGCATCAATGTGCGGCGGCCAGCTATTCAATGACACGGGGATTTTTGTTTAACAAGTTAAGCCAGATGATGAGTGCCAATGCCGGAAAACGGGCTTTGTTATGTGAGGCGGATCCGGTATCTCATGTATGTTTACGCGAAGGTATTCATATTCCGGCGCAGGCGGCTTTTGCAACGACGGATATTGTGATTCCGTCGGTGAACATTGTGGACACCAAGTTGACAAAGGGACAGCCGCAAATGGATGTGGTATTAGATTATCAGGTGTCGGCTAACCAGACGGTACCGCGGTGCGCGGCGGTTGTATCACAATTGAGTGTGGCGTATGTGGATAAAGTTGAATGGATGACACCGGATTTTACCTGTCATATGACGGAAACGGGGCGGACTTCGTTAAACGCGACGTTTAATATTGACTATATTGATTTTGACTATGGCTTTATCGGTGCGTATTACACGATCGGGGTTGGGGAATCCGTGCGCGGTGAAGGTAGCGGATATGTGTTAATGCGGTTAACGGAACAGAATATTCAGCCGCCGGAACCCGTTGTGATTGAAGAAGTGGTTATCAAACGGCAGGTTGAGGTGCCGGAAGAGGCAATCCATACCGCAGCGGCGGCTTCGGCCAAAAAGATTGTGGTTATACCCGGTGAACCCAAAATCGTATCGGTACCGGAAAATGTGAAAGAGTCGGTAGTGGCGGATCCGGTCAAGGATGAAGCGGTAACGGTTAAGACGACTTTGCCGGCGAGGAGTGTTCCGACACGGGCCGTGACGGTGAATTCGATTCAAGCGCGGCCGGCTCAGGTCACGACAACTCGGGTGGCTCCGGTAGCGGTAAATGAGGTAACACCGATTTCACGTGAACCGATTCGCAATGAAAACACGCCGATAGAAAATGCCGGGCAGATATTGAATGATTTGTTGTATTTAGAGACACCTAAAAATGATTAAAACGCATGTGTTATCGAACGGTATCCGTTTAATTACGGATACCAATTCTTTGTGTGAAAGTATTTCTTTCGGGGTTTGGGTCGGTGTCGGTGCGCGGTTCGAAACGCCGGAAATCAACGGTATTTCCCATGTGTTGGAGCATATGGCTTTTAAGGGAACGACGACGCGGTCGGCTTTTGATATTTCCCGAGAAATTGAGGATGTCGGCGGTATTATGAACGCCTATACGGGACGGGATGTGACGGCGTATTACGTCAAGGTATTAAAGGGGGATGTTCGGTTGGGAATGGACATCATTGCCGATATTTTACAGCATTCCGTGATGAACAAAGACGAATTGGCGCGCGAGCAGGGTGTTATTATTCAAGAAATCAATATGAGTAATGATACGCCGGATGAGTTGGTGTTTGATCATTATAATGCGGTGGCTTACCCGGATCAGGCTTTGGGGCGGACAATCCTGGGAACACCGGAGACGGTGCGGGCGGTGACGAGTGAAACGTTGCTTGGGTACATGAAACGGCAATATTTGGCGGGTCGGATGGTTATCAGCGTGTCCGGAGATTTTGATGCGGATGAGATGGCTGATCGATGTGAGCAGATGTTCGGGCAAATGGCCGGCGGTGTGATTGAAAAACCGGCGGCAGCGATGTATCGCGGTGGCGCGTCGTATGTGAAAAAAGCCAATGAACAGGTCAATTTGGTTGTCGGGTTTGAGGGGTGCGGCTATACGCATCCGGATTATTATGCGGCGGCGGTGTTGGCTTCGTTATTCGGTGGCGGTATGTCGTCGCGGTTATTCCAAGAGATACGAGAGAAGCGCGGCCTTGTGTACAGCATTTATGCTTTTAATGCGCCGGAGGCAGATACGGGGACTTTCGGTATTTATGCCGGGACGGGGGAACAGGAAGTGGCCGAATTGATGCCGGTATTATGTGATGAAATTTTGGCGTTGCCGGACATGTTAAAAGAGGGGGAAATACAACGTGCCAAACAACAGTTAAAAGCGCGATTGTTAATGCGGGAAGAAAATTGGAACACGCATGCGGAAGGAAATGCCATGGATATGTTAATCCGCGGACGTGTTGTACCGAAAGAGGAAGTCATTGCACGGATTGAGGCGTTAGATGCGGCGGCTTTGCAGGCGGCGGCACGACGGATTGTATCGGGTGTGCCGACGGTGGCGGTATTGGGGCCGATTGATCGGGTCATGCCGTATGAACAAATTACGGATCGGTTGAAGCATGCCTGATTTTAGGTATGAGCGGGCGTGCGGGGATGGCCTGATTTTCGGGTTGGATGAAGCCGGGCGAGGGCCTTGGTGCGGGCCAGTTGTAGCGGCGTGTGTTTGTTGGCCGAACGAACGAATCCCTGCGGATTTAGCGGCGGCCGTTAATGATTCCAAAAAGTTGACTGCCAAAAAACGAGAGGCTTTGTTTACGCAGATTATGGCGTCGGAAGCGATTGTCGGTATTGGGCAGGCATCAGCGGCAGAAATTGATGAAATCAATATTTTGCAGGCTTCTTTTTTAGCGATGGAACGGGCTTTGGATCAGGTTCGGGCGGCCGGGTATATGCCGGCGTATGCACTCATCGATGGTAATCGGTTGCCGAAATGGTCATTACCGTGTCGGGCGATTGTCGGCGGGGATGGGTTATCTTTATCTATTGCGGCGGCATCCATTATCGCTAAGGTGACGCGGGATCGGATTATGTGTGACTTGGCGGCGGTATATCCGGCGTACGGGTGGGATAAAAATGCGGGCTATGGTACAAAGGTGCATATAGCGGCTTTGCGGCAATATGGTGTGACACCGCATCATCGGCGGTCGTATGCGCCGATTAAGGCTTTATTATCGGAAACAGATGATTATTCGGCCGTTTCGGCAAAGTAAATATTGACGGCACGCGTCAGGGCTTCGGCCAATTTTTTACGATACGATTTTTGTTGCAGTTGTTTTTCTTCGGATTTATTGGACAGGTAACCCAATTCCACCAGAACGGACGGAATATTGGCCGATTTAAGGACGACAAAGCCGGCAAAGCGGTGCGCGTTGGGGACAAGCTTGACCCGCTTTTTCATTTCGGCGACGACATGATCGGCGTAAACGGCGGATTGTTCCATTGTGTGTTTTTTGGCAAAGTCAATCAGAATATTGCCGACTTCGGGTTGATACTCGCCTAAATCCATACCGAGGATAATATCGGCTTTATTTTCCCGTTCGGCAAGAGCGGCCGCTTCGGCATCGGAGGCTTTTTCGGAAATGGTATAAACGGACAGGCCGCGGGCCGAGGTGTTTTTCGCGCTGTCGGCATGGATGGAGATAAACAGATCGGCGTTGGCTTCGTGCGCTTTTTGAATACGACCGCGGAGCGGAATAAAAATATCCGAATCCCGAGTCAGAACGACTTTGTAGCCTTCTTTCCGGAGTTCGTCCCGCAATTCACGTGCCATTTTCAGGGTCAGATCTTTTTCATAATGACCGTTTTTAGAAATAGCACCGGGATCTTGACCGCCGTGACCGGGGTCCAGCATGATGATTTTGGTGCGTTTCGGGGATATCCGTGAGGCGGTGTTTGCGGAAGAGGTATCCGCGGCCGGCATAATACCGCCGCCGGCGCGGGTTAAATCTATCACAAAACGGTAAGGGTTGCCGGCCTGTGGTTTCAAAAGAAAGTGTTTTTCGGTCAATTGTTCGGCGGGCAAGTCGATCACGATACGGGCGGTGCCGGTGTTGGGAACGCCGGTGCGAGCCCCTTTAATAAAACCGGTAGCGGAAAAAGTGCGGGCGCCGTTGGCTTGGTTAAAAGTGGTTTGTTTAAAATCGATGACAAGGCGTTCGGGGGATTTTAGGCGAAAAACGACGGCTTCGGCATTATCGGACAGATCGACGACAAGTCGGACGGTTTCGGGGGTATGTTGCGCGATTCGGATATCGCGAATGGTTGCGGCCGATGTTTGGGTGATCCAAAAAGCCGTTAAAACGGTAAAGAGGAGCCGTAAAAAGTGTTTCATAAAAAAAATGTCCGCCTGTTGTAAAAAAACTTGCTTATTTATTCATATACCGATATAATCCAAAATGCAATCGAAAAACGATTGTCCAAATTCTTTTTGATATCAGGAGAAAAACCGTGACGGATTCACAGTATTATTACAGAGACATGTTTGCCCGCGGTTTAATTTTCCCGGTGTTGATGACGAAAGTCGGTAGGACTTTTGTTTCACTGTTATATTTTTCGGAGATCAATTTTATATGGCAAAAAAGATGCTTATTGATGCGACGCATGCGGAAGAAACGCGCGTCGTGGTGTTGGAGGACGGGAGACTAGATGAATTAGATGTTGATACGTCCACAAAAAAACAAATAAAAGGTAATATTTATCTGGCAAAGGTGGTTCGGGTTGAACCGTCTTTACAGGCGGCTTTCGTGGATTACGGCGGAAATCGGCACGGGTTTTTGGCTTTTGGGGAAATTCATCCCGATTATTATCAGATTCCGGTAGCCGATCGGGAGGCTTTAAAGGAACAAATCGCAGCCGAGCAAGCCGAAGAACGGGCGGCAAAAGAAGCCGCGGCGGAAGAGGGGGGCGAAAGTTCGTCGGAAGTTGAAACGGTCAGTGAAGCGGAAGCGGACGATATTGTGCGGCATCGGCCGTCGTTTTCGCGTCGGTACAAAATTCAGGAAGTCATCCGCCAAGGGCAGGTGATGTTGATTCAGGTGATTAAAGAAGAGCGCGGAAACAAGGGCGCCGCTTTGACGACATATTTATCGTTGGCGGGTCGGTTCAGCGTTTTAATGCCGAACAACGGTAAAGGCGGCGGGGTTTCCCGAAAAATCAGCAATGCGAAAGATCGGAAGACGTTGCGGGCGATTGTGGACAAATTGCCGATACCGCAGGGAATGAGTGTCATTATTCGGACGGCGGGTCAAGGTAAAACGAAGACAGAGATTAAGCGTGACTTTGACTACCTGATCAAAACGTGGATGCGTATTCGGGAAAAGACGTTGGAATCCATTGCGCCGACGTTAATTCATGAAGAGGGGGACATTATCAAACGGTCGTTGCGAGATGTCTTTACACCGGATATTGAAGAAGTGTGGGTTGAGGGTGAATCCGTTTTCAAATCGACGCGCGATTTTATGAAGATGTTGATGCCGGCTCAGGCCAAAAAAATCAAGCAATACAAGGGTGATGTGCCGTTATTCCAAGAATATCGCGTGGAAGGGCAATTGGAAGCGATTCACAGTAACATTGTCCAGTTGCGGTCAGGCGGTTATTTGGTAATTGATCAGACGGAAGCTTTGGTCGCCGTGGATGTGAACTCGGGTCGGGCAACGCGCGAACATGATATTGAAGAAACGGCTTTGCGCACAAACTTGGAAACATGTGATGAGTTGGCACGGCAATTACGCTTACGGGATTTGGCCGGATTAGTTGTCATTGACTTTATCGATATGGATGAGCCGCGGAACAATGCGGCGGTTGAACGGCGCTTAAAAGAGGCTTTGCGGCACGATCGGGCGCGGATTCAGGTCGGTAAAATTTCCGGTTTCGGGTTGATGGAAATGTCCCGGCAACGGTTGCATTCCAGCTTTTTGGAAAGCAGTTATCGGGTGTGTCCGCATTGTGGTGGTAAAGGGGTTGTCCGGTCAACGGAATCATGTGCGATGCATGCCTTGCATATTTTAGAGGAGGCAGGCATTAAAAATCAGGGAAACACATTGATTTTATCGGTTCCGCCGGCGGTGGCTTCGTATGTGTTGAACTTTAAGCGGGATAACCTGACATCGATGGAAAAGCGGTTCCAGATTCATGTTCAGATTTTAAGTGATGGAATGTTGGATAAGACATCCGATTTCCGGTTAGAACGGTTGCGTGGTGACGGGGAACGGGTCAGTGTTCCGTTGGTGCCGGCACCTTTACCGAAACGGTCTGAAAAGAATGCGCAGGTAATTGATACGATTGTGCAGGAAAATGCGGCGGCTTATCCGGAAGAGGAGGGGCAGCACGGTAATCGGAAACGGCGGCGTTCCCGGAGTCAACGGCGTCGGGATTGGAAGCGCAAGCAAAAGCAATTAGCGGCCGAGCAGGCGGCTATGAATGACGAACGGGCGGCAAACGGTGCGCCTATGGGTGAGAGTGGGACGACTTCCGAAACGGGAACGGACCGCACGCCGGTGTCGGAAAAATTCACAGTGGTAGAGCAAGCGTCTTTGGCCGATATTGAACAGGGAGAAAAGCCGAAGAAAGGGCGGTATCGTGATCGGAAGAAACGGTCGGACAGACAAGAACGTGCCGGTGAACCGGTATCTGATCAAAAAACGGTAGTAGCCGGTGAAAATCGGGAAAAGGCCGACGGGAGTATGTCGGTCGCCGATAAGCCGCGGCGTGGTCGGAACGGGAAAAAAGAGGAAAAAGGACAAGCGATTGTTCCGGTTGAGCCTCATCCGCTGCCGGCTCCGGTGGTTGATCCGGTTGAAAAGCCGGCGCCGAAAAAAGGCGGTTGGTGGAATCGTTTAATGAGCTAACCGGTATATGTTCGGATGATAGAAAAGCGCCCCCAAAGGGGCGCTTTTTGTTGTGAAGTGTACATGATAAGTGGAATTGGAGAGGTGTGCGTCAAAAAGATCCCCGATCAGGTCGGGGATACCGCGCAAGAAAAAACAATCCGGTGAATTGTTTTTTCGCGTAAGGCAATGAAACACCGCGCGCCAAGGCAGCGGAAGTCGCCGCCGGTAAGCGGATGTTGGAATTGAAAAGGGGATTGTGTTGAAAGATCCTCGCTTTCGCAAGGATGACGGAACAGGATGGAATAGAGAGAAAAATGAAAACCGCCCATGTGATACGCAGATCGGCATGAGCGGTTTCGGGATAGTCGTTATCGGTTATTCTTTGGGTCGTGCGCCCCAGAAATATTCCACCATTTCCTGGAAGAAAACATAGAGGAGCGGAACAAAGAAAATCCCGATAAAGGATGCCGCGGCCAAGCCTCCGAAAATAGAGGAGCCAATCGCTTGGCGTGCCATGGCACCGGCACCGGCGGCGGTCACCAATGGGACGAATCCCATTAAGGAGGAGAAGGCCGTCATCATAATGGCGCGGAAGCGCATGTGGGCACCGTTAATAGCGGCTTCACGAATGGGGACACCTTCTTTTTCGTGTTGATCCTTAGAGAATTCGACCAACAGAATGGCGTTTTTAGCCGCCAAGGCAATCAACACGATCAAGCCCGCCTGTGCGTACAGGTCGTTCGTGATGTTGCGGAAGAACAGCATGGCGATCGCCCCGCACAAACCGACGACGATTGAAATCATCACGGACAGCGGCAGAACCCAGCTTTCGTACAAGGCAACCAGGAACAGGTAGGCAAACAGGAAGGCCATGCCGAACAACAGAATAATCGTATTACCGGCTTCTTGTTCCTGTAAGGCCATACCGGTCCATTGGTATTGGTACCCGGCCGGCAGGATTTTTTCCGACAACTCTTCCATCGCAGCCATCGCGGTACCGGAACCTTGGCCAGCGGCCGGAGCGCCGGTAATTTTAACCGAGCGGTAGTTATTATACCGTTGGATGGATTGGGCGCCGATGGTACGTTCGACGGTCACAAGGGAACGGAGCGGTACCATTTCGCCTTTGTTATTGCGGATGTTGATTTTAAAGATATCATCCAGCGTTCTGCGTTCCATGACATCGCCTTGGACATTCACTTCCCAGACGCGACCGTAGAGGTTAAAGTCGTTGACATACGTTCCCCCCAGCATGGTTTGCATGGTTGCAAAAATGTCGGCAATGGAGACACCGAGCGCGTAGGCTTTTTTACGGTCTACGTTGAGTTTGACGCGCGGTGAGTCGACGGTATAGAATGTCATGACGCGTTGCAGGCGCGGGTCTTTATTCGCCGCCGCCATTAATTCGTTGGCAACGCCCAGAATTTCTTCCGGAGAAGCACCCTGTGTGCTTTGCAGAATATATTCAAAGTCGGCCGTCATACTGATACCCGAGATGGCAGGCATATTAAACGGAAAGACTCGTGCACCTTTGATATCCATTGTTTTCATATACAATTGGGTAATGAGGCTGTTCACATCCTGACCTTTACCCATGCGTTCTTCGTAGGGTTTCAGGTGCAGAATGAAGAAGCCGTTATTCGACGATTGCACGCCGGACATAATTCCGTAGCCGGTAATCATCATGTAAGAGTCGATTTCCGGAATACTTTTGACGCGTTCGGCAATCACCTGCATCATTTCATGGGTTCGGTTCCACGAGGTTCCCGACGGCAGTTGGACTTCCATCATAAAGGCCCCTTGGTCTTCGGCCGGTAAGAAGCCGTTCGGCGTATGGTTAATCAGCCAATAGGACATATAGCCGAACAGCGCCATGATGAGCAGGACACCTTTGGAAAACGGAACGAGCCGTTTGACGCTACCGGAGTACACGTTGCGGGCTTTATCAATCCAATCCATGAAGAATTGGACGATCCGGAACGGTTTTTGGTTCGGGCGCATAATAATCGTGGCGACAGCCGGGCTGAGCGTCAGGGAGTTAACCCCCGAAATGACCATGGCCGCCGCAATCGCTATGGCAAATTGGCGATAGAGCAAGCCGGAAATACCGGGCGTAAAGGCGACCGGAACGAACACGGCGAGCAACACCATGGTAATGGCGATAATCGGCGCCGTAATACGGTCCATGGACTTTTTCACGGCATCGGCCGGCGGGAGTTTGGGATTTTCGTGCATAATGGTTTCGACGTCTTCAACCACCACGATGGCGTCATCGACCACAACACCGATGGCCAATACCAAGGCTAACAAAGAAATGGTGTTGGCCGTCACGCCGAACAAGCCCATACCGATAAAAGCACCAATCAGGGAGACCGGAATGGCCAAGGTCGGAATAATGGTGGCGCGCAAGGTTCCCAAAAACAGGTAGGTAATCAAAACAATCAAGATGAATGCTTCGATAATCGTTTGGAAAATTTCCTGTAAAGACGCGTTAACGAACTGAGCCGTATCGAACATGGTTGCCACATGAAAATCGGCCGGCATTCTCTTTTGCAATTCTTTCATTTTAGCCGAAACGGCGGCAGCCACGTCCATGGCGTTTGATCCCGGGGATTGGAAGATTGCAAAGCCGACAGCCGGACGACCGTTATAGGAAGCGTCCATGGCTTGGGATTGAACACCGAGTTCGACGCGGGCGACATCTTTCAATAACAGGAAAGAGCCGTCCGTATTAGCACGGATAACGATTTCCCCAAATTCTTCCGGTGTGGATAAACGACCGTCGGTTGTCAGGGAGAATTGAAACTCTTGATCCGAGGTGGTCGGCATAACGCCGATACGGCCGAGAGAGGCTTGGAGGTTTTGGCTTTTAATCGCCGTCAAAATATCGTTTGTGGACAGTTTCAGGCTTTTGAGTTTATCGTTATTCAGCCAGATACGCATACTGTACAATTGATCCGAGAACAAGAAGACGTCGCCGACACCGTGTGTCCGAGCGATTTCGTCTTTCACGTTAATCAGCACGTAATTGGACAGAT
Organism: uncultured Alphaproteobacteria bacterium; assembly: GCA_944393195.1. Classification (GTDB taxonomy): domain Bacteria; phylum Pseudomonadota; class Alphaproteobacteria; order CAAHEQ01; family UBA3637; genus CALXZG01. Next base: position 16,028 of record CALXZG010000010.1, read on the forward strand.
AGGCCGAATCATGTTCCGGGTTCGTTGATGAAACGGTGTACACTTGTAACATGGATCCCATTTTGGAACGCACGGTGACACCTTGTTGTAAGACTTCTTCCGGCAACAGGCTTTCAACCGTTTTGAGGCGGTTTTGGACGTTTACGGCCGCGATGTTCGGATCGGTTCCGATTTCGAAGGTGACAGTCAGGCTGTAAGAACCGTCATCGGCACTTGTCGAGCTCATATACAACATATCTTCAACGCCGTTAATGGCAGATTCGATTTGTTGTGCGACGGAGGATTCAACAACGTCGGCACTGGCACCGGGGTAGACCGTTTGAACGGAAACAGATGGCGGAACAATATCCGGATATTGTTCGACCGGCATGGAGCTGAGCACCAGCATACCGGCCATAACGATAACAAGGGAAATAACCGTCGCCAACCGAGGGCGTTTAATAAAGGCGTCTGCGATCATAGGGTTTCTCCTTTCGACGGATTATTGCACCGAAACGGGTTGAACGGTGGTACCGGTTGTGATTTTTTGGAAGCCGGCAACAACCAGTTTTTCACCACCGGTCAGGCCGCTTTCGATAATCACGTCAAAATTGGGTAATTCAAGGCCGGTTTGGACGACTTGTTTCACAATCGTATTATTGGTATCGACCAAGTAGACAAAGGCACCCGTCATATCACGTTGAACGGCCTTCATCGGAATGACGATACGGCTGATCGGTTGTGTCCCGCGCAGAATAACGCGGCCATATTGGCCGGAAATCAAGCGGTTGTTCGGATTCGGGAAAGAAGCCTTCATTTTCAGGGTATTCATGGCTTCATCCAAGGCAACGTCGATGAAATTAATGCTGCCTTTTTCCGGATAGACTTTACCGGTTGCGGAAACAAAAGTGACTTCGGTTTCGGAACCGGTTCCGAATTGATCTTGCAAACGGGCGATATCGTTTTCGCTAACCGAAAAGACGGCGTCAATCGGGTTGATGGAAACGATTTCAGCCAACACGCCGGAGCTAGGTCCGATGAGTTCACCGACAGAAAACGTTGTTTCACCGATTTTACCGTCCATCGGTGCCACAATCGTTGTATATTCCAAATCTTTTTGAGCCAAATCCAACAGGGCTTTCATTTCGGAAACGGTAGCTTGTGCGGAATCATTGGCGGCACGGGCTTCGTCTAACTTGGCAGCGGACACGTCTTTTGTTTTATACAACGTTTTGGTCCGGTCGTATTGAGCTTTGGCGTTGACGGCACTGGCTTTGGCTTTGGCCAGATTGGCCTCGGCCTGACGTACCTGTGCTTCAAAGTTCACTTTTTCGATGAGGAAAAGGGGTTGATCTTTTTTCACCATATCGCCTTCTTTGAACAATTGTTCTTGCAGGAAGCCGGTGACGCGGGCGCGCAGGCCGACTTTGTCCATGGATTCAATTTTGGCAACGTAGCTCGCCTCTGGGTTAACCTGTTTCATACCGACGGTCATGACATCAACGGCCTGTGCCGGCATTTGTTGCGTGGTGGCAGTATGGGTTGATGTCCAGTACCGGTATCCCAAATAGCCGCCGCCCGCCAAGACGACCGTTAAAACACCCAAAAGCACGATTTTCTTCATACGATTTTCCATGCGATTCTCCTTAAACTATGCAAAAAATTTTTAATAGTGAATAGGGGTTGTATAGCATTTTTTTAAAATAAATGCTAGCATCTTTTTAAAAAAATGTGGTATAGTGAAGAAAAAATCGGCGGAAAACAAGATGAAAAAAAAGCGCAAAACAGCAGTTGAAATTGTATTGGAACGAGGCTCCGGATTATTAGAACGGGAGCAGAAAACCGGGCGGAAAGGAAGTACGCCAGGGCGGATTACGTCGGCTTTTTTATCACGTAACCGGGCGGGGACGACGCGAGTGTTTGTGGCGGGGGGATCCCGATCCGGCAATCGGAAAGTGTATGAGCGGGAGACATTTCGGTTGGGGCAGGAAATCGGCCGGCGGCAGTATCGGTTGGATTTCGGGTTATCATCGCGCGGCATTATGGGGGCCGTGGCGCGGGGGGTGTTGGATGCTTGGATACAATTGGATCGGCATGTGGCGGATGCGCCGATACGGGCCGTAACGACGAAGGAGTATTTGGCTTTATACCAAAGTGATGATTTCATTGATGAGTTTTCGGATGTGGTTGTGGCGCATACGTTAGAGGAGCGTAAGCAACAGTTATTGGATGCGGACTTTGTCATTTTTGCGCCGGGCGGTGTCGGGACCTTGGATGAGTTGGCCTATGATTGTGTTGCGATGCAGGACGGGTTTTTAAATTTCAAGCCGTTTGTTTTATACAATGTAGACGGTTATTTTCATCACTTGATTGAGTATTTAAAGGAAATGCATTTAAAGGGATTTTCGGATCCGATGCCTTTTATTGTGGTGGATAACAGTTTTGAGGCCGGGTTGGCTTTTGATATGATTGACCGGTATTGTTCGGGGATGGCGAAGGAAAAGAGTCGGGCGGTTATTGAGGAATTGATTCATGATTTGCCGTATGTGATTGCGGTTAAGACGGCGCAGCCGGAGATGTCGGTGCAGGCTATTTTGAATGAAAAAGAGGCGGTTTTAAAAAACGGAAAAACGACCGAGAAGAAAAAAATGCGGGCGCGGATTGAGGATGCGTATTTAAATAAAGAAATTGAGCGGATGTATAATCGGTTGGCTAAATCCGGGCGGGATACGGCGTCGGTCAGCAATAAGTTATCATCATTAAAACGTCGGACGCGACGAACGTAACAGAAGGGAGACCGGAATGGATTTTATCAGCTTGCCGATTTTGGTTTTTGCGGTATTGTTGTGCGTCAGTATTTTGACAAGTCTGGTTTCTTTACGTGTCGGTGTGCCGTTAATTTTGATTTTCTTATGTATCGGATTGGTGGTCGGAGCCGGTAATTTAGAAATGTTGGAAGTTTTACGGCGTCCGCGAATTTGCTTTTTTATCGGGTCGTTGGCTCTGGCTTTGATTTTATTTGACAGCGGATTTCAGACGAAAATGAAAAATTACCGGCTTGCCAGCCGGCCGGCTTTGTTATTGGCGACGATCGGTGTGGTATTGACGGCGGTTTTATCGGCACCGTTCGCGCGGGAAATTTTGCATATCGGGTGGTTGCCGGCTTTTTTATTGGTGGTGATTATCAGTTCGACGGATGCGGCGGCGGTCTTTTTCTTATTACGGTCGCAGGGAATTGTGTTGCGGGAAAAGGTAAAAGCAACCTTGGAAATCGAATCGGGTGCCAATGATCCGATGGCTATCTTTTTGACGATTTCGTGTGTGACATTATTACAGCATCAGGTAAACGGTCAGACAATCGGCCTGACAACGTTGGGGCTTTTGTTTTTGGGACAGTTGTTAATCGGCGGCGGGGCCGGCTATTTATTGGGGAAGGCGATTCCGTTTATTGTTAATCGGGTTAAATTGGAGACGGCTTTGTATCCGATTTTTGTCTTGGGGTTGGCTTTGTTGGGGTTTGCGGTGACGAACATGATGGGCGGTTCGGGATTTTTGGCGGTATATATCGCGGGGTTGTTGGTCGGAAATGCACCGATACAGGCGCATATGCAGATTGCAAAGTTTCAACAGACGATTACGTGGTTGTCGCAGATTACGATGTTTACCTGTTTAGGGTTATTTGTTTCTTTATCGGGATTGGAGCAATATTGGCGACCGGCGTTATTGTTGGGAATGATTATGATGTTGATTACCCGGCCGTTAATGGTATGGGGATTGTTGGCCTTTTGTAAAAACTATACGGCCGCCGAAAAGGTTTTTATTTCTTTTGTCGGATTGCGGGGGGCAACGTCTATTTTATTGGCTTTGGCACCGATCGTGTACGGATTGACTTTTGCGGATCAATTTTTCAACATGGTATTTGTGATGGTGTTGCTCAGTTTAAGTTTACAGGGATTTTTCATTCCGGCGATGGCGCGGTGGTGCCATGTGGTTGTGCCGACACCGCATCCAGATCCGGCCGTGGCCGAGGTTGATTTGCCGGGATTGGCCAACAGTTCGTTGATTTTGTATCAATTGACGGAACAGACTCCGGTAGTGTTGGGGGCGGCAATTCCGCGGTGGGCTAAACCGAGTATGGTTGTACGTAACGGGATTGCGTATTCGTCGGGAACGATTTTGCGGCAATTGGCGGCGGGGGATAAAGTGTATGTCTTTCTCCCATCCAATCATCGGCGACCGGTATTGGATCATTTATATGGGGATGGTGGGGATGAAATGCCAAATACACGGGATGTGTACGGAGATTTTCCGATTGCACCGACGACAACGTTTGGCGAGCTGCGTCAGATGTATGGTTTAAAAATTCCGCAACATGTGGCGGATATGACGATTGCCGATTTTATGGCGCAGGAATTTACCGATATTGAAATCGGGGATCGGTTGGCTTTGGATGAAATTGAATTAGTGGTGCGCGCTTTGGAAAACGACAAAATTGCCGCTATCGGTATCGATATTGATCCGAGCCGTCGGCGGCGGTTTTATGCCAAAACAAGGGACTTGGCCAAGTCGGTCTGGGAACGTTTGTAAAATAACTAGACAAACAAAAGAGTTGACAAAAACGTCATGTTATGCTAGACTTATTATTAAGCAGAGGAATCAGGCAAAATAAGGAGGCAGATGATGACGGTATCTCAGGCATTATTAAAGAAAGCGGAACGAATACAGCGATTAGTTCAAAACGGCAGTGTGGATGAAGATCCGCAGGCGTGGATGGCGGGTGTACATGTGGCGGAGTTGGCAGAGTCCATTATTCCGATGTATTATCCGATAGCGGATGCGGCGACACGGGCGCAAGTTATGCGTCAGGCGGCGGCTTTGATGTATGGGGTGGCCGAAACGGAACAGGAAACGTTAGCGGTTTTATTGGATCGGGATGCCGCGCAAACGGTGGGTGACGTTATGATGCGTCGACCGTTGGTTCAAAAAGAGATGACGCGGGCGGAAAAGTTATCTTTTCAGGCTTTGTCGGAAATCAGCGGATTGGATCGGCGGTTATTAACAAATACAGATTTGCAACATTTTATGGCGACGAAAACGGGGGATATCATGTGCCGAGTTTATGCGACGGCAGAGGGGGTATCCACGGAAGAGCTATTGGATGTTGTGAAGCATCCGTTGGCGTTATTTGAAAGTGAAGCGGTACGGAAAGCGTATCGGGCCGTGCGGGGTATTGTCGGCGGTACGGCAATGAATAAATCGGCCGATGAATTTTTGGCGGATTGGGATGAAACGATTCAGGATGTTGTGGTTAAACGGCGCTTAACGGCGGATGAGCGGCGTGAAGAAATGCGGATTGCCATGCAAATGCGGAATATGTGGGAAAAGCGCAAAGCCGAGTTGAATGACAAGTCGGATATTGTTTGGCCGGAAGCCGTGCAGAAGGTATCTCCGGACGCGGAAATACGGGAATTTGAAAACGGGCAATTTGATAAATTGCGTGTTGAAAATGCGATTTTGCGGGCTCGGGCCGCGGCGGTTGACGGTCAGGTGACAACGCTTCAAGGTAATTTGGGAACAGCCCGGCAGTCGATGCGGCAAGCCAAGCGGGACTTGGCGGAAGAGCGGCAAATTTCGGCCAAAGAAAAGCAACTGGCTTCCCGGTTAGAGGAAGAAGTGGCGGCATTGGAAGAACAGATTGCCGATTTGGAACGGTCTTTGCACGCACGCAAGAAGAGTGCCAATATCAAACATAAGCAGGAAATGGCGGCGAAGGCGCGTGAAATCGAAGCGTTGGAAAAGAAATTGGCCGAAGCGCGTGCCGTGTTGACGCATGAAAAGCGGCGGGCTTTACAATTAAAGAAAGAAACGGCGATCTTACAAGGGAAAGTGGCCGATTTGGATCGTTCTTTACAGATTCAAAAGAAAAATGCGCGGACTTATCGTCGGAATCAGGCTAAAACAGCAACGCAGGCAACGACGGTTTTAGAAAAACAGTTGGCGGAAGCGCAAGCGGCGTTGGCGGCTAAAACAATCGAGAATGAAAAATTGGCTGACGATTTGGACACAACGCGGAAAATTTTGGCTCGGACAGCGGCTCTTGTCGATTTAGGAATGGTCAGAGCAAAAGCTCCGGCGGCCTTGGACGGGCAAGCGACGGAAACGGAAGCTCCGAAAACGTATGCGGAAACGGTTGCGGCGCAACGGCGTCAGGCAGAAGCCGAACGGGAAAAACAGGCGGCGGAAGAGCAAGCTGCCCTCAGCTTTGTCATGCCGAGCGAATTAATTCCTTTTTACAATCGGTATCATCAGGTTGTGGCTTTGGTCGGCGGATATCAGGAATCGGTTTATGAAAAATATAATCAATATAAGTTTACAACGTATTGGTATAAACCGTTGACGCAGGTAGCCGATGAACAAATACCGAATGCGACGAAAGAGGAACGGATTAATTGGATAACGAATCAGGTTGACCGCTTGGCGGATGCGGGGGCAGAACGTGATTTGGAGACATCTCCGGCAGCGGCGGAAATGTTAAAAGACAAAACAATCGGTGCCATTATTATTCACTATCACGGTGAGATGAAGAAAAACGGTTTGCGGAAATTGTTATTGCCGTTGTTCTTAATCGCCGGTCTTGTCGGTGCGACAGGATATGGTATCAGCAAGATGGTTGCCGGTAAAGAGCAAGAACCGGTGGCGGGTACGCCTGTACCGACGGCGGTGACAAATACGGTCGCGCAGGTTGCGGCACCGGTTGCGGAAACAGATGTTCCGGCGGCAGAAAAGGCCGAGAAAGTCAAGACAGACACACCGGTAGAAGGCAAGAAACCGTCCGAGGCCGGAAGTTTGATCAATATGACGTTTAATTTCTATGGAGCACCGGCTGTGACCAACACGGCGATGGGGCAAACGCCTGTGGCAGAAAAGAAAGATACGGTTGAGAAAAAACAAAAACCGGCGGATCGGGCGTTGGCGATCCGAGCTTTACCGAACAGTGGCGCCAAGTTGATTTTCAGTGATGATTTGGCTTTCGGTATTATCGGAAATGCTCAGTTAAAACCGCGGGTGGCGGCTCGGTTGGTGCGTAATACGGCGGCGCAGGGAATGGCCATGTTATTGCGGGACGGGTTGTCCGTTGAACAGGCCGGACGAGAATTTATCGCGCGCCAGAATGAGATGGTTCGTGGTCCCCGGATTACGTTGCATAATATGCGTGGATCGGTTGTGGCGCAATTTTCGGTCAATAACGCACGTGATTTCTTACAGTTTGCCAATGGAGTGGTATCTAACCTGACAGAAAACTTGCGGGGATTACCGGCCGATCAGGCAGCTTTATTCTTAGACGCTTTCGGTGGTACATTAAGTTATCCGCAACAGCAGTTGGAGCAAATGAGAGCAGCGGCTCCGCGTGAGCAGATTACGGCGTTGGCGACGGTTTTGGCCACACAGACGCGAGAGGGCTTGAAGACGGATTCGGCGTTAAGCGATACCGAGGCGGCCTTGAACGCGGTTAAGGCTATCCGAGCGGATTATCCGTCGGCGACGTATTTACCGTTGGTGTACACGGATATGGTTCGTTCTCAGCCGCAAAAAGTAGCGACTCAGGTTATGCCGGTTCCGCAAAAAGCACCGGCAGAGCGGGAACGCTAACCGGTAGCGGTTGTTCGAATCGTTCTTAAAAAAAAAGCAGAGCCGAGAGCTCTGCTTTTGTGTATGTGTATGAAAAATGGTGACGGTTATTCAACGAAAAAGGTGAGTGTTTGGCTGGCCGAATCGCAGTCCCAGTCCTGTTTACCAGCGCTACAAGAACCATGGGTGGCGTAGCGCCAGGCCATATTGGAAAGCAGGCTGCAACCGCGTGAGGGAACGCCGGCCAATGTAATTTCGAAGCAGTACGAGTCTACGGGTTGCATGGTCATATTACCCCAGCCGGTTGTTGTTGTAGCCGTGTAACCGTCTTGACACGTGTCGGACGTACTGCCGCCGGGGATGACATCGTTTTCGCATATCCATTTGCCGAAGTTCTCACCCGTTGGAAAGCCGCGTCGCCAGGAAAACAGGTCGATGGCACCGCGGGCGGAGTTTTCTATCAATTCAAAGGCGCTATTGGCGCGAAAGGTTTGAAGACCGTAATTCATACCCGAGATAGAGCCGATCGTAATCATGGAGATAATACTGATGACAGCCAGCATTTCAATTAAGCTGCGTCCGGATTCGTTGTTGTGTGTTTGCATATTATATTTTCCTTCCGATAGATATCATATAGTTTTTAAAAGCCTGTGTCAAAAACATTTTATCGCCGGGAAAATCCAAATCCACCCACAAACGGCGGATGATTTTCATGGCTTCTTCACGGGCGGCGGCTTTTTTCATGCCCGGCAGGCCGGTTAAATCCGGCTCCCGAAGCGGGAGAGGAGGGGCTTGCAATTGAGAAAGGGTGTGATACTCTTCGGATGTAATATCGCCGAAGATGAGGCCTCGAAGTAGGAGAAAATCGAAAATATAGCGGCCTTCATCACCTAAAATCAGGCGCAGGGCGCGGGTGTCGCGATAGACGACCGGGCGGGCAAGGCGTTCCATGCGGGATTTTAAGGTTGTGTCACCACGGCTATTGATAGAGCCGCGCGCCAAGATAAAGAGGCGTTCCCAGACGGTGGCTTGGGGGCGGTGTTGCAGGAGAATTGTCAAGCCGGCAATATCGGCGTTGGGCATCAGGTGGGGTAGCGCATCAATTTCCTTTAATGCGGTTAAGGCCGGAATGACGCGGGGAGACATTAAAGTTTTAAGTAATTCTTTCCGCCGGCGTTCGTGGGACATATAATGCAGGCCGTAGACGTTTTGTGCGGCGATTGTTAAAACGGTCGGGTCGAGTGATTCCCCGCCGTAGAGCGACCAAAATCGGATGTAGCGGCAGATTCGGATCGGGTCTTCGGGAATGCGTTGCACCGGATCCCCGATGAAGCGAACAATATGGTTGGCGAGGTCGGCCTGACCGTCGGTATAATCGTAAATAGTTCCGTCGGCATCCATAGAGAGGGCGTTGATGGTAAAGTCACGGCGGAGGGCATCGGTGGCGTAATCGTCGATCCAATTGAACGTTGTTTTGTCCCCTTGACAGGTATCTTGGCGCAGGGTTGTGATTTCGTAGGAACGGCTACCGATTGTGGCGGTAATAACGCCATGAAAAAGGGAGGTTGGGACGGATTTGATGCCGGCCTCTTTTAACAATTGCCGAACCTGTTCGGGTGGCCAGGGGGTTGCGATATCCAAATCATGGGGCGGTACGCCGAGAATGAAGTCGCGCACACAACCGCCGACCAGCCTTATTTTACCCTGTAAAGCCGATTGGATACGTATAATATCCGGATTCCATAATTCGTTCATATTTGTTGTTATACCTAATAATTGCTTGCTTTGCAATGAAAAAGAGAGTATCCTGAGAAAAATGATGATAACGACAACGTGTGAATTGGCGGATGTTTGTCGGCGATTTGCGACAGAACCGTTTATAACTTTGGATACCGAATTTATTCGTGAGGCAACCTATTATCCCGAACTGTGTCTGATTCAGATGGCTTCGCCGAAAGAGGCGGTTTGTGTCGATCCGATGGCGCCGGGGTTGGATTTGGTTCCTTTATTGGCATTGCTGCAAAATCCCCGAGTGGTCAAAGTGTTTCATGCGGCGCGCCAGGATATTGAAATTTTTTATCGGTTGTCGGGGCAGGTGCCGACACCTTTGTTTGATACGCAGATTGCGGCTATGGTATGCGGGTATGGGGAAAATGTCGGCTATCAACAATTGGTGCAAGATATGACGGGTGTATCATTGGACAAGTCGATGCGTGTGACGGATTGGTCCCGGCGGCCCTTAAATGAACAACAGGTAGCCTATGCGTTATGTGATGTTACGTATTTACGGGATGTTTATGTCAAGTTGTCGGCAGAGTTGGCGGCTTCCGGTCGGGCCGGATGGTTGGATGAAGAAATTGCCGTTCAAAACAATCCGGAAACGTATGATGTGAACAATGAAACGGTTTGGCAAAAAATCAAGACACCGTTTAAAAAGCCGGAGCAGGTACATGTTTTTGCGCGGTTGTGTGCTTGGCGGGAAGCAACGGCCAAGCAGAAGAATAAGCCGCGGCGATATATTATGAAGGATGAGGCGTTGATTGAATTGGCCGCCGTTTGTCCCAAAACGCCGGTCGATTTGGAAAAGTTGCGTGGATTGCCGGGCGGGTTTGTCAAGGGGCGTTTGGCGGATGAGGTGTTGGCGGTTATCGCAGCAGCGCGGCAAGATCCGCCGGCGGCCTATCCGACGAATTGGCGATTGCCGAAGCCTTTGACGGCGACGCAGCGTGTCATGGCGGATTTGTTGCGCCTTTTATTGAACATGGTCAGTGAAGAGTTAGGGGTTGCGCCACGTATTATTGCGACATCGGATGAGTTGTCGGCTTTGGCGCGCGGAGATAATAATGTACCGTGTATGCGCGGATGGCGCCGGGATGTTTTCGGGGAGAAAGTGTTCCTTTTTAAGCAGGGGCAATTGGTTTTTGCGTATGATCCGCGAAAAAAACGGCCGGTCATACAAGTGATTGGTCGGCACGGTAAAGACGGCAAATTGTCCGATCCTAAATAGTCGGTGTGTGATATGACCGGCGTATCGGGTATGAATTAAAACTAATCTTTCTTAAACGAGAAGAAACGGCGGAAGGAAAGTGCTTCGGCCATATGCGTTGTTTGAATCACGTCGGTTTGTTCCATATCCGCTATGGTACGGGCAATACGAATCATGCGGTGGTATCCGCGGCCGGACAGCATGAGCTTTTGGGCGGCGTTGACCAGAAAAGAACGGGCTTCGTCCGTCATCGGTGCGATCTTTTCCAGAGCACTGCCATCCGCGTGTGCGTTAACGAGCAGGTTAAATTCCTGCCGGCGGGCGGCGCCGAAAGCTTGCGCTTTGATGACGCGTTCCCGAACGGTAGCCGAGGATTCACCGCCGCGTTGTCTGGATAATTCCCAAGGTGGTACCAAAGGAACTTCGATTTGTAAATCGATTCGGTCGAGCAGCGGACCGGAGATTTTAGCTTGATATTCTTCGGCGCAACGCGGTGCGCGGGTACAGGCATGACCCGGTACGCCGAGATAGCCGCATTTACAGGGATTCATCGCGGCGACCAATTGGAAACGAGCCGGATAGGTGACGTGGGCATTGGCGCGTGCAACGGATACGGTTCCGGTTTCGAGCGGTTGCCGTAATGATTCCAGAGTGGTTCGGTTAAATTCGGGAAGTTCGTCCAAGAACAAAATACCGCGGTGTGCCAAGGAAATTTCACCAGGGCGGGCTTTGAGACCACCACCGACCATGGCCGGTGTTGATGCAGAATGGTGGGGAGAACGGAAAGGACGTTGGGTAATCAGGCGACCTTCTTTCAACAGACCGGCCACGGAGTGAATTTGGCTGACTTCCAAGACTTCACGGTGGGAAAGCGGTGGCATAATGGAAGGCAGGCGTGCCGCCAGCATGGACTTACCCGATCCGGGCGGGCCGATCATCAGCAGATTATGACCGCCGGCGGCCGCTATTTCCAATGCGCGTTTGGCGGTGGATTGACCTTTGATATCCTGTAAGTCCGCCATCGGATCCGGTGGGGTGTCCGCTTGTCGCGTCGGGCGTGTCAAGAGTTGCCGACCTTTCAAGTGATTCATTAATTCCAGTAATGAACGGGGTGCCAAAATAACCGGTGTATCGGACCAGAGAGCTTCGGCCCCTTGTTCCGCAGGGCAAACGAAGCCGAGGTTGTGTTCGTTGGCGGCGATACTGGCTGGCAGAATACCGCAAACCGGTCGAATACTGCCATCCAAACCGAGTTCGCCCATCATCATCAGGGATGTTATGCTATTGATCGGGATAATCCCCATGGCGCCCATTAAGGCAATGGCTATTGGCAGATCGTAGTGCGTGCCTTCTTTCACAACATCGGCCGGCGCTAAATTAACCGTAATGTGTGCGGCCGGCAATGACAGCCCCAAGGAGTGGAGCGCAGCGCGAACGCGTTCCCGGCTTTCGGCAACGGCTTTATCGCCTAAACCGACAATGGTAAAGGCGGGTAAGCCATTGGTAATTTGGACTTCAATCCCTATTTTTAGGACGTGAATACCGGCAAAAGCGACAGAGTGGGTATGGGCCAGCATTTACCACCGCGGGATGTTGTTTTGGTGGCGCCACCGACCGGTTGTCGGATAGTCGGATGCGACAGGGATATCTTGATACCCGGCAAATTGCGGCATATAGCGGACTTGGACAAAGCCTTGTTGTTCGAAGGATGTAATGCATGCCGCGTCATTAGAGGCGCATTGCACCTGTAAGTCCGGTCGGCCGGGATATTGCAAGAGGATAGGTGCGACAGTCGGTTGCATCGGTGGCAGGTTTGCCCCGTATGCGGGTTGGGTTGCTTGTGCCGGTTGAGAGAAGCTGACCGGTGTGTTTATTTCCTGAACAGGTTCCCCAAGGTATGGTTGTTGATAATTTTCGGTTGGAATATAAATTTGTTGTGGCGGTAGTTCAATAATGACATTGCCATCCGGCGTCCTTTGCATTGATTGTTGTTGATAGGTTGTCGGCACAGGTTGCGTATAAGCGGGCTGTGTCGGATAGGTCGGTTGTACCGATTGGGTCGATTGTGTCGGTTGTGCCGGTTGAGCGGAAGTTGTTTCCGCAGCCGGTTGTTGCTCTTGATAAGAAGGGGGGTGAGGCAGGGGAATCGCATCCACGGAGGTATCTATTTCTTCAAAAACGTCTTCCTGAACAGGGGTAATCGGTTTGTCATTATCTGATACCATTGTATCATCCTGAGTTTGGACGCAGGCCACAACAAGAAAGAGAGGGAGCAGAGCGATGTATTTCATGAGGTTCCTTTCTGTAAAAAAACGATATTATGTGCAGTATAGCAAAAGCGTTCGGAAAAATAAAGAGGAAAACCATATTTTTTTATTTTTTATTTGATTGACAAATATCGGATCGACATTCAAAAAAAATTGACTTTATAGATTTATACTTATATAATGATTTTATGAAAAGTAATATGGCAGGAAAAAAACGGCGTGGTGTTGTGGCGGCAAAAGCCGCGGATTTTATACAGGTCGGCTATCGAATTCAACAGGCGCGGCGGCAGAAAAAAGTGAGTCAGGCGGAATTGGCTAAGCGAATTGGGATGACTCAGGCGGCAATTTCTTTGTTTGAAGCAGGGGTTGGAAACATGCGAATCGGTACGGTTTATCAGATTGCACGGGCTTTGGATGTGCCGGTTTTTCAATTTTTTTTGCCGGACGGATGTCGTGTCGTTGCAGATGAAACGGCAGTGCCTTAATCGGGTTTGTCGGGCTTGATTTTGGGAAAGTGTAAAAAAAAGCTTGCATTTCATTTTAAAATAGGATATAAGATTGATGATTTTCATGTCGGCTTTTGCGCTTGTAGCTCAGCTGGATAGAGTATTGCCCTCCGAAGGCAAGGGTCGTGAGTTCGAATCTCGCCAAGCGCGCCATGAAATATGACTGGGGTATCGCCAAGTGGTAAGGCAACGGTTTTTGATACCGTCATTCGTTGGTTCGAATCCAGCTACCCCAACCAAATAAAAAGACCGCCCGAGGGGCGGTTTTTTGTTGGGGTTAGGAGATGAGAACCAACGAATGGTTGGTTCGGTCGCGGAGGCTTTTGCCGGAGCGGATGTCCGAAGGACAGTCCGAATGCAATGAGGACGAGGCGGAGCCGAGCAATCCAGCTACCCCAACCATCGTTCAAAAAACGCCCAAAAGGGCGTTTTTTTATATCGACTAAAATATGATAAAAATACAGAAAGCTCCTTGATGCTTGACTGAATTGTTGATTTATGATACAATAAGTTATTCTAATCTGTTTCAAGGAGGACGTGTTTAATCATGAAAAATTTACCTGCCGATCACAAGATAACTTTTGACAATTTGCAAAAACCGACAATGTCCTTAATTGCCTCCTTTTATGAAATGTCAGATGAGGTAAAAGAAATTTTCGCGGATATGCTGGCCATTTATGACGCTCACCCGACAGAAGAAACCTCACAAAAAATTTCAGATAAGATAATGGGTCGGGAATCCGCAACAGATAAAAAAACATGGATAAAAGAACAAGCGGCCGGTATTTTCCCTCCCGTTCGTTTGGCGGCAAAGAAAAAATACCTTGATCAAAAACAACCTGTTCCTAAAGGACTTCCCACCTCCGGTATGTTATTGGTCGGGTTGGATGTTGTTTCAAGGGCACAAAAAGATGCATTAATGGAGGCTCAGGCGGCTGCTCGTTTAATCTCTCATGTTGATGTTTTGGATCATTATCAACCCAAAACAAACTATCAAAATACAGACGGAACGATTGAAAATGCCTTTTTGGACAAACCTTTCGCAACCAAAATGCAACGCTTGGAACATCTTGTAAATGCTGTCGTCAATGATATTTTGACACAACATGACGAAAAGGGACATTCTGTTTTAAATGAAAATGACATAATAGCCTTGACACGGCAGTCTTGTCGTCAAAATTCTTTTTTACAAAAAGCACGCAATGAAGGAATCAAAACTTTGATAGCCACAGCGACACTATTAGAAAAGACCAATCCGACCGTGTCCCAAAAAATAGCTGATTTAGCCCACAGTCTGATCGGAGATAAAGAAATAAATAACAACCGGTTGTCTCCGGAGGATTACCAATCTTTAAAAACACAGGTGAAAAATCGCCCGATTGAATCCTTGGTAGAACACAGAACGAAACAAATTTTATCAATGGATGCCTCTCTGCTCCAAAAAGCATTACTCAAAAATCAATCAAACCGATAACAATCGTGAACTTTCGCTCCGAAACATGATTTCGTGGTAATAGAAAAATATTTTCATTTCATGAAACAGATATTGAACGAAAATTTGATTTACGAAATTTTATCCGTCGTAGAGGAAGTTCCGGCCGGAAAAATAGCAACTTACGGCCAAATCGCACGCCTGATCGGCCGCCCGAAAAATGCCCGCCTTGTCGGCCGTGTTTTACGCTTCTCTCAATATTACGGTGACTATCCCTGCCATAGGATCGTCGCGCATAACGGCCGCCTGGTTCCCGGATGGATCGACCAAAAACGTCTGCTTCAAGATGAAGGCGTCTCCTTGAAAAAAAACGGCTGCGTTGACTTGAAAAACGATCAGTGGACCACTTAAAAATCTTCTTATTTGAAAGAAGAGCCCACAGGCTCCTCTTTTTTATAACTTCGGCTTTGTGTCAACCGTAACCTTGTTCACCTTGCCATTCAACTGAAACGGCGGTTGATAGCGAGGACTGATCGCTGTCCCGTAATCCTGACCGATATCCAAATATTCCGTCAATGTAAACCACACCGGAATCGTTACACTCCGTTTTGACTTTTAACCACAGGAAGAAGTAAAAACACCGCCGATTATCCGGCGGTGTTTTTGTGGTTCGGGGGAGGGGATGAGAGGCCTTATTAAAAAATAAGTTTGAAATCCGGTGTTCCTTTTTGGTATATAAAGAGGGGAGAGTTTTTTATTTGTCGGGGAAAGGAACGGGTATGCGGTTTCAAAAAGCAGAAAAACAGGGAATGGCGAAAAAGGGAAAGCGGGTATCTTTATTCTTTTTGTTCAGTCGTTTTTTCCAAATTGCTTTATGTGTGGTCGGCGGCGGGTTGGCGATGGTCCCGTTGATTGAGGATGTCTTTGTGCGTAAAAAGCGCGTATTGACGCATGAAGACATGTTGGACATGGTGGCTATTATGCAGACGATGCCGGGGATGATGGCGGTAAATGCAGCGATATTTGTCGGGCACCGCTTGGCCGGATTTATGGGGGCAGCGGTTGCCATTATCGGCGTTATTTTACCGTCAGTCGGCATTATGATGGGGATTGCGGCCGTTTTTCAGAGTGTGGATGTGCAAAACCCGCATATGTTGCAAGCTTTTTCGTGTGTGCGGGCGTGTGTAGCGGCTATTTTTTTGGGGACGGCGATTCGGCTTGTCAAAAGTGTGTTTCGGGGAATGTTTGATTATGTGATTGTCGGAGCCTTTATGATTGCTTTGTTGTGTGGGTTTTCGCAAATCGCTTTGATTATTATGTCGGTGCCGATCGGGTGGGCTTATGTATTATATCAACGGTGGCAGGGAGGGCAGTATCATGGATAATGTTTGGCTATATATCCAATTTGTCCAATTCGGCGCGTTGGCTTTCGGGGGCGGCTTTACGATTTTACCGTTGTTGTTCAGCACGTTTGTGACGGAAAGCGGATTATTCACGGCGGCCGAGTTCGGGAATTTGGTTTCTATCGCACAGATGACACCGGGGCCGGTAACGATTAACATTGCGACGTTTGCCGGGTATTTAAAGGGCGGGATTTGGTCCGCGATTGTGGCCAGCTTGGGATTGGTGACGCCGTCTTTTATCCTGACGGGCGGGGCTTTATTTGTCCTAAACCGGTATCAGGATGCATGGCCGGTACAGGGATTTTTAAAAGGGGCGCGCCTTGTCGCTTTTGTGATGATTGTGTATGCGGTGGTTTTATTTTGCAATATGTCGATTTTTTCGGAGCCTTGGCCGGTTCGGCAGGTGTGGGAAAGCATTGTATCCGGCCGGTTAATCGTACCATCGGGATTTCGGGTGCGGTTTTTGGAGTTGGGGGTAATGGCGGTTTCTTTTATCCTGATGTGTTATCGGGTTTCGGTGCCGATGATTTTAATCGGTGCCGCCGTTTTGGGGTATTTGGTGAGTGTGTTCGGGTAAGGGAGGCTATCTGTCCGGACGATAGACAGGATGGCGGGCAGTCATGTAATCGGTCAGAACCGCTTCACCGACGGTTTGTGCCAGACCGCCGCAAACGGTAATACCGCGTTTTTTAAATTCACTTTGCCAATTAGGCTTAAAACCTTCATCGAATCCGGTAATGGCTTCGACTCGATCGGAGGGAACGCCGTAATAGACGGCTTTAATGCCGGACCAGAGAATGCCGCCGAGGCACATCAGGCAGGGTTCGGATGTGCAATAGAGGGATAGGTTGTATGGTGAAAGGTCGTATGTTCCTAGAATTTGTTGCGCCAATTGAATGGCGTTCATTTCCGCGTGGCGGTGGCTGCATTGATCGCGAACGACAGTGTTGGGGGCTTGGGCTATTAAATTGCCGTCAGCGTCGTAAATAGCGGCCAAAAACGGACCGGTTCCTTTTGTCATACAAGTTTTCAGATCGGCCTGTAAATTTCGGATAATGGTGCGGGCTTGGTTAATTTGGTCGGTCGACAGGTTGGTGTTGGCTATCAAGGTTTCGGTCGTCGGTTGGGTCATATGGTGTTCCTTTGTCGTTTTTCTTTAATAAAAGATAGCACAGATGATGTGAAAAGGCAAGGCAGCCGCGGGGTGTTATTGCAATCGCCGGCGGAGTATGGTATGGTTATCGAAAAAAACAGCTTAACAGAAAGGAAGTGGGGAATATGATTGATTTGGCGCAATCGGTGGTGCTATTGATTGATGTTCAGGAAAAGCTTGTCCGAGCTATGGACAGTGAATCGGTGGTATCGAATGCCGTTCGGGTAATGAAAGCGTGTCAGCTATTGCGGGTACCGGTGATTGTGACGGAGCAAAATCCGGCCGGATTAGGGGCGACCGTATCGGCCGTTGCGGGGGCTTTGCCGGCCGGTACGGTGGTGGAGGCAAAGACGTGTTTTTCAGCCTTGGTAGAACCGCGGATTGCGGAGGCGTTACAAAAAGTTGGGCGGCGACAGGTAATCATCGGCGGAATAGAGGCGCATATTTGTGTGTTTCAGACGGCCTGGGCTTTACGGGAGGCCGGATATGATGTATGGATTATGGCCGATGTTTGTGCCAGTCGAGCGGTAACGGATACAGAAACAGCTTTGACAGCTTTGCGGGATATCGGATGTCGTGTCGTTGGGCATGAGACGGTTTTGTTCGCATGGCTGCGGGATGCGGCGCATCCGCAATTTAAGGCTATTCAGGGTTTGGTTAAGAAAAAATAAACGGGAGAGCAACAAAAAAGCGATCCTAACGGGTCGCTTTTTTGTGCGTTGGCAAGGTGGCTAATATATCGGCTATTTGGGAAGCCAGACGGCCGATGAGTGCGCTTTGACCGTTAGCCATGTCGGCATAGGTTACTCCGATGGGAACGGTTTCGGCGACTTTAAGATGAGCCACGGTTTGGCCGGCGGCCGTGCGGACGGTTAACCATGCCAGCAGGCCGGCCCGATCATTGAGAACGGCGGTTAATTGGACGATATCAACAGCGACATTGTAGTCATTTATTTCGCCGGAAAAGATTCTGTTCCGAATAACGGCGTTCGGAAGTGCCGTACTCAGATCTGTAATCAGGGTTCGTTGGATAAGAGTAGGCAATGGTTCGACCCAGCGGTTCAATTCCGAGAGGGTCATTTCGGGTGTATCGGCATCTGCGGTCAGCATTTGCGGGCGATCGAGAGACCGGGGAATTTGGACGCGGTCAACACCGACGGTCAGGCGTTGATCGGAGACGGGCTTGGTTATCGTTGGGGAAAGGGTATAAAATTGGGATGGGGGTGTCGTTCCGCCGAAACAGCCGGCGAGTGTCAGCGTCAATGTCAGGATAATCAGATATTTTTTCATGGGTTATTTTTTTCCTTTCAATAACGATTCCGGATGTCGTTCGAGGTAGTCTGTTAAGTTCCGCAGAGAGAGGGCAGCCTCGGAAACATCGGACAAAGTTTGATTCAGGTTATCCAAGGTATCATTCATTCTGGGCGGCAGGTTATGTGTCAGGGTGTTGAGGTTTTTGCTTGTTTGTGCGAGGGTAGGCAAAATGACCGGCAATTGTTGACCGAGCGTGTCCAAAATTTTTTCCAATTTATCGAGAGATTGTTTAATGGGAATATTTTGTAAGCCTTTGGATAATTCCCCTGTCGGAGAGAGAATGGTCGGAATTTCGGGAATTTCGCGCCGAATATCGCGGGGATTATTATGCATTTCCGCCGGTGTATCGGAATTCATAACCAATTCAATCATCAATTGACCGGTTAGGTAATTTTGGGTAATTAAGCGGGCGCGCAGGCCTTTTTCGATGAGAATATCGAGCGTGCTTTTTCGGCCCCAAAAGTGTGAAAATTGGTCCGTGCGGTGCATGGGGCGCAGTTGCGCATAGACAGGGGTGTTGAATGACAAGGTTGTTGGATCCCCGATTAATTCAATATGCGTCACTTTACCGATTTCAACACCTTTCAAGACGACGGGAGAGCCGACGGAAAGGCCTTTCAGAGATTCGTCAAAATACATGACAACCGTATTTTTTTCGTCAGAGATCAGGCGATCCCAGACGGAGTGGACGATCAGTCCCAATAAAGCGATAAAGCCGATCAGGATAAAAAGACCGATTGTTTTTCTGTTAGGTTGTTTAGGCATGAGAGCCTCCTCTGGTTAAAAATTGAGCCACAGTATCGTTGGGCGGGTGTTTTAATAATTGAGTCGGGTTGCCGTAGGCTCCGATTCCTTTTTTATCCGCATCCAGAAAAATAGCGTTGGTGCCGATGGCAAAAATGGACGGTAATTCGTGGGTGACGACGACAATTGTTGTGCCGAGGCTTTGGTTAATATCGCGAATTAAATCGTCCAGCAATTTAGAACTGATCGGATCCAAGCCGGCGGACGGTTCGTCAAAGTACAGAATATCGGGATCCAATGCCAAAGCACGGGCGAGACCGGCCCGTTTTTTCATGCCGCCGCTGATTTCCGAGGGATAAAAATCGCCGAAGCCTTTCAGGCCGACAAGCGCCAGTTTCAAATCGATTAATTCGGCTATCATTTGAGGGGAGTAGTCGGTATATTGTTGGAGGGGGAGGGCTATGTTTTCGGCAAGGGTCATGGAACTGAACAAAGCGCCGCTTTGGTAGAGGATACCGGCGCGTTTCATCAGGTTTGTTTTAACCGGTGCCGGTGCGGACAGCATATCCGTCCCGTCGATCAAGACTTGGCCCGTGGCGGGGGTTAAACCGGTCATGACGCGCAGCAGGCTGCTTTTCCCACAGCCGGAACCGCCCATAATGATAAAGATATCGCCGCGGTTGACCGAGAAAGAAATATCGCGCAACAGGACGAAATGACCGTATGCAATGGTTAGGTTTTTGACTTGAATAAACGGTTGTTGTGTCATATGCCGATTACCTCACATCCCCAAGTAATAAAGCCGGTCATAACAATCATCCAGACGATAGCGGCGACGACGGCCTGTGTTGTGGCGCGCCCGACGCTATCGGCGTTGCGGCCACAGGTGACACCGTAGTAGCAACCGCACAAAGCGATAACAATGCCGAAAATAAAACCGTGAAAGATACCAACCCAGAAATTCGTCATATCGAATGCTTCGACGGAATACTTCCAATATTCGGGTAAGGAAATATCCAACATAAAGGTTCCGACGGCTCCGCCGCCGATCATGCCCATGATATCGGCCAACAGGGTTAACAGGGGCATGGCTATAACCAAGGCAAGCAGGCGCGGTAAAACAAGAAAATCAGAAACGGGAATACCCATGGTTTTAAGGGCATCGAGTTCTTCGTTAACCTGCATGGTTCCGATGGCGGCGGCGTAGGAAGCCCCCGTTCGACCGGCCATGATAATACCGACCATAATAGCACCCATGATGCGGGTCATACCGATAGCAACCAAACTGGCCACATAAATTTGGGCGCCGAATGTTTTGAGTTGGATGGCACCGACGAAAGCGAGAATCAGGCCTACCATAAAGCTGATCAATGCGACGATACCGATGGCGCGCGGTCCGCAGTCATCCAGGGCAAACAAAAAATCGACCGGGCGGGAAACGGCTTTGCCCCGCACCAGACGGTGCAGGGATCCGAATGTCGTTTTTAAAAAGGCAAGGCCTTTGCGAATGGTATGTATCAGGCGCAGGGCGGCATCACCGATATTATCGGGAAACGGCCAGCGTTTCGGTTGAGTTTGTGTCGGCTTTCGATCAACGGAAAAGGCCAGGGTCAGCAAGTGATTCAGGCCGGCCGGCAGTTGTGTCATATCGGTCGTTATGTCACGGTGGCGGCAGACTTGCAGAATATGGTACAACATCACGACAAGCGAGGAATCCCATGATTGAATCCCGTCATTTTGCAAAACCAAGCGTGTCGTTTGTTTACGATTCAGCGCGGCCGTTATGGTTGTCTGAACGGCCGTGGTATCCTCCCGAAGGAAGCGACCGGCCAGTCGGACGGTTACCGTATCGGTTGTTTTTGTCAGAGTTATCGGCACGCTGTCTTATCCTTTCCCTATGAACAGTACTATAAAGCCGACGCGCCGGAATGTCAATGGAAAAGAGGGAATATGGTCCCGGCCGTGACAGACTTTTTTCCTCTTGTTTTTTCGGGTTGGGTGTGGTATACTAACCATGTTCGGCGCAAGTCGGACTATGATGCTAAACGAAAAGCGGAATAGGTGTAGTGGACTCGGGGGCGGTACCCGACACCTCCACCATTTTTTATGGGCATCTATTGTTTCGGGCTTCGGCTTATGTCCTTTAAAATGGACACGGCGCCTTGCCCAAAAGCAATATCTGCCGCATAAAAACCCGGTCAACCCGCGAAGAGTGGGTATGGGACGGATAGTTGTTTCGGGCTTCGGCTTATGTCCTATTAAGTGGACACGGCGCCTTGCCCAAAAGCAATATCTGCCGCATAAAATCCGGTCAACCCACGAAGAGTGGGTATGGGATGGATAGTTGTTTCGGGCTTCGGCTTATGTCCTTTAAAGTGGACACGGCGCCTTGCCCAAAAGCAATATCTGCCGCATAAAAATCCGGTCAACCCGCGAGGGCGTAATGACCGGGCGGAGATTCTTTCGGGGGTGAAATAGGATCGACACGCATAGTAAAGGCTTTATCTTGCATTCGGCATGGTACCACCGTTATCGGGCTGAAAAAAATAAACGCAAATGATAATTTTGCTCCGGTGGCTTTGGCCGCTTAACAGCGTCTGAAACACCAATCAATTCCCGAACAATTTGAGCGTTCGGGTGAGGCTTCCCGGGAGCCCAGCAACAGAATCCCGGGGCTTTTTAGGAGAAGACGGCCGCATGTTTTTAGATTACAAACCTTTTTTACAACAAGCATACAGACAGGTTATTCGACGGGTTTTGGCGCAGGTGGCCGAACAGGGATTGTGTGGAGATTCCCATTATTTTATTACGTTTCGGACGGATCGGGCGGATGTGATTATGCCGGATTTTGTGCGGGCGAAGTATCCTCAGGAAATCAGCATTGTTTTGCAAAATCAATTTAGTAACTTAATCGTGACGGAAACAGATTTTCGGGTTGATTTGACCTTTGGCGGTGTGATGACGACGTTGGTGGTTCCTTGGACAGCGATTAAGATATTTGCCGATCCGGCGGCTCAGTTCATGTTGAGTTTTGAATCGGAAGCGGAAAAGCCCGTTGTGGAACGCACCGTAGAACCGACGGTGGATCAAGGCGATGACATTATTGATTTAACAAAATTAAGGACCGGCAAATAATGGAAAAGCATTCTGTTATGATTGCGGGGCATGCGACCAGTTTATCTTTGGAACCCGAATTTTGGGCGGCTTTACGGCGATTGGCGGCGCGTCGCGGTGTGTCGGTGGCAGAGCTTATCCGGCGCATTGATTATGTGCGACAAGGAAATTTATCGGGGGCGGTGCGTGTTTTTATTTTACGCGCGTTAGAGGAAGATATACAAAATTACCAAGCCGAGTAAAACGCGGTAGACGGCAAAAATAGCGAATGACGCGTGTTTCAGCCAGCTCATCAAAAAATGGATAACCAGTAATCCGAAAACGGCCGCGAGACCGATACCGGTCAGCATATGCCATGAGGCAAATTGGGATAGGGTATGTGTTTCCCACGCTTGCCATAAAATATAACCGGCGGCGGCAGCAATGACGGGAATGGACAATAGCATGGAGAACTTGGCGCTATCCTGTCGATTAAAACCGAACGCGCGGCAGCAGGTCATGGTAATACCGCTTCGGCTTGTCCCCGGAATCAGCGCCAGAGTTTGGGCAGCACCGACGCAGAGGGCTTCGGCACAGCTCATTTGCCGGATATCATGGCGGGGTTTCATTGTTTTATCAACAACCCAAAGGAGGATTCCGTAAAAGATAGAGGTACCGGCGATAATGACGGGTGTTCGAAAGCGAATGAGAATAGTGCCGCAGAAAAAGCCGACCAATAAAGCGGGGATGGTTGCGATAATGAGGTTGCGAACCATACGGGTGTCTTGTTGCCGGGTAAACAAACCGGTTGTCAGGCGGTAGATATCCCGCCAAAAGTAGGCAATGACGGCGACCAATGTTCCGACATGTAAGGCAACGTCGGTAGCCAAAGATTGAGATGAAAACCCAAGTTTTTCACTGAGTACCAAATGGCCGGAAGAGCTAATCGGTAAAAATTCCGTCATACTTTGGATAAGAGCGAGGAGAGCGACGCTGAGGAATTGTATAATCATGGTATGGTATCCTTATCAGGTAATTGTCGTTGGCGTTTCCCGGCCGGTATGTTTTTTGAGGTTGGCTATTTGGCGACTGATGTCCGCTAAATCAGCCATTGCCGTGGCAGGGGATTGGGAAAAACGAGTGGCATCCGTTGTTCGTTCGTTCAGGTAGACGCGCAGGGTTGCGCCACTACTACCCGTTCCGGACAGGCGGTAGACAATTCGGGCGTCGGAACCGAACGAAAGGCAGATACCTTGGCCGGTGGCTGTATCGCCGGTGACAGGGTCGGCATACGTAAATTCGGCAGCGTCGGTGATTGTTCGGTCGTTGACGGTGGTGCCGTTCAATGTCGGCAGGCTTTCCCGTAATTTTTCCATCAATGTATTGGCATCGGTGGCATCGAGGCCTTCGTATGATTGTTGCATGGCGAAAACGCGGCCATATTGTTGCCAGAGGGCGTGGGTAATCTCGGCAACTGTTTTACCGGTTTGCGCCAAGATACTCAGCCAAGCTAAAATAGCCCAGATACCGTCTTTTTCGCGCAAGTGGCAGGAGCCGGCACCGAAGCTTTCTTCGCCGCAGAGGGTGATTTTACCGGCGTCGAGCAGGCTACCGAAAAATTTCCAGCCGGTTGGTGTTTGGTAGCACGCAATGTGTTTGTCGCGTGCGACGGCATCGGCGGCAAACGAGGTTGGCATGGAGCGGGCAACGCCGGTTAAGCGGCCGTGATAGAAAGGAATGGAATCGAGGTATTGGGTGAGGATAGCGAGGCTATCGCACGGATTCAAGAAAAAGGAACGGCCGAGGATCATGTACCGGTCGCCGTCCCCGTCGGAGGCAGCAGCAAAATCGGGTGCCGAATCGGCGTACATCATATCGACGAGATGTTTGGCGTATGTCAGGTTGGGTTCGGGGTGGAGGCCGCCGAAATCCGGCAACGGTGTTCCGTGAATGACGGTTCCGGCCGGTGCGCCGAGGAGGCCTTCAAAAATACGTTTGGCGTACGGACCCGTGACAGCGTTCATCGCGTCATAGATCATGGTGAAGCCGTTTGTGAACAAGGTTTTAATGGCCGAAAAGTCAAAAATTTCCTGCATATAGGCAGCGTAATCGGCAACGGGATCGATGACTTCTATAACGGTATTGCCGAATGTTTGTTCGCCGATTTCGGACAGGTCGATATCCGGTATATTCATGGTCCAATAGCGATCAATGGTGTGGGCGCGCGCCGTTATTTTATCCGTGACGGATTGCGGGGCCGGTGCGCCGTTTTCGGTATTGAATTTAATACCGAAATCACCGTCGGGACCGCCGGGGTTATGGCTTGCCGACAGGATAATACCGCCGATAGCACCGTATTTGACGATGATATGGGAAGTGGCCGGAGTTGACAACAGACCGTTTTGTCCGACGATAATGCGGCCGAATTGGTTGGCGGCCGCTATTTTTAAAATGGTTTGAAGTGCTTTATCGTTATAGAAACGGCCGTCGCCGCCGATAATCAGGGTTTTACCGGCAAAGCCTTCGAGCGAATCGAAGATAGCCTGTGTAAAATTTTCAATATAGCGGGATTGGCGGACAACGGCTGTTTTCTTACGCAATCCGGATGTCCCCATGGCTTGATCCAGATACGGTTCTGTTTTAATTGCTGTAATATCCATTGGTTCCCCCTATGGTTGGCGGAGCCGTCGGGCATCCGCTATTTTGTTTCGACCAATATATCCGATCCCCAGATTTGGTGTAATAAAACACCTAATTCCTGACGAGCCGTGTTTGCCGACACGGTGGACGGTACATGAATATTGTTATCCCGAAAATCGAGCATCGTCAAGCCTTTTAAGAATAATTCCCGAAAAACGACGCGTTCGGCAATGCCGCCGGCCAATGTAAAGTGGATACGACGGGCAAGTGCATTCAACAGAATAGACATGGTGCGTGAGTTTTTGCTTTTGCTATAAAGCAGGCGGTTACGAACGACAATCCAGTTAATCGGCGGTTTGCGTTCCAACATCCGTTGTTGCCGGGTGGACCAAACAGTTTGAGCAAAATGGCTGGGCCCTTTGATACGCAGGGTGTCGGCTTCAACCGTAGCCAGAATATCCAAATCGACCAAGCTGTCGTTTAACGGTGTGACCAAGCAATCGGCCATGACCATGGCTTGACCGCCTAAATCGGTATGAGCGCCCGGCGTGTCGATAATAATGGCATCGACGCGGTTGATGACTTTGTCGATTTGGCTACGCAACGTATAGATTTTTGCAATGTCCGGTGTCCAGCAGGTATGTTCCGGCATGGGCAACGGAATATTTTTATCGCGCGCGAAATTTTGTCTGTTTTCGATATAGTGGGTTAAGCTGCCCTGATTGGCATCCAGATCAAACGAAGCAACCGTTTTACCGGCACGCAACAGAGCAATAATCGTATGCATGGCGAGTGTTGATTTACCCGTTCCGCCTTTTTCGTTTGCAAAGACGATGATTTTAGCTGTCATTAATAGTATCCTTTTGAAATGAGGCCACGTATATATACCTTTTTCGGGCTTTTGTCAAGCCCGAAATGGTTGTTTGTTTCAATAAAAAGGGTTAACCGTCGTATGAGTTATCGTTTTCCCCGCGACGATATTGCGGTCTTGTCATGCTGACGGCCAACGGATCGTCTTTACAATCTTTCAGGCAGCGCATACGGTTTGGACCAATTTTCTTATCGATCTTTTTCTGTAATTGTTCGACTAATTCCGGATCAGTTGTTAAGGCAATCGCCCGTTTTACAATGTCAACATAGCTATCCGGATCGGTGCCTCTGTACCTATGTTGAACCAATGTTTGAGCGCAGAGGTTGGCGACCGCCATACACAGCACCTTATCTTCTTTCGAAAAATCAGGTTCTTTGGGCATTTCTGAAATGGTAAACAACATATGAGAAATCAATATGTGTGTCATATTGGAAAAACGTGTCGCGTATTTCGGTAAAAAATCGACAATTTTTTTCAGTTGTGTTTTGTTAAAGCCCCAATCATGCAAACGGATTTGACCCATAACCAAAATACTCGCGTACGGTCGTATTTTTTCGTGGTCTTTCACCCAATCCTTTGAAGAAGACAATCGCGTGACAGCCCGTTGTATTTCAATACGATGTAATTTTTCTAAATCTAAATGTGACATATGTTCCTCCTGTTACTATGAGATCAGTATAACACGGTTTTGAAAAAAGTCAACAAAAAATATAAGGGGGTGGGGGAAGGGGGATAGAAGGAGGAATGGTGGAGTAGAATTGAGGAAGAGGAGGGTGTTGAAAGATTCCTGCCTCTCTTTACGTCATTCCCGCGCAGGCGGGAATCTTTAAGCGGCGGAGTGAGGATTGAAAGACCCCCCGATCAGGTCGGGGGCTTTTAAAAGTGTAGTTGTACGTCCAAAGATCCTCGCTTGTGCAAAGCAATGAAACACCGCGCGCCAAGGCAGCGGAAGTCGCCGTCGGCAAGCGGATGTTGGAATTGGAAAGGGAGTAAGGTGGTCATGAGACCCCCGATCGGGTCGGGGGTGACGGATTACTTATGGGGTCGGGGTGGTTTAAAGATCCTCGCTTGCGCAAGGATGACGAATGAATAAATAAGCGCAAAGATACTGTGTAAATCAAAAGTTGCCGGTGGGGTTAAAAAGGGAAGTTGTCGTTCAGGCATTTGATGACTTGAACGACAGGTTGATATGTGATCTTTGTTGTATTTTAATGGCACAACAGATCCGGTTCGATTTCTGATAATTTAACGGTTACAGATGATGCCCTGCTGTGATTGGATCCGGCATTCGCTTTAATCGTATATGATTTACCACGTTCGAAATTAAAGTCATTTTCTTTTAACAGATTTTTACCATCCAGCGTAGCCGAACCTTGTCTGGTTGTTGTGGCCAGTGTTTTTCCAGTAAACGATTTTGACGTATGGAAATAAACAATGCCACTCGCATACGGATCGCAGGTTTTTCTGTCTGCGAAGGTTGGATTACCAAGACTGAAATCAGGTGTACTTGAAGATGATGAGCTTGTACGGTTGCATGCATCCCCCCAAACGTTTACAACTTTTAATCCGTCTGCTTTTCCTAAATAAGCGCATGAAATAGGAGAACAAGTATTGTTTTTGCAATACGGTAAATCCCAATTTTTCTCTTCACATTGTGCATTCGTTGTGCATTCGATACATTTCTTTCCGTTCCAATAAGGCGTTTCATCCGGACAGGTTTCACACAGATAGGTTTCTGTATTACAGGTCGGTGTATCGCCGGAACAATGGGCGTTTTTCAGGCACACAACGCATT
>CALXZG010000011.1 GCA_944393195.1 uncultured Alphaproteobacteria bacterium
TACGATGTGTCTGTATACGTCGTCTCCTCCGGTGTCTCCGAATATGACGTGTCTGTATACGTCGTCTCCTCCGGTGTTTTCGAATACGACGTATCTGTATACGTCGTTTCCGTCACAGGTGTACTGGCTTCCCCAATTAAACACCCATAAGAACTATCCCATGTATATCCGCAATCTTCACAATATTCCTGATAACCCGGATTATTACACGCAACGCAACTACCACCACACCAAGTATAACCGATTTCACATTCCCGATCACTACCTGTTTCCGAAACCGTTGATATTGTCGTATCCATCGGTGTCTCTGAATATGACGTGTCTGTATACGTCGTCTCTTCCGGCGTCTCCGAATATGACGTATCTGTATACGTTGTCTCTTCCGGTGTGTCTATCGACGTATCCTCATAAGTTGTCTCATAGGTCGATAAATCAATTGGATTGATACACTTACCATTCTGCCATACCCAACCACAACCATTTTGACAAGAATATTCATTCGTTACATCGGAACACAATTGACAGCCATTTCCACAATAAGGATCATCATAATTCTGAATATATCCGTCCGCACAATCACAGCCACAACCATTCCATGTTCCACCGGATGATGTGCATAATGCTTCATTTGGAGAAGTTGCAGATACGGTTGTCTCTGTCCCAGTGGCTGAAGTCGTTGACAAAGTTGTATCCGTTCCGCTCCCCGAAACGGTGGAAAGCGTCGTATCTGTTCCGGATACGGTTGATTCCGTCCCCGACACCGTTGTCGTACTGGAACTGGTCACGGACAATGTCGAAGCCGATGTTAACCCGAGCGTTGCCACATTGGCCTGAATCAATTCACATAGCGGGGAGTTTAATACCCCGTCACAGGCGCATTGATCCTCCCGAATAATACAACACTTATTACTGACAACCACGTCACATTCGGTTGCCTGCGCCAAAGAAGGGAGGCACAAAATCGATAACGTTGCAATCGCACATCCACACAATAAAACCTTTTTCATATCCTTTTTGCTCCTCTTATTTATTTTTAGTCACAAACCGCCAACCGGAATATAAACACCAGTATTTGCATGTATAAGAACCGCTTCCATTATCTGTCATACCGTTTAATGTACAATTCGTCTTCAACGGACACCACGGCACAACACAAGAATTAACACTTCTGCCGCAAATAGTATCATTTGAAGAAGAGCAACACCACACATGTGAGTCGTCCCGACACGGAGTACTATTACAACAACTTCCCGCAGAAGTTGTCGAACCGGAACACGTCTCAGAGACAAGATAACGCTTAGCATTAGTCTCACCATATTCTAAGACCCAGTCCCCGGAACAACACGTTCCTGTATTGTTAAAATACCTACCCAGGTTAGGATACTTATTGGGGCAATAATTACAACGTCCACCCCCACCTCCTGCCACGATAGGAACACAACCACATGCGTCTGAATCAAAGATATAATCCCCGACACACTCCGTACTGACACAACATCCGTCACAACAGGTTTCATTTTCACCGCACGCAGTGGCATCTGTACAGCTTGTACACGAACTGCCGCTACCGCCGCCACCGCTTGTACATATTCCATCCACGCATGTTTCTCCGTCCCCACAATCGGCACCACTGGTACATGATGTCGGTGGAGTACACACGCCATTTTCACACGTTCCCTCACCGCAATCGGCATCACTGGTACAGGGTGTTGCACATATTCCGTCTGCGCGACAAATTTCACCGGCCGCACAACACGTATCACCGCACGCCGTTTCGCCCTCACCACACTCTTTCACACACGCACAATTTTCAAAAACATACCCGTCCGCACATGTCGTTGTCGATGTACAAACACTGTCACAACACGCCTGATTCTCACCGCAATCATCATCCCCTTCACACGGGCGCGCCCCGCATA
Organism: uncultured Alphaproteobacteria bacterium; assembly: GCA_944393195.1. GTDB lineage: Bacteria > Pseudomonadota > Alphaproteobacteria > CAAHEQ01 > UBA3637 > CALXZG01. The sequence goes on from CALXZG010000011.1 coordinate 1,920, forward strand.
CCCCGTCATTACAAATTTCACCGGCCGCGCAACAATCATCTCCGCATACCGTTTCATCGGCCTCACAAACACGGACACAGGCACAATTTTCAAAGGTGTATCCTTCCGGACAAGATGTCGATGTACACACATCCGAACAACACGCTTCATCCGCCGAACATGTCGTTTCACAAGCGCATGTTTCCGAACTGAAAGTTTCACATCCCCCGTCACAGGCCGGTTGCTCTATACACGCATCTTGACAACAAATCTTGCCGTCTTGACATCCGCTGACACACGATCCGTCGGAACAATAGGCGCATCCCGCACAATCCTCGTCACTGGTACATTCGGGTTCCGGCTCCTGACACACACCGTTCACACATTCTTCCCCATCACCGCAACAACTGTTGCCACATACATTGGCTACCGAACAACAGGCTCCACCGACACAGGATTCCGTCGCCGTATCACAACAAACCGTCCCACAAACGGCTATATTATCCGGTACGGTACATGTGCCATTAATACATTGCTCACAACTTCCCGTACAATCATCACTGGTGCTACACACGCCAATGGACCCGCTGCAATCCGCAGAACACGTCCCGTCACCGCAACATTTCGTACCACTCGAACACGTCGTTTCACAAGCCCCCGTATCCGGATTACACGCCTCACAATTGTTTTCCGAACACGTGACACCTGCACACAAATTACAATTAGAACGACACACACCGTCACTGCAACACGTCAATCCGTCCGAACACCCCGTTTCGGCACAAGATTCATCCGGATCAGGATCCGGATCAGGATCCGGTTCCGGGTTCGAACAACTTGCGGCACACTCCCCGTCACAACACTCTAACCCCAACGTAGCACACGATTGACACGAATCCGTCGCCGCATCAAATTGCATACATTGCCCACACCCGTTGTTCGGTTCATCATCAACACCGCATGCATCCCCATATTGAGAAAAACATAACGTCAACGGCAAACTGCCGGCATTGACATCCCCGGGATCCGACGGCTTGCGTTCATTTTCATCAATTAACCGACAAAAATCTTCTTTTGCCTCCGCGGAAGCACTCGGCAACACCTGTTGCCCCGCCGCATTAGTCACATAGGCAACCTTGTATTCCAAATTTCCCCGCAATAATTTTTGGCAAACACCAAAGCTGACATTTGTCATATCTACTTCAAAAGCATCTCGATTAATCACGCGGACGGATACTTCGGAAGCCAAAGGCGTTGTGTATGTATACGGCACCGCTACACCGGGCGCGGCATTAAAATCAACCCCGCTGATAACCTCCGGCATCGGCACGGAAACATCCTTATTCTCTGCCTCCGCCTCTTCACCGTATTTTTCCAACATAAAACCCGTTCTGGAACCGACAATTGTTTTCACAACCCAATCAACCGATTGGTTTTCTTTATGTACTTCCATGGCATACCGAAACCCCGTCACCGCTCCGACCGTCAACAATCCGATAAAAGCCAGCGTCGTCAAAGTCTCCACCATTGTCCGACCGGATTCGCTTAACCACTTTTTCAACATAAAAGCCTCCTGTTTCCCCAATATCGTCACCCTGTTTAATGCGATAGCCGACAGAACATCAAAACATTCTCCTCGGCATAATCATCGGGTTATATATCTGCACGTGATTTTAAGTATACTCTGTTTTTTTTTCAAATCAACCGTTTTTTATACAAAAGACGATTTTAATACGATTTTTTTTGAAAGATAATCACCCCGAATATACCCGTATAATATCAAAAAAAAGACACCCGACCGGATGTCTTTATATTGGTGGAGCTGAGGGGGATTGAACCCCTGACCTCCGCATTGCGAACGCGGCGCTCTCCCAGCTGAGCTACAGCCCCATCGAAAAAGCAATGCTCTTATACTCTCTTTTTTTACACTTGTCAAGCATTCTTTTTTGCTTTACACTGCCTTTATGAAAAAACGATACCATATTTTGACATTTATCATCCTGATGATTCCGGTTTCGGTCTATGCCATAGCCCGCTTTTTGGAGTATAAAGCCATCCGAATCATTGCAACATATGTGAACACACGCCAACTCCCCGGAATAACCCTGAATACGGAAACACCCGTCACACGCCCCTGTTTATTTCAAGCCTGCCTGCGTATTCCCAACATAACCCTGCGTCACCCCGACGGCACCTCTTTCCAAACCGGTCCGATTGATGCCACCCTCCCCCTCCTGCCCTGGCCGACAACCCTTCGCGTCACCACACCCGATTCCGATACCCCACTCCATATACAGGCCGACCTGACCCGCCATACGGCCACCATTCACACTTTGTCATTATCTTGGAATTCTTTTCTCTTGGATCTGAACGGCACACTCGATTATACCCTGACGACAGGGCAACTGTCCCTGCAAACCGTCGGGTTACGTTCATTTCTGATCCCCCTGCTACCACCCGAATACACACAATGGCTGTTGTTCGGACTGCGCGACACACCGCAAAAATTAACACTCTCGATACATAACGGCCAATTAACACCGACGTGGCATTAACATATCAACCTGTGTTTTTACGCAACAAGCACATGTAAAACCCGTCATATCCCTGATCCGGAAAGAAACGAATACCCCCCGCTTCCGTTCGATAAGATGCCCACTTTTCCGGCACCGGCATCACGCACACCGTCCCCGTCGCCGCAACCGCTTGAACCACGGCATCCCCTTCCTCCGGTTGCAAAGAACACGTCGCAAACACCACCTCTCCGCCGACTTTAACCAATTCCACGGCTTTACACAACAACCGCCGCTGTAAATCCGCCAATCGTTCAATGTCCGCCGGATGTCGCACCCACTTTAAATCCGGATGCCGTTGTAAAGTCCCCGTTGCGGAACACGGCGCATCCAACAACACCGCATCAAATATTTCCCGTCCCGGAATCGTCAACGCATCTGCCGCAACCGTTGTAACCCGTTCCGAAAAGCCAAGTCGTTTCATATTATCCCGCACCCGTACCAACCGTTTGTCGGAAATATCAAAAGCCGTCACCTCGGCACCACGCGCCGCCATTTGAGCCGTCTTTCCACCCGGGGCCGCGCACAAATCCGCCACCCGTTTACCGGATAAATCGGAAAACAATTGCGCCGGAACACTTGCCGCCGCATTTTGAACCCAACCGATACCGGTATTAAATCCTTCTAATTCAGTCGGGGAACCGCCCGCCACGCGAACGCTGCCCGTCGGCAATACAATACTGCCCCATTTTTCCGCCCAAACACTCGGATTTTCCTTAACCGTGATATCCAACGCGGGTACCGCCATCATTGCCTCGGCAATCGCCGCCGCCCGATCCGAACCATAGGCCCGTTGCCACGATTCATAGAGCCACTTCGGAAAATTCATCGATACACCCGTATCCGCCAACGGTTGCTCCAATCGCATCAAAGCCCGTAATACACCATTAACGAATCCCGTCATCCCAGACATTCGGAAAGAACGAACCGTCTCCACCGCCGTATGAACAACCGCATGCGCCGGTGTTTCCAAAAATAAAGCCTGAATCACACTCAACCGCAACACGGCCCGAACAATACTTTGCTTGGCCGGCAACGGCTTTTTCATCAACTTGGCCAAAACGGCATCCGCCTGTCCCATTCGCCGCAAACACGTCGTCACCAACAATCGAACAAAACTTGTGTCTTCCTCGGATACGGATACGGATCGCATTTCCCGATCAAAAGCGGCATCCAACATCTGCCCGTCTTCCGTCACGGCGATTAAAATCCGAACGGCGCATCGCCGTGTTATCACTGCCCGATCCATCAATAAGCCCTATTTTCGCCGCAAAAAAGCCGGCAATTGCATATCATCATCCCAATTGAACAAGGATGAATTATCCTTTTCTTTCTTGGGAACCGGCTTGGGTGCCTGGCGCACTTTACCGATTAAGCCCGGCACAACATCAAATAACCCGCACCGCCCGGTCTTGACATTGGCATCTCCCTTTTTGACATCCAAATCAATCGCGTCTTTGATTTCGGGTACGTCCGCCACCTCGGCCGCAGCCGGCATAACCGGCGGATGTTCCTCAAACAAAGCCGGTTCCGGCATAACAGGTGCCTCTGTCAAAGTAATCGCCAAATCCGATGTCGGTCGTTCAAAGACCGTCTCCGACGCAACAAATAAAGTTTCCCGCGCCACTGTCGGCGATGTCTGTATCAAAGGCGGCTGCTCTGCCTCCGGTACAGAAGCCGTCGGAATAACCGGTTTTGCCGGTTGAGCCTGTTCCGTCGGCGTAATCTCTATCGGCTTACTTTCCGGAATTCGCGGTTTTTCCGCCACTGTTTTCGGGGCATCGACCTCATCAATACCGGTTGCCACCAAAGAAACCCGTATCTTACCGGCCAACGCCTCATCCATTGTTGCCCCGAAAATAATATTCGCATCCGGATCCAACTCGGCCACAATGCGCTCCGTCGCCGTATCCACATCACTCAACGTTAAATCCGAAGCCCCCGATACATTGATTAAAATACTACGCGCACCTTTAATCGTCGCATTATCCAACAACGGATTGGCAATCGCTTTTTCCGCCGCTTCAAAAGCGCGATTTTCTCCCGACGCCTCCCCGGTTCCCATCATCGCACGCCCCATATCGGATAAGACCGTCCGCACATCCGCAAAGTCCAAATTGATTAACCCCGGATTCATGACCAAATCCGTAATGCTCCGAACGCCCTGACACAACACGTCATCCGCAATTTTAAAAGCTTCCGCAAACGTTGTTTTGTCCCCCGCAATTCGGAACAAGTTTTGATTCGGAATAACAATTAACGTATCCACATATTTTTGCAGCTCAATAATCCCCTGCTCGGCCACACGCATCCGGCGCGCCCCCTCAAATCGGAAAGGCTTCGACACAACGCCGACCGTCAAAATTCCCATTTCTTTGGCCATTTTGGCAATAACCGGCGCGGCCCCCGTTCCCGTACCGCCGCCCATACCGGCCGTAATAAATAATAAATGCAGACCGGATAAATATTCCTTGACCTTATCCGCACTTTCTTCCGCCGCCGCTTTTCCTACTTCCGGATTGGCACCGGCACCCAACCCTTTTGTGACCGCAACCCCTAACTGAATCTTATCCGCCACCAATGACTTGGATAAAGCCTGCGCATCTGTGTTCGCTGCGAAAAAAGACACCCCGCTCAATTCGGATAACACCATGTTATTCACGGCATTTCCGCCGGCACCGCCAACCCCGATAACGCCCAAATTCGGTGTTAATAACACTTCCGGAGGCGGCGTCGCCAACCCGATTTCCAATCCGTCTTCCGCTACAACACCTAAAAATTGTTCATTATCCATTGTATTACCTTTCCCAACCGGCCTTTCGGCATTCTGAACTTCCACGCCGACGCGTCCGTCGACCGCCGTTCATTGTCCGATACATACCGTAATAATCCGATACATACCAGAAATGTATACGAATCAAATTGATTTGGCAAGTTTTTTATTTCAACCGGCTTCCCAACCCGCACATTTCCTTCCAACAAAGCCGCCGTTTTTTCCTTTAATCCCTGTAATTCACTCCCGCCGCCGCAAATAACCAACCGGCGCGCCGCAACGACAAAAGCCGCCTGTTCGTCCAAAATCCGACCGACACCTTCCAAAATCTCTTCCAACCGCGGCACAATAATCGCAATTAAATCCGCCCGCGGAATTTGAATGCATGCCCCCTCATCCTCACCGATAACCGGAACGATTAACCGCTCCAATTCATCCTTCGGCGACCGAAAAGCTGCCCCGTTTAACGTTTTTAATCGCTCCGCCGTTGCCAAAGATGTACTGAGTCCTTGCGCAATATCCCGTGTCAATGCATTTCCGCCGATCGGCAACGCACCGATATGGACTAATCCGCCGTTAATAAACAAAGCCGCCGCCGTCGTTCCGGCTCCCATATCCACCGCCGTCGCACCGATTTCTTTTTCTTCATCCGACAACACCGCCAAAGCCGCCGCATAGGGCGTTGCGACTTTCGTATCCACCGTCACATGACATCGATCCAATACCAATACAAGGTTGCGCAACTGCGCCTCCGGTATCGTAATGACATGCACATGCGCCCCCAATACCCGGGCATCCAATCCCCGCGGATCCACGCACCCCTGTTCCTTGTCCAACACATACCCGAGCGGAAAAGCGTGCAATACCTCCTCCCCCGTTTGTAAACAAGCGGCCAAAGCCTCATCGACCAAAGTTTTAACATCTCCTGCCGTCACCTGCCACCCTTCCGGTATTTCCTTTTCCCGATAGATATGAGATGACCGCATCTGACTCGACGAAACATTCACGACCACAGATCGCACCTGCCGTTCGGCCTGCCGCTCAATCTGCTGTAAAACTTGACCGATACATTCGGTCGCTTTGTCTAAATCCACAATAGCCCCGCCGCGGATTCCTTTGGCCGGCGCATATCCGAATCCGACGACTTCCGGCGGTTTGCTCCCGTCTGTATGTACCATCAAACCACATACTTTGGCCGTCCCGATATCCAACAAAGTCACATACGATTGCCGTCGATGCCATACAGATGATAAAGAGATCATGACCGACCTCCTTTGTGCGTCCGCACAATTAACCGATCCGCAATCCGTAAATCAATGACCTGCAAATCCCGTCGCAGAATCTGTTCCTCCTCATTCATCCGTTGTAACCGTTCCAAAGCCCCCGCAATATCGGTTTCCGGCAAATAAACTTCCAACCCTTCTTCCGCATCATTTAATAATAGATTCCACCGACGCCCGCCGACACGAACGGCCGACCGAACTTTAACCGCAATCTCCGGATACTGTGCCAATATCCGGATTAAAGCCGGCGTATGCTCCGGCGCGTCATCTCCGACCACTAATAACAAACCACTTAAAATCGTCTTGTCGTCATCGATCGGTTCTCCCGCTTCATCCAAAGGCCGATACTTTTTCTGATGTTGCCACACCGCAACCGGCTTTTTTTCCACAATCCGCACAAATAAAACGGACGGTAAATGCCGTTCAACCGATACTTCCCGCACCCATGGCAAAGCCGACAACCGTTCCCGTGCCGCCGCCAAATCAATCTCCAAAATCGGCATTCCCTGCGTCAATCCCAAAGCTGTATTGATATCTGCCAAAGATGTCCGCGCATGCCCGTCCACTTCAACCTGATCCAAAACCAAATGAGCCTTTTCCACCACAATCCGATATCCGGTACACACCGTTTCAACAACCGGTCTTCCCCATGGTGACATCAAAAAACCGACACTCCCCGCTATCGCCAACGCGACAATCGCAACCATCGCTTTAACTTTACCGCTGATGAACGCTTTTTTTTGCTTTACTTTCCGCATTGCGCCTCCGACACCAAACGAACCACAACATCCCGATACGATAACCCGCAACAAACCCGCGCAATATCCGGCACCAAAGACAACGGTGTCATCCCCGGATTCGTGTTGATTTCTAAAAAGACAAGCCGCGGCCGATTCGGATCCGTCACATCATCCAACCGAAAATCACTCCGCGTCGTTCCCCGACATCCCAACACCCGATGTATTCGTTCGGCATAATCCCGCGCCTCGACCGCAACCGACTCCGGTATCGCCGCCGGAATAATATGTTCGGTACATCCGGCCGTGTATTTGTTGTGAAAATCATAATATCCCGTTTTCGGAACAACCTCAACAATTCCGATGGCCTGCCCACCTAAAACGGCGACCGATAACTCTCGTCCCGGAATATATGCTTCCGTCAACATCATCTTGTCCGCCGGCCAAACCGCCAAAGCCGCTTCCCTGTCTGCCGTTGTCCGAACAATAGATACCCCGAAAGAGGAGCCGTCATCATTCGGTTTAAGCACATACGGCATCGGCAATTCATGCCCGACTTCAAAATCGGATCGGGAAACCACAAATCCGTCGGCAACCGGAATCCCCATTGTCCGCGCTATCCGCCGCGTCATCGCCTTATCCATTCCGATGGCCGACGCTAAAACCCCCGAATGCGTATACGGAATCCGCATCATTTCCAATAATCCCTGTATGCATCCGTCTTCCCCGTACCGACCATGCAAAGCATTAAAAACCACATCCGGCTTTTCCCGCGTCAAAACCGCCACAAAATCCCCAATATCGGTCGTTAAATGATAGGGTATAACATCCATCCCCGCTTCCCGTAAAGCCGTGGCGACACCGTCACCACTCATCACGGAAATATCCCGCTCGGACGATAAACCACCCATCACAACCAATACTTTCGTCATCCCCGGTCAACTCCCAACTTTTTCACTTCCCATTCCAATACAACACCGCACTTTTTTAAAACGGCCGCCCGAACTTGTTCGCCCAACGCTTCAATATCCGCCGCCGTCGCCCCCCCCGTATTGATGATAAAATTAGCATGCTTGTCCGATATTACGGCCCCGCCGACACGTGCCCCACGCATACCGGCTTTTTCAATTAAACGCCACGCCGCCAATCCTTCCGGATTTTTAAAAGTTGACCCCGCCGTACGTACCCCTTGTGGCTGAGTTGCCTCCCGATGCTTTTTATACTCGGCCGTTTTTTCCCGTATCGAAGCCGCATCCGCAACCATATCTCCCGAAAAAATAGCTTCCACAAAAATCCAATCCGACGGTAAATGACATTGCCGATACCCGAACACATCCATCCCGTGCGGGTCAATGTCCACAATCTCACCCGCACCGGTAACCGCCGTCAACCGCTCCAACCGATCAAAAACCGCTTGCCCGTGCGCCCCCGCATTCATCCGCAAAGCCCCACCGACAGATCCCGGAATACCGCATAAAAACTCAAAGCCCGCAATATTGTTCCGCTCCGCGACACGTGCCACTTCCATAACCGATGCGGCCGCCCCGCATATTAACCGATTGCCGTCAATACGAATTTCTGCAAAAGGCTTCCCTAATTTAACCACAATTCCCGGAATACCGCCGTCCCGAATCAATACATTACTGCCCGCTCCCAAAACAGTCACCGGCTCATCCGGCAAACACCGAATTAAAACGGATAAATCCGTCACATCCGCCGGCTCAATATAAACCTCGGCCGCACCCCCGACACCAAACCACGTCTTACGCGCCAAAGGCACATGCTCCGACACAACCCCCGATAACGGTGGTAATCTGTCAATCAAAGCACTTTTCCGATGCCGTAAACGCGCCCAAAACCCTCTCATTTTTTCTTTCCCTTCAACGCCTTTACCAAAGCCGACGATTGCGCGGAAATAGACCCGGCCCCCAAACAAACCACCGTGTCATACGGCCGAATACTCGCCTGAATCATTTCCGGTAACGCCTCAAAATTCGGCACATACTTGACATTCGGATGATGGAGCGATAAATCCCGAACAAACTTTTCGGCCGTCACACCGTCAATCGGCGCATCCCCTGCCCCATATACATCGCAAACTAAAACCGTGTTCGCATCCCCGAAACTCGTCAAAAACTCCGACCATAAATCCCGAAAACGCGTATACCGATGCGGTTGAAAGACCGCTACAACCTGCCCTTGCGTTCCGCTGCGAACCGCTTTAAGGGTTGCCCGAATTTCAACCGGATGATGCGCATAATCATCATACACATTGACTTCCGTCCCGACGACACCGCGCAACGTTAACCGCCGCTGAATACCTTTAAATCCGGCCAGCGCCTTTTTAATAACCCGATCCGATAGCCCCATTTCGACCCCGACGGCCACCGCCGCCAACGCATTGGACACATTATGTTGCCCCATCAAAGCCAAAGACACGTCTTTAATCTTTCTAAATTTGGCTCCGCGCCGGACAAATACGTCAAAAACCAAGCCGCCCGCTTTCGTCCGAATATGATCCGCATGCACATCCGCCTGATGACTGATACCATACGTGATAATCCGCCGATCCGGCATTTTGGCAATAACCTCCCGCACCACCGGATGATCAAAACACGCTATTGTCATACCGTAAAAAGCCGTTTGCCGTATAAAAACTTCATAAGCCCCCTTCATGTTGTCAAAAGTCTTATAAAATTCCATATGTTCCGGGTCAATGTTTGTCACAACCGAAATCGTCGTCGGCAACCGCAAAAAAGATCCGTCCGACTCATCCGCTTCCACAACAACCCATTCGCCTTTACCCAACCGCGCGTTTGATGCCTGCGCATTTAAAATCCCGCCGATAATAAAACTCGGCTTTTTTCCCCCTTCCATTAACAAACTGGCAATTAAGGAAGAAGTCGTCGTTTTTCCGTGCGTTCCGGATACACAAATACTACGCTTGTATTTCAATATTTCGGCCAACATCTCCGACCGATGACCGACAGGCAATCCCCGCCGCCGAGCCTCCACCAACTCCGGATTATCCGGCTGAATAGCACTCGAAATAACAACCGCGTCCGCTCCATCCAAATGATTGGCGTCATGCCCGATAAAAACAGGAATACCCTGCTTTCGAATCCGTTCGGTATTACCGTTTTCCGTATTGTTGGATCCTTGTACCGCAACACCTAAATCCTTTAACATTTCGGCAATCGCACTCATCCCGATACCGCCGATACCAATAAAATGAATTTTTTTCAGGGGAATATTAATTTTCATATCTGACTTCCTTTAATCATATCACACACGACGTCGGCCATTTTTGCCGCCGCATCCGGCCGCGCCAAACGCGCTGCCTGTATCGCCGCTTGCCGTAACAAAACCGGATTTTCAATCAATTGCGCCAACCGCTTGGCAAACGCTTTGGGCTGAAAATCCGATTCAACCACTAACCACCCGGCACCGGCATCACAAAACAATCGGGCGTTTTCCATCTGATGATTATCCGCCGCCGATGGTAAAGGTACAATAATCGCCGGCCGGCCGACAATCATTAACTCTGTCAGAGTTGACGCTCCGCCCCGCCCGATGACAAGGTGACTTTGCTTCAACAACTCCGGCATATTATCAAAAAAGCTTTTCAATACCACCTTTTTAAAACCGGCCTCCCGATAAAATTCTTCTGCCGTTGCCATATCCTCGGGTCGTACCTGCTGCGTCAATTCAATCCGCGCCCGCATCTCGGCCGGCAAAGCCAATAAAGCCTCCGGTAACCGCGTACTGAAAAACCGAGCGCCCTGACTACCGCCGAATATCAATAACCGAAACGCTTCTTTAACAGCCGGATACGGCGTTTTCATGGCTGCCAACACCCCGCTGCGCGCCGGCAACCCGACCATGACCTGAGCTGCCTCCCCCGGAACCCGTAACGTCGGTTCAAAAGATGTCGCAATTAATCGCGCATTTCGTGCCAAAAACCGGTTAGCCCGTCCCAATACGGCATTTTGCTCATGCAATATAACCGGAACCCGCGCAAAATGAGCCGCCAATACCGCCGGGATCGACGCATACCCGCCCACCCCGACAACCGCCGCCGGTTTTAACCGATACATTAACTTAATCGCCCGAACAACGCCAAAGCACAACTTAACCGCGGCCTTGACTTTTCCAAAAAAAGAACGCCCCGTCACGGACTCGGCCGACAACCGGTACACATCCACCCCTTTTAACCCTTGAAAAGCCTGCCCGCGCTTATCCGTCACAAAAGCGATCCGCACCCCTTTGTCAATCAAAGCCCGCGCAATCGCCTCGGCCGGAAAGACATGCCCGCCCGATCCGCCTGTTGTCACAATAACCAACGGCTGATTGCCGCCTTTTACCTGTTCTTTACTCATTCCAACCCTCTGCTCAAAGTCCGTCGATGCATTAACCCCAAAATCATCCCGAAAGCCAACCCGATGGATACCAAAGACGACCCACCGTATGAAATAAACGGCAATGTCATCCCTTTTGTGGGAAGCAGGTTCAATGTCGACCCCATGTTCACAATAGCCTGAAAAGCAATTTGTGTCAATAATCCGGCCACCGCTATTTGACAGAAATAATTATTCTCCCGCCGGATAAGCCAAAATCCGCGCAGCAAAATCACGGCAAAAGCTGCCACCAACACCACCGTTAAAATAAATCCAAACTCTTCCGCCGACACGGCCAAAATAAAATCCGTGTGCGCATCCGGTAATTCATACTTGACAATGCCCTCGCCCGGCCCTTTTCCGAACCAACCCGCGTTTTGCAAGGTCTCTAATGATTTTTCAACCTGATACGCCTCCCCGGCCTCCGGATTTAAAAACCGGTCAATCCGCCCCCGAACATGATCAAAACAAAAATAAGCAATCGGCACCAAGGCGGTAAAAGCCGCCCCCAATACCCCGACCAAAACCATCGGAATACCGGATAAAAATAACTCTACCCCGAAAATCGCCGATATCGTCAATAACATCCCGATATCCGGCTGTAAAAACAATAATCCCCCGATAATCACATATAACCCGATCGCCAACCGATATCCCGGGAATCGCCGCATTAATCGACCGGAAGCCAAAAACCAGGCACACACAACGGCAAAAGCGGGCTTCACAAACTCCGACGGCTGCAACCCGATACCCATCACGTTTAACCACCGCCGCGCCCCTTTAATTTCGGCCCCGAACAATAAAACGCCAATCATGCATAAAACACCGCCGACCAAAATAAACAAAGCCAATCGCCGGATATGCTGTACCGATAACATCGCCGTTCCGATCATGGCAATCACCGCCGGCACTAAAAAAACAAATTGCCGATAGATAAAATGAAAAGCCCCGATATGATTCCGCTCGGCCACCGCCGGAGAAGCCGCCAACGTTAAAAAAATACCGAACAAAATAAGGACAAAAGCACCATACAATAATACCTTGTCCACTTGCCGCAGACGATTATACAAAAAAGACTGCACCTTAACCGCCAATTGCCGCATTTGTTACCTCAATTTTAACGTTGCCAAAGCCGCCAACGCCAACAAAATAGACACAATCCAAAACCGAACAACCACCGTCGTTTCGGACCATCCTTTTTTTTCGAAATGATGATGTAAAGGCGCCATTAAAAAGACCCGCTTGCCGCGCAACTTAAACGACCCGACCTGAATAATGTCGGACAAAGCTTCCGCCACAAACACGCCCCCCGCGATAGCCAACACCAACTCATGCTTTGTCGCAACCGCCAACGTCCCAAGCGCACCGCCCAACGCCAACGATCCCGTATCTCCCATAAAGACCTTGGCCGGATGCGCATTGTACCACAAAAATCCCAACGTTCCGCCAATTAAAGCCCCGCCGAATACCGCCAATTCGCCTGCCTGCTTTACATGATGAATGTGTAAATAAGCCGCATAATCCCCCCGTCCGGCCACATAAGCAATCACCATAAAGACAAGCGTCGCCATAATCACCGGTACACTAACCAATCCGTCCAATCCGTCCGTCAGGTTCACGGCATTAGCCGTTCCCACAATCACAACCAATACGAACGGGATATAAAACCACCCGATGTCAATGAACATGTTTTTGAAGAAGGGAATCGTTACGGTCGTTGCCATCGATCCGTTCTCCAACCAAATCATTCCCGCGCACGCTGCCAAGCTGATCGCAAACTCTATCATTAACCGTTTTTTTCCTGAAATACCGGCCGTGTTTCGTTTTGTCAGCTTTAAATAATCATCCGCAAAGCCGATTAATCCAAACCCAACAAAAACACCGGCCGTTATCCAAAGATACGGATTATCCAGCCGCCCCCATAATAAAACGGATACAAGGCTGGCCAACACAATTAACAATCCCCCCATTGTCGGCGTACCTTTTTTTGCCTGATGCGTCGCCGGTCCGTCGGAACGAATAGGCTGCCCCGCCCCCTGACGCGCTTTTAACCACCGGATAAAAGCCGGCCCCGTTAACACCACAATCAAAAAAGCCGTCACGATAGCCCCGCCCGTCCGGAACGTAATATAGCGAAACACATTCAAAGCACTTAATGATGAACTGAATACGGATAATAAATACAACATTTATGCCCCTTTCAAAGCCGATAAAACAACCGACAGCCCCGTTCCGTTTGAGGCCTTAATCAACACAACATCCCCGTCTTGCAAATCCCGAATTAAGACCGGTACAATCTCGGCCGCCGAAGCCGCCGCCGCGCCCTGCCTGTCAAACGGCAATGCGTCAAACAAAGCATGCATTAACGACCCGACTGTATAAACCTTGTCCACACCGGCCGCCGCCAAAGCCCCGCTTAACCCGACATGCATCGCCGCACCGGCCGCGCCCAACTCCAACATATCGCCCAACACGGCAATCTTCCGTCTCCCTTGCCGCAATCCCAACGACATAATCGACGCTGCCATCGACGACGGATTGGCATTATACGCATCATCAATGACCCGAATACGCCGCCCGTCCGATAACATAACATTTAAACAAGCCCCTCGCCCGGCCACCGGTGCCGTATCCGCCAAAGACCGCATAGCCTGTTCAACACTGGCACCCAACGCGTCCACAGCCCCCAACACGGCCAACGCATTCATGGCAAAATGCTGTCCTAAAAATCCGATTCGGAATGATAGGTCTTCCCCATGCCAACGGGCATTCACACGCATTCCTTCCCCTTCCGGCACCGCGGATGTTAAGATAATGTCCGCTTTGGCATCTTGCCCGAAAGACGTGATTTTCTTAATACCCTGCATTGTTGCCGCATCGGCCAAAAATCCGTAAAAAGCACTATCGCGATTAATCACAGCCGTCCCTTGCCGATTCTGATAATCAAAGATTTCCGCCTTTGCGGCCGCAATTTCCCGATCGTCGGCAAAGAAAGCCCGATGCGCCGATCCGATCATTGTCACAATCGTCACATCCGGCCGAACCATATCCGACAACTGCATTAATTCCCCCGGATGATTCATCCCCATTTCAATCACCGCATACTGCGTGTTTATCGGTAGGCGCGCCAACGTCAAAGGCACCCCGATTTGATTATTAAAATTCCCCGCTGTCGCATACGTTTCACCTTGATCCGCCAAACACCGCCGCAACATCTCTTTTGTTGTCGTTTTCCCCGAAGATCCCGTCACACCGACGAATAAAGCCTCACTCCGCATCCGCGCAAATCGCGCCATAGATTCCAAAGCTGCCGTCGTGTCCCCGACCACAATCTGTTTAGCCGCCGGAACCCGATCAACCAAATGATCCACGATACAGGTCGCTGCACCTTTGGCCACCGCCTGATACACGAAATCATGCCCGTCCGACTTTTCCCCGCGCAAAGCCACAAAAATATCACCCAATCCGATTGTCCGCGTATCGATCGAAACACCATATCCCGCGACAATATCCGACACTTTGGCCGATAACGCCAACCGTAAATCCGCCGCCGGCCAAAGCGCTGTTTTTTCGGCTTTTTGAATAGCCAACCGCGCCTCCACCCGATCATCAAAAGCATACGTCACCCCTTGAATCGTCTGTCCGGCCTCATGCCCCTTACCGGCTAGGACCAACACATCACCGGCCTGTAATGCCGCAATCGCTTGATGAATCGCCTCTTCCCGATTTTCACATACAATCCCTTTGGGACAGGCCGCCTTAATCTCCGCCCGAATAGCCGCCGGCTCTTCAAACCGCGGATTATCGTCCACAATGTAAACAACATCCGCCAATCGATCGGCCAAAGCCCCCATCTGCGCCCGTTTACCGGTATCTCGGTTTCCGCCACAACCGAACAAACACACTAACTTACCCGTCGTATGCGGCCGTAAAGATACCAAAACCCGTTCAATTGCATCCGGCGTATGGGCATAGTCCACAAAAACCTGCGCACCGTTCGGCAAAGTCCCCATCAACTCAATCCGCCCAGACGGTGCCTGTAAAGACGGCCACAACGCCATAACTTGGGACAAATCCGCCCCAACGGCGACACATAATCCCGTCGCTGCCAATAGGTTCATAACCTGAAAATCGCCGACGATCGCAATTTCGGCTTCATACCGCTGTCCCATCATGTCAACCACAACCCGCTGACCGGCCGCCGTCGGTTCCTGTGCAATCAATCGGAAATCAACCCCGTTTCGACCATAGGCAATCACTCGCTGTCCTCGTTCTTCTGCCACATCTTTCAAAGTCCCGAATTCGGGAACATCGGCATTCAATACCGCCACACCCCCGACCGAAACAACTTCCGAAAATAACCGGCTTTTAGCCGCTAAATAGGCCGCCATCGTTCCATGATAATCCAAATGATCCCGCGTCAGGTTTGTAAAAGCCCCTGCCGCAAAAGTTAATCCGTCCGTCCGTCCCTGATCCAAACCGTGGCTGGACGTTTCCATCGCCACAACCTGTACCCCCTTTTCGGCCAACGTATGCAACGTCCGATTCAACGTCACCGCATCCGGTGTCGTCACACTTCCATCTTCCCGCCAAACGGGCGATTCAACCCCGATTGTCCCCAAACTGGCGGCACATATACCTAATTTATTTAATATCTGTTGCACATAAAACACGGTCGATGTCTTGCCGTTTGTGCCCGTCACGGCAACCTTTTTTAACCCCGCCGACGGATACAAAACAGCCGCCATGCGCGAAACAGCCCGCCGAAGTTCCGGAACCACAATGACCGGCACATCCGCCACAACCGCCCGCTCGGCCAAAACAACAACCGCTCCCTGCGCAATGGCTTCCGGAATGAAATCCGCTCCGTCTTTTTGACTCCCCCGCAACGCGACAAAAGCATATCCGCTCTGCACATCCGCCGCCTTTAAAGCCAAACCGCCGATTTCTGTTTCGGCCGATCCGGCCATGTCTGCCCCCTCAATCCGTGTCAGTTCAAAAAGTTCCTTTAATTTCATCTTATTACCTCTTTTTATGTTGTAAAGATTCTTCTATTGCCTGTTGAATATAGGCCGGCTGCTCCCATCGTTCCCGAGGGGCAACCCCTAAATACGGCGCAATCTGCGCAATAATGCTCATGCCGACCGGCTTGGCATTCCACCCGGCCGTATTAAACATCCATGTTTCTTTAATTCGCTTAGGATCTTCCAACGTCACCAAAACCGCATACCGCGGATGATCCATCGGGAAAGCCCCCACAAACGTCGTGCGTAAAGCCCCCCGCACATACTTTCCGTTTTCCAATAAATTAGCCGAACCCGTTTTACCTCCGACGGCATATCCTGTCACCGGATCCTTGGCTTTAATATCCCAATTAATGACAGCCCACATCATCCGTCGCATTGCTTCGGACGTTTCGGGCTGAATGACCTGATACTCGATTCCCGCATCATTTCCACCCCGAATAAATGTCGGCACCCGGTAATATCCGCCGTTAACCAAAGCCGCCACCCCTGCAATTAAATGTAAAGGCGTCACCGATATCCCATATCCGAAAGCCACATTCGCCGACGTAATATCCGCCCACCGTTTCCCCTGCGGATACTGCGTCCATCCCCGTTCCGGCAGTTGAATGGGCAATCGCTCAAAAAAACCGAACCGCTTTAAAAAATCACGTTGCTTTTCCCAACCGGATTTTTGCGCAATTAACACCGACCCGATGTTCGATGAATGCATTAAAATCTCCGCTACGCTCAACATCCGGTTTTCCCCGCGATAATCTTCAATATCCTTGCGCCCGATTCGAATCGGTTGCGACGCATCAAACCGATCTCCGACCCGAATGTCTTTGTAATCCAAACCCATTGCCGTATTGAACAACTTAAACACCGACCCGAATTCATAGGTACCCAAAACCGCTTTGTTAAACCGCGCCGCCTCATCCCCGTCCGCCGCTAAATTCGGATCATAATCCGGTAAGGAAACAAGGGCTAACACCTCCCCGTTTCGCACATCCATCACAATCCCAAGCCCGCCGGCCGCCTGATACTTTTGCACTCCCTGCTGCAACGCCTGCCGTGTCATTTCCTGAACAGAGGTATCCAAAGACAACCGCACTTCACCCGCCTGCAAAGCCGCTTCATACGATTTTTCAAGTCCGGCAATACCGTGATTGTCAATGTCCGTCGCCCCTAAAATATGCGCGAATAACCGCCCTTGCGGATACGCCCGCTTTTCTCCCTTTGTTTCCTGCAAAAAGTAATACCCGAGCCAATTAACACTGTTTCGCTCTTTGGGTGTTAAATTCCGTTTAATGTATTTAAAGGATGCCGGACTGCTTAACTTGTCATACACATCATCATACTCTAAATCCGGTAAAACCTCCACCAACCGCCGCGCCGCTTCCGCCGGATTTTTAACCAACCGCGGATTAACGGATAAATCAACCGTCGGCAAACTGGTCGCCAACACAATACCATTCCTGTCCACAATATTCTTCCGCGCCGTTTCATACTGCGTCCGTAAAACGGACGGCTTAAAATTCCGCACATGATAATCCACAATCGTCAATTGAAACAACCGCCCGATAATAACGGCAAAGCACACAACCAAAGCCGCCATAATCACCACAATCCGCCGCCGTGCCGTCAATAACACATTCTTTGTCGCCGCATCCACACACCGGTACCGATCTAAACTTTGTTGCGGAATTTCAACACCGGCCGGATAAAAATCATGCGCGCTCCGCCTCATGACGCTGCCTCCTCGGCCGGATCAACCGGTCGTTTTACCGGTAACGGTGCCGGCCGTAAAGGCATATCGTCCCATTCCTTAATCTGCCCCGCCCCGATCGGTTTAAAATTCGTCTGCGCCACCAAAGCCCGCAACCGCACCGGATCATTCAACAAAGCCCAATCCGCTTTTAACATGTGAATTTCACGACTGTCATTTAAAATCTGCCGGTGAATTGCCTTTAATTCTTCCTCTTTGTCAATCACGCGATACTTCAACACAAATAATTGAATACCGGATACAACCGCCAAAATTAAACACAATATATTAATCAGCCACCGCCGCATTATCCCCGCCTCCGTGCCGCCCGCAACTTGGCCGAATGCGCCCGCGGATTACGCGCCAATTCCGCGGCACCGGCCATAACCGGTTTTCGCGTCATAATCACAAAATCCCCCTGCTCCGCCACCGAACCCGCCGCCGCATACCGATTCCGATGCACACGGGCCGAGGCATGCTGAATCAAAAAGTTTTTAACAATCCGATCTTCCAACGAATGGAACGATACCACAACCAACCGCCCCTCCGGCTTTAATAATTGAATCGCCGCCGCCAAAGCCCGTTGCAATTCCCCCAACTCATCATTGACATAAATCCGCAAAGCCTGAAAAGTCCGCATCGCACTGTCCGACCCATCCTTCGGCTTTGGCATCACCTGATGAATAATATCGGCCAACTGCCCCGTCGTCACAATCGGTGCCGAAGCCCGCGCCCGAACAATCGCCGCCGCAATCCGGCGTGATGCCTTTTCTTCACCATAGGTAAAGATAATATCCGCCAACTCTTTTTCACTCAAACTGTTGACATAATCTTTCGCCGACCGTCCCGTTCCACCCATCCGCATATCCAACGGCCCATCAAATCGAAAAGAAAATCCGCGCTCCGGTTGATCGATCTGCATCGAAGATACCCCTAAATCCAATACAATTCCGTCCACCGGCTCGGATACCCGCTCCGCCATATTACCGAAACAATCATGGATAAAGGAAAACCGCCCCTCATACGCCTCTTCCGTTTGCAAGCCGGCCGCCATCGCCGTCGGATCCCGATCAAACCCGATAACCCGATTGGTCGGCGCCGCCTCCAAAATTGCCCGCGTATATCCCCCGGCCCCGAAAGTCCCGTCAATAAACAAGCCACCGTCCCGGCACGCCAAAGCGTCCAAAACCTCCTGTAACAAAACCGGAATGTGGGGTGTATCGCTCATCTTGACCTTTCCTGTCGAAACATCATTTCATATTCTTTGCAGTATACCGAATTCTCCCCTCCTTTTCAATCCTTTTTTTTGCGTTTTTACCCGTCTTTCCCTCAATCCCCGTCTTTTTTCAACCATCAAAAAAACAGCCGGCTGATACCGACTGTTTTCTTTCTGTAAAATGATTTCAGATTAAACATCAAATGTTAACTTAACGGCAATTTCTTCCATTTCAAAACATTCAATGGTATCTCCCACCTTGATATCGTCATAGTTTTCAAAGCTGACGCCGCAATCAAATCCTTCTTTGACTTCTTTCACGTCATCTTTAAACCGCTTCAATTGCGACAAAGCCCCCGTATAGACCACGATATTATCCCGCAACAACCGCACTTTGGCGCCACGTTTGATAAGCCCTTCCTTGACCATACAACCGGCCACTTTGCCCACTTTCGAAATCGAAATAACCTGACGAACTTCGGCATACCCCAAAATCTTTTCTTTCAATTCCGGAGCCAACAATCCTTCAACGGCCTTCTTCATATCATCCGCAACATCGTAAATGATGGAATAATACCGAATATCCACACCGTCGCGCTTGGCCGCTTCCCGAGCCGTCGGATTGGCCCGCACGTTAAAGCCGATAACAATCGCTTTCGATGCCCGCGCCAAAGCAATATCCGTTTCGTTAATTGCACCGACACCGCTGTGTAAGACCTGAACCTTAACTTCATTGTTCGCAATCTTGGACAAGATACCGTTCAAAGCCTCGACCGACCCTTGCACATCGCCCTTAATCAAAACCGGCAACTCTTTCACCTCTCCGGCTTTAATCTGAGCCAACAAATGCTCCGCACTGCTGATTTTCTTAACCTGCAATAACTCACGTGCTTTCCGTTGCCGATACCCGGATACTTCCCGCGCCGTCGCCTCATCGGCCACGACAACGAAATCATCACCCGCCGACGGCACGCCCTGCAACCCGATTACTTCAACCGGTTGCGCCGGCAAAGCCTCCGGTACGCGTTGTCCCTTATCATTGAACAAAGATCGAACACGGCCCCATTCCTGACCGGAAACAAACACATCCCCGATACGCAACGTTCCCTTTTGGATTAAAACCGTTGCCACGGAACCGCGCCCTTTTTCCATACGCGCTTCCACAACAACCCCTTCCGCCGACCGATTCGCCGATGCTTTTAAATCCAAAATTTCGGCCTGTAACAAAATGGCTTCAATCAATTTGTCCAAATTCAACCGCTTCTTGGCCGATACTTCCGCTTCCAACACATCGCCGCCCATCGATTCCACAACAACTTCGTGTTGCAATAAATCCATCCGGACCTTCTGCGGATTAGCCCCCGGCACATCAATTTTGTTAATAGCCACAACAATCGGAACACCCGCCGCTTTGGCGTGGTGAATCGCTTCAATTGTCTGCGGCATCACACTGTCATTCGCCGCCACGACCAACACAACCAAATCCGTCACCTTCGCGCCACGCGCCCGCATCGCCGTAAAAGCTTCATGCCCCGGCGTGTCAATAAAGGTCACCCGTTGCCCATTCGCCAATTGTACCTGATAGGCCCCGATATGCTGCGTAATACCGCCGGATTCCCCTTCTGCCACATGCGTCGAACGCAACGCATCCAACAAAGAAGTCTTCCCGTGATCAACGTGTCCCATCACCGTCACAACCGGCGGCCGCGGAGCCATATCGGCCGGATTGTCCTGCTCCGTTTTTAACACGTCTTCCACATCCGAATCGGCAACCCGTTTGACTTTGTGTCCCATATCCTCGACAACAAGCTCGGCCGTATCCGCATCAATGGTTTGCGTAATCGTCACCATCATCCCTAATTTCATTAAGGTCTTGACAACGGCCGCACCCTTCTCACTCATTCGGTTGGCCAATTCCTGAACCGTAATCGTTTCCGGAATAACCACTTCCCGAATAACTTTTTCCTGAGGCCGGGACGCTTCTATATGCCGCAAGCGTTCTTTTTCCTGAGCCCGCCGAATCGATGCCAAACTCCGCCGATGTCCGCGCACTTCTGTGCCGTCATCATCGTCATCCCCGCTCGCCGACGTGTTCCGGAAAGCACTTAAATTCATCTTACCGCCGCGCTTTTCCGCGAAACCGCCTTTCCGCGGCCGTTCTTCATTGTCATGCTTGGCGCCCCCTTTTCGATTAAAAGAAGCCTCTTCCTTTTCTGCCGTCCGCTTTTTGACGGATTCGCTTTCCGCCGCTTCGGCCTGAACCGCTGCCACCGCCGCTTTTTCGGCTGCCTTGGCCGCTGCTTCCTTAGCACGTGCTTCTTCCTCCGCCCGTTTTTTCTCGGCTTCGGCACGTTCCTGTTCGGCCTTTATCCGCCGGGCTTCCTCTTCCTGCCGCGCATGCTCGGCCACCCGTTGCGCTTCTTGTACTAGCCGCAACTTGTGCGACGCATCCTCGGATAACAAAGACGGTTTTTGTTCCGTCGCCACAACCCGCTTTTTGCGCACTTCAACCCGTACGACATTCGTCCGACCGACACCAACCGTCTGCCGTACATTGCCGCCCAACGACAAAGTCTTTTTTAATTCCAGTGTTTTTCCGGATAAAGTCAATGGTTTCTTTTCCTCTGTCATAATCTATCCTTTCATTTCCCCCGAGCCTGTCATTAAGCTCAATTTTTTCGCTGCCGCGGCAGCTTCCTCCGATAACCGACCGCCTGTCAAAGCCACATGAACCGCCTCACCTAATCCCGCAATTTGTCCCAATTCTTCCCGCTTGAAAACGGTATATATCGGTAAGGCATCCTCGGGTCGGTAAATTTTACTCTGTTCCCGCTCCGACGCATCCGCCGCTTCAAAAGCAACCACGGCCATTCCCTGTCCGACGGCTTTCTTAACGGCTTCATACCCAAAAACCAATAAGCCTGCCTTGCGACATAGCCCCAGCAAATTCAAACACCGTTGCCGCAAAGCCTGTTCAACCTGTTCTGCTAAATCCGGCGGAATAACGACGGTTCCCTTCGCTGCCTTATAAAATAACCGCTTGGTAATGGCCTGTTCCAAAATCCCCCTGTCGGCCGTCAGCCAAAAACCATGCCCCGGCAATTTATTCGCCACGTCAAAGCAAATGACCCGCCCCGGCGCGGAAACAAAGCGCAACATTTCTGCCCGCGGCCTTGTTTCCTTTGTCACAAAGCACGTTTTCATGCCTTCGGGCGCCGGACCGCGCCGTTTCTTATGATTGAACCGCTTCGTCTGCAAACCAATGCTCCCGTGCTTTCATGATTAAGCCGTTCGCCGTATCTTCATCCATTGCGTTTTTGCCGACGATTTCGATCAATTCATCGCTGGCCAAATCGGCAAAATCATCTAACGTTTTCACGCCGGCTTCACCCAAAGCCGCCAACATATCCAACGTTAAGCCGTCCATGCTCTTTAACTCATCGGCCATTCCCAATTCGTCGATTTTCTTTGTCAATGTATCCTGCTTGGCTACCAAATAGGCCTTTGCCCGATTTTGCAATTCTTCCGCCAATGCTTCATCAAAACCTTCAATCGACGCCAATTCATCCAAAGCCACATAGGCAATGTCTTCCACCCGGGCAAAACCTTCCTGAATCAAAATGTGTGCCATCATATCGTCCACATCCAAAGCCTGCATGAACAAATCCACACGTTCTTTTGTTTCGGCCTGACGATGTTCGGCTTCCTGCGCCTCGGTCATCATATCAATATGCCATCCCGTCAATTGACTGACCAACCGAATGTTTTGACCGCGCCGCCCGATAGCTAAAGACAACTGTTCTTCACTCAAAACAACTTCCACATTCTTGGCTTCTTCATCAATGACAATCTTTAACACTTCGTTCGGGGCCAACGCATTCACGATAAATGTTGCCGGATCCGGGGACCATTGCACCACGTCAATCTTCTCACCCTGCAATTCCGTCACAATCGCCTGCACCCGAACGCCGCGCATACCGATACAGGCCCCGCGTGCATCCACCGTCGAATCTTTTGAATAAACCGCGATTTTGGCCCGCGACCCCGGATCCCGGGACACACCTTTAACCTCAATCGTGCCATCATAGATTTCGGGAACTTCCGCCTTAAACAAAGCGGCCAAAAATTGCGGATGAGAACGCGTTAAAAAGACCTGCGGTCCCTTTACTTCCGACCGAACATCCAACACCAAAGCCCGCAACCGGTCGCCGACACGATACGCTTCCCGCGGAATTAACTCATCCCGCCGCAACAAAGCTTCTGCCCGACCGATTTCAATGATCAAGTTCCCGCTTTCAACCCGTTTAACGATCCCGTTGACAATCTGGCCCTTCTTATCTTTCATTTCGTTGTATTGGCACAACCGTTCGGCATCCCGCACTTTCTGCGTAATAACCTGTTTTGCCGTTTGCGCCGCAATCCGCCCGAAATCCATCGGCGGCAAAACATCGACAATTTCATCCCCGATATGCAACGTCTTGTCCTTTTTCCGGGCATCGGCTTCCGAAATTTGCGTAAACTCATCTTCAACCGTTTCGACAACCGTCACATATCGCGCCATCCGAATAGCCCCCGTGCTCGGATCAATCGTCGTCCGAATATCGTATTCCGGCCCGTATTTGGAACGTCCAGCCTTCGAAATTCCTTGTTCCATCGCCTCTAAAACCGCCGCTTTATCAATTCCTTTTTCACGCGCCAGCAAATCGGCCATTTGAATCAGTTCCGGTCTGGGTAAAGTTGAAACTTGCATCATATTTTCCTTTCTTATCCTTGTTTCATTTGATGTTTTTGAATCAATTCGTCCGTTAAGACAAGCTTGGCTTTGGCAATATCCCGAAAAGCCACCCGCATGTCAACCCCGTCAAAATCAAAACAAACGGTCTGCCCTTCATCGGCGGTTCCCGTTAAGCGACCCTTAAACCGACGGCGACCGTTAATTTCATGGTTCAATTCAATTTTGACAATATCTCCGGCAAAACGGTCATAATCCGCCGCCCGCACCAAAGGTCGATCCACCCCCGGTGAAGATACCTCCAACGTGTACCGACCCGCAATCGGATCCGCCACATCCAACAAAGCCGACACCGTCCGACTGATATTAGCACAATCATCAACCGTCATGTCGACCCGATCTTTCCGTTCCGCCATAATTTGCAGCGTTTTCATATCCCCGCCGGACAAACTGATACGGACAATTTCATACCCCATGTCCGCCAAAGCCGGCGCAATTTCCCGTTCTACCTGCTCACATAATTCCATCGTCTGCTTCCCTTTTTCTTAATAAAAAAAGCGGGGCTTTTCAGTCCCACCCCCGATATTTATTTGAGAATGTAGTGCCTTTATAATCCTTTTTGATTCAAAAAGCAACTATTTTTTTGTATTTCGGATAAAAAAATATTTTTTCCCAAGAAAAAAGGTTGCATTCACACCCCTTTTATGGCAACTTGTCATTAAATCATTCATTGAAGGAGCTGAACTATGTTTTTAACAAAACCGCCTAAATTATTCCGAACAACACCGGTCGCCGATACGACCGCAACACCAACCGCTACGGAACCGACACCGCAACCGACACCACAGGCATGGTCTCCGGCACCGATTCCGCAACCGGCTGCCGCTCCGGCACCGGCTCAACCCGTCGTCGAAACCTCTCCGGCACCGAATCCGGACCCGATAACAGAGCCCGCAACTCCGGAAACATCGGCACCGATTGCAACGAAAACCACCTCCGCAATGCCGGTCGAACAGGCTTCTCAACCAATCCCGCAGGATACCCTCGCGGAAGCCGATTTACCGACGCCGGCCGAACCGACGCCTCAACCGATTCCGCACAATATAAATACGGATACCGAAGTGGTGCGCTACGCCCGCCCGAAAGAAGCGGTCGCAACCACCGAACCGACAGAAACAATCCCCGGCGTTTCCGTAACAACCTCCGTCCAAACGTCGACCCAGTCCATGCCGGATATCGATCAACCGACGGATATCGGCAACCGCGAAAAACGCATCGTCCGCGCTCGGTCGGTTAGCTCGATTCCCTTTGCCGACTTGTGGTATACACCTGAAAAGATCGCCTATATCCGCGACGAATCCACCAAGTTTGCCTTGATTCCGTTTGAAGCCGACGATCTGAAAGACTTCTACAAAGCTTTGGAACAAGGCTATACCGGCGCATCCAGCTATGCGTTAAAATTTGCCGGAGAATCTTACCGTATCGAACGGATTGTCACCATTACCGGCGTCCAGTATAACTGCCGTAAAATGCCGACTAAAACACCGGATATTTATACTCTCGGCCTGCCCGAACCGATTGTCGATTACTTGGTCGGTTTGTCTCAGGAAGCCGGCCTCATCCTCTTCGGCGGTCCGACCGGTATGGGTAAAACAACAACCGCTTCGGCTCTGATGCGAAAATATCTGGAACGCGACGGCGGCTTTATGTATACCATTGAAGACCCTCCCGAAATGCCGTTGGACGGCTTGTATCACGCGGCGAACGGGGCCCTCGGCCTGTGTAAACAATGTCCGGTGGAAAATGAACGGTGGAGCGACGGGATTAAATCCGCCCTCCGTTCCCGTCCGCGTTATATTCTGGTCGGCGAAATCCGAACGCCGGAAACCGCCTCTCAGGTTTTACGCGCCGCGACATCGGGCCACTTGGTCTTGTCAACCATTCACGCCAGCAGTGTGGAAGACTCCCTGAACTCCATCTTGAAATATGCGGCCGGTGCCGGATTGGCCGAAAGCTTGGTTGCCGACTTATTGGCACGCGGTATTTTAGCCGTTGTCCACCAAAAACTGGAAGGGACGGAAAAACTGCGGCCGGTGCTGCATACCGCATTTGCGAACCCCAACCCGTTGGTTGCCGATCAAATGCGTATGAGTATTCGCGACGGTAAAATCAACCTCGGAACGTTAATGGAAGCGCAAACAAGCAAACTGTTCCAAGGTAAACCATTATTCCGCGAATTTTAAAAACGGAATAGCGAACATCAAACACCCTGCTTTGTCGGGGTGTTTTTTTTATAGCACCATCCGATACTCCCTTGCGTCCACCAAAGTCGAGCTTGCCGCCACCCGCCCCATAGGCCCATATCCTATGTATTAGGAAAGGAGCTTGAACATGACCGAAACAACACCGATAACCGAATCCTGCCCGCCGACACTCCCCTTAATCGGCGACAAAGCCCCTGCTTTTATGGCCGAAACGACCCAAGGCGTCATCAATTTTCCCGAAGACTATCATGGCCATTGGACAATTTTGTTCAGTCATCCGGCCGATTTTACCCCCGTCTGTACGACCGAGTTCATCCTGTTCGCCCAATTGGCTGATGAATTTGAAGCCCTCAATACGCGCCTGCTCGGCCTCTCCGTTGACAGTTTATCCAGCCATATTGCCTGGCTGTACGCCATTGAAGAACAAGTTAAATTCCACGGATTGGATCACATCCATATTCCCTTCCCGTTAATAGCGGATCTCAGTCAGGATATCGCCCGTAAATACGGCATGATTCATCCGGGTAGCGGCACCACCAAAACCGTCCGTGCCGTCTTTTTCATCGACCCGCTGGGCATTATTCGAACCATCCTCTATTATCCCACAACCACAGGCCGTAATTTTGACGAAATTCTCCGTATCTTAATCAGCCTGCAAACCGCCGACGCATTCGGTATTTCAACACCGGCCAACTGGCGCCCCGGTGACGATGTCATTACCAATAATCCGACCACCGTTCCCGATGCACAACGTCAGGCCGCCGATAACGCCGGCAAAACAGATGTCTGGTTCTTGTCCTTAACCGAATTGCCCGGCGAACAAATCCGAAACAAATTATTCCACCCCACACCGCAACCAACAATCGACCGCGCCCCGAAAGCGAAGCGAACAAAGACACGCAAAAAGAAAAAATAATCCTTGTCCCCTTTTCCGAAACGAAAAGGGGACAAAACACAATCCGCTACTTTGTCGGCTGAATCGTAATCAACGTTATTTCGGATGGTGATAAAAACCGCATCTGGGGTCCCCATTGCCCGGCACCGCGGGAAACATATAAAACCCGCTTTCCATGCCGATAAACACCCGCTAAATATGTGTTCCCCAACTTGGCCAACACATGAAACGGAAAAATCTGTCCGCCGTGTGTATGCCCTGATACCTGTAAATCCGCCGAGTTCCCGACCATATCAAACGTCTTCGGCGTATGCGCCAACAAAATCGTTAAATCCTCCGGATCGGCCAAAGCCAACGCTTTCTCCGGATTCGGTGCCCGCCCGATACGCGCCCCCTGAACATCCGGTACCCCGGCCACAACAATGCGATCGGCCACCCGCCGCCCCTCATTCATTAAATACACAATACCCGCGGCATGAAACAATTTCTCGGCCGCGCCGCGTCCCGTGTAAATTTCATGATTACCGTCTGTCGCATACACCCCCATCGGCGCCCGCAACTGTCCCAAAATAGCCACAAAATCCTGAATAACATCCGCTCTGTCATCCCAAATATCCCCCGGCAAAGCAATAATATCCGGCTTTAACGCATTGACTGCCGCCACCATTCCCCGCACTTTGTCCCGCGACAAAGCCCGATGAACATGAATATCCGGCAATGCCGCCACCGTCACAGGCACCGTTATTTTATCGGATTCCAAGACAACCCGACGCACCGCCGGCACACGCATTCCGGCATACAAAGACCAAGCCGCTATCGCCAAAACGACAAGCCCCAACCCGATATTCGCCTTTAACACCGCTCCGGCATCAAACGGGGACGGCATTCCCCGAAAGATTGCCTTTAACCCGATCCACCCAACATCCCGCATCAACATAAACGAAAAGAATAAAAAGACAACGACGAATAAAAAATAAGCCGTGTACGTCACAACAACATACCCCGTTCCGTTCCCGACATGACTGTCCCGCAACAAAAACGGCGATAAAAAGACCGCAACAATCCCAACCGCCAAAAGCACCTTTCCCCACATCGGAACGGCGTGTAATGCCGTCAACCGCAACGTTATCAGTCCGGCTACCGCAAACGCAACGAATAATAACGTTCCGATCATACCGATTACCTCAATCCACCGCCAATTCATCATAAGCCCTCTTGATCTCTTGAATGTCTTGCCACATCAACCATTTGGGAGATCCCGGTGCTTTGGATTGATTCCGTAATAAATACGAGGGATGAAAAATCGGCATCATTTTGGCACCATACGGCCCGTCGAACCATTGACCGCGAATTTTACTGATAGACGTTGCTCCGGTAATAAAAGATGTCAACGCCACCTTACCGCACAAAATAATAATCTTCGGCTTTAAAATAGCCATCTGCGCATCCAAATACGCCCGACAGGCTTCCTTTTCCGACGGCAACGGATCCCGATTGTTCGGCGGGCGACATTTTAATGTGTTGCAAATATAAACATCCTTTTCCCGCGACAATCCGACGGAAGCCAATATCTTATCCAACAACTGCCCCGCCCGTCCGACAAAAGGCTTACCTGTCTGATCTTCGTTAAACCCCGGTGCTTCCCCGATTAGCATTAACTTGTGATTCGGCCGCCCGTCCGAAAATACAATGTTCGTCCGCGTCTGCCCCAAAGGACACTTCTGACATCCTAAACATTGCTCTTTAATTTTCTCTAATTCTTGTTCCATCATTTTGTTCTTCCTTTTATCGGACAGTATGCCCGAATTTCCCCCGTATTTCAAGGAAAAAATAAGGCTCAACCGATAAACACCGAACGAAAAAAGCGGCGGATATCACTCCGCCGCACGCCGTAAGGTCGCTACCGCCTGATCTTAAATATGAATCAATCCGCGGATGAAAGCATATAAGGCCACAACGGCAACCGCCACAATACCGACGGCCAAAGCTTTTTCCGGATCGGTGAACATAGGTGCCGTCGACGCCGTGTCGCGTCGTGCCCAAATATAAACCGGAATTCCCAAAGCAATAAAAACCGTTGCCATCAACAAATAACTGATGCCGGCCGCATATAATAACCAAACGGCATACACGGTTCCCAACATACCGGTCAACAAAGCACCAAACCGGCTGACTCCCGTATTTTGCGGAAATTCGTGATCTTCGCATATTTTCCACAAAAATAAACACGACATCAAATACGCCGGCAAAACCATCACGCCCGTAATTGACAACATCGTGTTCCACGCATTGCTGGCAAAGTAGACCATAATCATCGCCGCCTGCATTAAAGCGCTCGTCACCCACAAAGACACATTCGGTGATCCGGCTTTGTTTTCCCGACCGAAGAAACGCGGGAACGTACCGTTTTTAGCCATTGCATACGGCATTTCGGCCACAATCATCGTCCACGATAACCAACTGGCCAAAATCGCAATAATAACCCCAACGTTCATAAGCCACGATCCCCACGGACCGACAACGGCCTCCAAAACACCGGCCGTCGACGGATTAGCAATCCCCGCCAACTCGGCACGACTCATAAACCCGAACGGTAGAATCGATAATAAGACGTAAATCGCCAAACATCCTAAAAATCCGATTAAGGTCGCCCGACCGACATACGACTGACGTTCCGCCCGACCGGACAACACAACGGCCCCTTCAATCCCGATGAAAGACCATAACGTCACCAACATCGTGTTTTTAACCTGATCGCCGACATTACCCAACCGACTTTCGGACAGCTTACCCCAAAAATCAAAGTCAAATTTATCAAAGTTGAAAACAAGCGTCATAATAATGATGAATAAGACAAGCGGTACAATCTTGGCAATCGTCACGACCAAGTTGATCATGGTCGCCTGTTTAACCCCGCGCAAGACTAAAAAATTGAAAAACCAAATCAGGAACGATCCGCCGATAACGGAATATAAATTATTTCCTCCCGTAAAAACACCCGGAAAGAAATAATTAAACGCGTCCATCGTAATAACGGCATACCCGACGTTTCCAAAGATTTGACACAACCAATAACTCCATCCGATGTTAAATCCCATATAGGGTCCGAACCCCGATCGAGCATACATGTAAACACCGGACGTCAAATCCGGCCGCGCATCCGATAAAATCCGAAACGTATTCGCAATAAAATACATTCCGAATCCCGTGATTAACCACGCAATAATCACCGAACCGACGGCGGCACTCTGCGCCATGTTTTGGGGCAAAGAAAAAATCCCGCCGCCAATCATCGAACTGACAACAATACCCGCCAATCCGAACACGCCCAACTTACCGGCCGTACTCATCTGCTGCTGTTTTTTTTGAACCATTTTATTCTCCTTTCTCGCCTGAACGGCGGACGAAACAAACCGCTTCGACCGCCTCAGGCAATACCCTTACGCCTTACTTTTTTAATACAACGGCCGGCGCATTTTCAAAATTCAGGAATCCCAAAGCCGTTAGGGAATACCCGAAAGCCTGTTCAATATTGACAAAGTTATGATAGAATTGGAAATCGCTGTGTTGTTCCATACCCCGCAATTGCAATTCATGGTTCAAAGACTTCGTCAACCACATTTCGGCATGCGCTTTGGCAATATCGTCATCAATGTATGTGTCAAAATATTCCACATATTCGGCCGCCCATCCGCCGACAAATTGCCCGTTTTTCTTGCCCCATACAATACCGACACCGGTGGCGATCGCCTTGTGATCTTCCCGACGCGCACCGTTGCCCGCCATAATGACCTCTAACACGGCCCCGTGCTTAAACGTATCGGCAACCTGATCAACCGGTACAATGTTGTTGAATAACTCCGGCGGTAAAACCGACGTGTAGGGAACAACGTTAAAATCTTGAATTTTCGCCTCTGTCAAAGCCGAATCATAACAAAAAGTTTCAAACGGTTGCGGCGGAATGCCGTCATCTGCCTGCCCGGCCCCGCCGGTATGAAAAGCAAGCGTCGGATATCTTGTCCCATATGCCATTTTATTTTTCCTCCTTTAAATAAGATCGGTGCGACATTGCACCTTGTCATCATATGGTTTCCCACCGGAACACCCGTCAACCCAACCAAAAGTCGGCTGGTAAAGCCACTTTTCCGTCTCTATGTAAAGAATGTATCTTTTATTTTAACTAGGGAGGAAACATGAAACATCTATTGATCGCCGGTGTTGCCGCTTTGGCCATAGCCGGTTCTTTTGCAGTCAACGCCGAAACCATGACGGGTAAAGTTCTGTCCCGCAACGGCAACCAAATTACCTTGCAACAAAAAGACGGCACCATTAAATCATTGACTTTGACGGATAACACCACCTACCGTAAAAAGAAAATGATGAAAAAAGATAAGGTCAAACAAGGTCGCACCATGAAAAAAGGCGAATCCTACTATCAACCGATGCTGGATGAAGACGATTGGATTGAAGTCGTCTATACACCGACGGAAGATAACGACCTGATTATGGAAGACGTCACTGTCTACGACGATTAATCCCTTCTTGTCATCATAACACATCCCCTTCTTCGGAAGGGGATTTCTTTTTCCCATCCCCGTCTTTCCCCCTAAAAAACTTGACTTTTGTCGCGTTTTTGTGTACCCTGATAAAAAAGGAATCAGATATGCAGTTTAACTCACGCCCCCTCAAAACACACCTCAAAAAAGTTCGTGGCCGTTCGGCAAGCTCCGCAAAATGGCTTCAACGCCAACTCAACGATCCCTATGTGGCCGAAGCGCATCGCCAAGGATATCGCGGGCGGGCGGCTTTTAAAATCATCCAACTCAACGACCAATTTCATTTTTTTAAGCCCGGTCGCCGTGTCGTCGATTTAGGCTGCGCCCCCGGCGGTTGGTCCCAAGTCGCCGTCCGTATGGTTAAGTCAACCCCGGAAAATCCGCTGGTTGTCGGTATGGACTTACTCCCCGCCGATCCGATTCCCGGCGCAAACCTCGTCCAAATGGACTTTACGTCCGACGAAGCACCGGCGCAATTACAACAAATGCTCGGCGGACACAAAGCCGACATCGTCATGTCCGATATGGCGGCCAATACCACGGGTATCCATAACATCGACCACTTGCGGATTATGGGATTGCTGGAAATGGCTTACGATTTTGCGGTGCAAGTCCTCGCCCCCAACGGTACCTTTATCGCCAAAATTTTTCAAGGCGGCACCGAAAATCAATTCTTGGCTCAAATGAAAAAAGATTTTACAACCGTAAAACACGCCAAACCGGACGCCAGCCGGAAAGATTCCTCCGAATTTTACGTTATCGCCACCGGTTTTAAAGGACACACACCATGAAGCCCGAGGCTATCCTGACCGCCGCGGCCGAATTGTTGACGCTCATCGCCGACACGCCACAACCGGCCAACGAAGTCATTAACGCGTATACCCGTGCCCGCCGATATATCGGGTCAAAGGATCGCCGCCAATTAACGGACATCGTCTGGAATTACCTGCGCCATCAAAATCGCCTTGATTACCTCTACCCGAATAAAACCATAGCCGAAAAGGTGCAAGCCCTCCCCACCTGCCCCGATTATATTCCGAACGCACCGGACGCCGTGAATTGGGAAGTCCCCGATTGGCTGATTCCCCTGATTCCCAATGCCGCTACGGAACTCCCCGCCTTATTGCAACCGGCACCGATTGTCTTGCGCGCCAACGGTGACCGAGACACCATTCGACAACACCTGTTAGCCGAAGGATTGACCACCGAACTGACCACTCGTTCTCCGTACGGCCTGATTCTGACAAAACGAACCAATTTAACCGCCTCCCCCACCTACCAAAAAGGTGAAGTCGAAATTCAAGATGAAGGTTCACAACTCGTCGCCTTTGCAACCGGTATCCGACCGGGGGACACCGTTCTGGATTATTGCGCCGGTGCCGGCGGTAAAAGCCTGATTTTTGCCCAAATGATGCAGAATCAAGGCCGAATCCTCGCCCACGATAAATCGGATCGCAGTTTGTCCGAACTGCGTCGTCGTGCCGTTCGGGCGCAAGCCACCTGTATCACCGTCCAAAAACCGATACGGGAAACGACCGTCGACCACGTTGTTGTGGACGCGCCGTGCTCGGGAACGGGAACATGGCGCCGTTGTCCGGATGCCCGACGCAAACTCACCCACGACCAATTACAAACCTTAGTTCAAACACAGGCTGATATCCTGGATAAAGCCGCCGCTTTTGTGCGTCCCGGCGGATACTTGTCATATATGACCTGTTCATTGACCCAATGGGAAAACGGGGATCAGGCCGACGCCTTTCTAACCCGCCACCCGGATTTTCAAGAAACCGCCCGCCATACATTTTCCCCGGCGCAAACCAATACCGACGGCTTTTTCATCGCCACCTTCCAACGCGTGAAATAACACCCCTACCGACACAGGGCGCCGTTGTTACCAATGCTCCAATGGTCAGGCCAGACCGCGCCTGACCGGGGATTTACATAATACGAAGCACACCCACTTATCTTCGTGCTTGTCCAATACCACTCGTATGTCGTGTGCGCCCATCCACTACAACTACCATAATAATTATTTGCCTTAACTGTTGCTAATTCTTCCGCCGTACACCCGTCTGTCACCGGTGCTAAACGCTTCCCAAGTGCATCACAGAAGTTCTCCGCCGCATGATATGACATATAATCCGTTGACGCTGTGTATTCGGTTCCGTTAATTGTTACACTCGTGCTACTGATTGTTTCACACGTTCCGTTCAAGGCCTGACAACCATAGGTCGATTGGCAATATTGATTGTCCCCGGTGCAATCCGCATTCGTCAAACATTCTCCCTCTGTTTTAGTTGAAGTACATTCATAACTGTACGTTGATGTATTATATTGGCACCATTCCCCCTCACCGCAACATTGGTTGGAACAAGCCTCTCCATTCGGACAATAAACGCAATAGTATCCGCAGGAGGCATTCCCCTCTTTCGCACCCGGACATTTGGTACATGTACCCATATAGGAATATCCGTCCCCGACAACCGGATTATCCGCATCCGGACATGCTACACATGAACCACCCCACGGATTTCCATACCAAAACTCTCCGTCATTGGTACACTTGTCATCAACCACACATTCCCCAGTATTAAAGTCATGATACTCATTCGTACCACACTCCTGCGCCCACGGATCATCTCCGTCGTC
>CALXZG010000012.1 GCA_944393195.1 uncultured Alphaproteobacteria bacterium
GATTGTGATGAGGGAGAGTTTTTATATGGAAGTCAATGTTTAACGTGTCCGGATGCGGATAATCCGGTTGCCGGGGAGGGAACGTGCTATGAAGCCAGTACTTGTGAAAAATGTTCAGGGGCACAATTATCAGTGGCCACTGATAATTGTGGATATTATTGTGTCTATTGTCCGACGGGGGTTACCTGTGGCGATCAATGTTGTGGTGAAGGACAAATGTGTCAACGTAGTGGTTCTTATCCGTATACATATACCTGTGTCTCTGCATTAGGGACAAATGAATGTATGACGAATGATGATTGTACGGGAGCAAATCAATATTGCCAGAATGATTCTGGTTGTAGTGCGACAATTGGGACGTGTCAAACGATCAGTAGTACGACGGTGACGATTAACGGAACCGAATACACAGCGTCAACGGATTATATGTCGTATCATGCGGCAGAGAACTTCTGCGATGCGCTTGGGAAGCGTTTAGCACCGGTGACAGACGGGTGTACAGCGGAAGAATTGGCAACGGTTAAGGCAAGCTATTATCATGGTAGCTGTTCGGGATGGGCGCATACGACGGGTGAGCGTTATTGGACAAGTACGAAGATAAGCGGGTGTAGTTCGTATTCTGTAGTGAGTAACAGTTCAGACGCGGTCGGGTATTGGGGTTGGGGCCACCACAGCGCCAACGCCCTGTGTCGCTAAGGTTCTGATTTTTGTGTGATAGGGCAAGCGAAACGGGGTGAAGATAGCTCTTCACCCTGTTTTTTATAAGAGTGGGATTGTCCAAAGATCCTCGCTTGCGCAAGGATGACAGGGTACTTATGGGGATGGGGTGACGTAGAAGGGGGTGATGTAAAATATAAAATGGTGGAAAGTGTAAAGGGGCAGAGAATGTAAACGGGGGAATGGTCGTTCGTGTGGTTCGGTGGAGGTATGATTTGGGGTGGTGTGGGGCGGGGTGTGTAAAAAGATGAAAAAAGTGCTTGACAATCTGGGGTAAAAAGGATAAAATAAAGCGTCCGAAAGTTTTGTCGGGTCCTTTGTTGTCCCGAAAAACGTAAGAAAATAGGGGCATAGCTCAACTGGTAGAGCGTCGGTCTCCAAAACCGAAGGTCGTGGGTTCGATCCCTACTGCCCCTGCCAACAAAGAAAAGGAACAAAAATGAAAACAACACCGGCTTTGTTTGTTCGTCAAGTTAAGCAGGAAGTAGCTAAAATCACGTGGCCGACCCGGGCTGAAACAATGCAGGGGACGATCGGTGTGGTTGTGATTTGTCTTATTTTGGCGGCTTTTCTGTTTGTTGTAGATTCTGTTTTTGCTTATGGCATCCGTTTAGTTGTGGGAGGTTAAGAGACAATGGCGGCGCGTTGGTATGTTGTTCATACGTATTCCGGTTTTGAAAACAAAGTGGC
Source organism: uncultured Alphaproteobacteria bacterium (assembly GCA_944393195.1). Lineage (GTDB taxonomy): Bacteria > Pseudomonadota > Alphaproteobacteria > CAAHEQ01 > UBA3637 > CALXZG01. The sequence continues at coordinate 1,408 of CALXZG010000012.1, forward strand.
TGACTTTATTTCGGAACGGGCGGCTAAAAAAGGATTGGCGGACAAGGTTGAACGTGTTTTGGTGCCGTCCGAGAATGTTGTTTCCGTTCGGAACGGGGCGCGGTATGAATTTCAGCGTAAGTTTTTGCCGGGGTATGTTTTGGTCAAGATGGAAATGACCGAAGAAACGTGGCATTTAATCAGTGGTGTTCCCAAAGTGACGGGCTTTTTAGGTGGTAAGAAGCCGTCGCCGATAACGGATGAAGAGGCTGAACGGATTTTGCACCAGATGGAAGATGGTGCAACGACGACGCGGTCGGCTGTGACGTATGCGGTCGGGGAACAAGTGCGTGTTGTTGACGGGCCGTTTGCTTCTTTTGTCGGAACGGTGGAAGAAGTGGATGCGGAAAAAGAGCGTTTAAAGGTATTGGTTTCTATTTTCGGGCGGGCGACGCCGGTCGATCTGGATTACGTCCAGGTTAAAAAGGCTTAGCCGGTCGAAATAAAGCCGCGGGCAAAACCGATTCGTGTTCGTGGGCTGTGTAGAAGATGAGCCATCATCGGACTACAAAACTTCAAGGCGGGTAACCGTTGTATGAATCGGGTTAATATTTTTGTTAGAGGTTAAAAAATGGCAAAAAAAATTATTGGCTTTATCAAGCTTCAAATCGAAGCGGGTAAGGCAAATCCGTCTCCTCCGGTTGGTCCGGCTTTGGGTCAGCGGGGGTTGAACATTATGGAATTCTGTAAGGCTTTTAATGCGAAAACGCAAAAAGAAGAGCCGGGTTCTCCGATCCCTGTGATTATTACGGCTTATGCAGACCGGACGTTCTCGTTCGTCACAAAGTTGCCGCCGGTCAGTTATCTGATCAAAAAAGCGGCTAATGTGAAGAGCGCTTCCAAAGAACCGGGTCGGAGCAAAGTGGCTAAAATCACAAAAGCTCAGGTTAAAGAAATTGCCGAGAAGAAAATGCCGGATATGAACTGTCATACGGTTGAATCCGCTATGGAAATGGTTGCCGGACAGGCTCGGTCCATGGGTATTGAAGTGGTGGAGTAACGCTATGAAACAAAGTAAGAGATTGAAAAAAGCTTATGAATCCGTGGATACGGCTAAGGTTTACTCTTTAGAGGAAGCAATCGCGGCGGTTAAAGCCGGTGCGACGGCTAAGTTCGACGAAACGATTGATATCGCCGTTCGTTTGGGTGTTGATCCGCGTCAATCCGATCAAATGATCCGGGGTGCGGTTTCTTTGCCGGCCGGTACGGGTAAAACGTTGACGGTGGCCGTGTTTGCCAAGGGACCGAAAGCGGAAGAAGCTCGGAAAGCGGGTGCCGATATCGTTGGTGATGAAGATTTGATGAACGATATTTTGGCCGGGAACATTAACTTCCAACGGTTGATTGCGACGCCGGATATGATGGGTGTTGTCGGTCGTTTGGGTAAGGTGTTGGGTCCGAAAGGTTTAATGCCGAATCCGAAGTTGGGAACGGTAACGATGGATGTGGCGAATGCCGTGAAAGCGGCCAGAGCCGGTCAGGTTCAATTCCGTGTTGATTCCGTGGGCGTTGTGCATGCGGGTATCGGTAAAGCCAGCTTTGATGCGGATAAATTGGCCGAAAACGTTCGGGCGTTTGTGAAAACGTTGGCCGGTATGAAGCCGGCGACCTCCTCGGGTGTTTACCTGCGGCAGGTGGCGTTGACCAGTACGCAAGGCGTTGGTGTCAAGGTATCGATTCCGAGTATTGTCGGATAAGAATAAAGTCCGTTCGTCGATCGTGATAAAGACGGTCGGCGGACGGCAGGTATACCTGTCCTAGACTGCGGGTATCTTATCACGGGATAAGATTTAAGGGAAAGCATTCCGCCGGCATAGACAGAAATAAATCAGCAATTCCTTTGGGAATGAAGATGATCGTTTCTAGGCAGGGTAAGAGTGGGTTTTGAGAAAGAAGACTTTTGATAAACCTGTTGTAGAAACCGAGGGACGGGCGTGCCCAAACCTCAATTGACGGAGACATATCGTGAAACGTGAAGAAAAACAACAGCTGATTTCCGAAATGAAGGACGTGTTTAATTCTTCGGCTTTGGTCGTTGTCGTCTTGAACAAAGGCTTGACAATGGCGGAAACGACGGAATTACGCAATAACGTCCGGAAAGACGGCGCCAGCTATCGTGTTGCTAAAAACCGTTTGGCTAAATTGGCTCTGGCAGGAACACCGTGCGAATCCATGGCGGATTTGTTGGTTGGCCCGACTGCGATTGCGTATTCGGAAGATGCGATTGCCGCTTCCCGCGCTGTCGTGAAAATGGCCAAAGACAACGACCGTTTTGAAGTCGTCGGCGGTATTATGAACGGACAAAAGGTGGATGCTAAGATGATTCATAATTTAGCGTCGTTGCCTTCTTTGGACGAACTGCGCGGCAAGATTATCGGCTTGTTGCAGGCTCCTGGCGGACAATTGGCTCGGTTGGCCAAGGCTTATTCCGAAAAGGAACAGGCTGCTGCTTAAGGCAAGTTAACAAAATACAATCTTATTATTAAAAGGAAAATAAAATGACTGATTTAAACAAAATTATTGATGAATTGTCCGCTTTGACGGTGTTAGAAGCCGCCGAATTGGCTAAAATGTTAGAAGAAAAATGGGGCGTTTCTGCCGCTGCTCCGGTTGCCGTGGCTGCCGCCGGTGCGGGTGCCGCTGCCGAAGAAAAGACAGAATTTGACGTGATTCTGGCTGACGGTGGTGCGAACAAGATCGCTGTGATTAAGGAAGTCCGGACAATCACGGGCTTGGGCTTAAAAGAAGCCAAAGACTTAGTTGAAGGCGCTCCGAAAGAAGTCAAGAAAGGCGTTGCCAAGGAAGAAGCCGAAAAATTGAAGAAGCAATTAGAAGGCGCCGGCGCCAAGGTTGAATTGAAATAATTCAAGCTGTAAAACGTGTGTTGGGTCGCATCAATTTCATGTAAATTGGTGTCGACCCGATACCGGTAAATAAAGACCAGACGGGTCCCGGTGCCCTTTCACCGGCCAGATTTTTGATTATTTTATGGGGAAAAACGCATGATCAAACAAGAAACGAATCGCAGAAGAGTTCGTAAAAATTTCGGGAAAATTGAAGCTGTTGCCCAAATGCCGAATCTGATTGGTGTTCAGACGGATTCTTATAAAGAATTCCTGCAATGGGGGGTGCCTGTTTCGCAACGCCGGGACACGGGGCTTCAAGCGGTTTTCAAATCGATTTTTCCGATTCATGATTTTGCCGGCCGCGGTGATTTGGAGTTTATCAAGTACGAGCTTGACGAACCGAAGTTTGATGTGGATGAATGTTTGAAGCGGAGCTTGACGTACGCGGCACCGGTTCGGGCTACTTTGCGTTTGGTTGTGTGGGATTTGGATGCCGCAACAGGTGTGCGTTCCATTCGCGACATTAAGGAACAGGATGTGTATATGGGTGACCTGCCGTTAATGACGGAAAAGGGAACCTTTATCGTTAATGGTACGGAACGTGTCGTTGTATCGCAGATGCACCGTTCCCCGGGTGTATTTTTTGATCATGATAACGGTGAAAGTCATTCATCGGGTAAATTTTTATTTGCGGCACGGATTATTCCGTATCGCGGATCTTGGATCGATTTTGAATTTGACGCGAAAGATTTGTTGTATGTGCGGATTGACCGCCGCCGGAAATTACCGGTTTCGTCTTTCTTGTATGCGTTAGACAGTGACTATACGGCTCAAAAACGGTTGGAAGCGGCGGAAGCCGGTGTGGAGATCAATCCGGCCGATGTCTATGGTATGAGCAAGGAAGAAATCCTGAATTATTTCTATCAGACGGTTGTTTTCAAGAAAGACAAAAAAGGCTGGAAAACGGCTTTTGAACCGGCGTTGTTAAAAGGATTAAAACTGACATACGATTTGGTGGATGCCAAGACGGGAAAAGTTGTTTTTGAAAAAGGGCAGAAGTTAATTGCGGCCAAAGCGAACAAGTTAAAGAAGGATGGTTTGGACGAATATGTGTTGCCGGAAGAAGAATTGTATGGTCGGTTCGTGGCGACGGATATTGTGGACGAAAAAACGGGCGAAGTGATTTTGGAAGCCGGCGATGAGTTGACGGAAGATGACTTTGCAAAATTAAATGAAATGAAGATGAAGGAATTGCCGTTGCTGTCCATTGATTATGTGACGGTTGGTCCTTACATTCGCAATACGTTGGTTGCAGATAAGAACACGACGCGGGAAGAAGCGTTGATTGATATTTACAAAATCATGCGGCCGGGTGAGTTGCCGGTTGTTGAAACGGCGGATATTTTGTTCCGCGGTTTGTTCTTTGATTTAGAACGCTATGATTTGTCGGCTGTCGGTCGTGTGAAGATGAATGCTCGGTTGGGATTTGACAATGAAGCGGTTCCCGACAGTGTACGTGTTTTACGGAAAGAAGATATCTTAAAGATTTTAAAAACGTTGGTTGAAATTAAAGATGGTCACGGTGAAATCGATGATATCGATAACCTGGGCAACCGGCGTGTTCGTTCGGTCGGCGAATTGATGGAAAATCAATATCGGTTAGGTTTGTTGCGGATGGAACGGATGATTCGCGAACGGATGACATCCAGCGAAATCGATTCGGTTATGCCGTATGATTTAATTAATGCCAAACCGTTATCGGCGGCAGTTCGTGAATTCTTTGCGGCCAGTCAGTTGAGCCAGTTTATGGATCAGAATAACCCGTTGGCGGAAATTACACACAAGCGGCGGTTGTCGGCTTTGGGCCCGGGTGGTTTGACACGTGATCGGGCGGGTATGGAAGTGCGCGACGTGCATCCGACACACTACGGTCGTATTTGTCCGATTGAATCGCCGGAAGGACAGAACATCGGGTTGATTAACTCGTTGGCTTCGTTTGCCCGGATTAACAAGTACGGCTTTATTGAAACGCCGTATCGGAAAGTTGTGGACGGCAAAGTGACAAATGACGTTGTGTATTTGTCGGCGATGGAAGAAGCGCGTTATAATATTGCTCAGGCAAACGCGGCTTTGGATGACAAAGGGGCATTTACGGAAGAATTGGTGACGGCGCGTCGGGCCGGTGAAGTTGTCTTGGTCAAGCCGGACGAAGTCGATATGATTGACGTTTCGCCGAAGCAGGTTGTGTCTGTGGCGGCGGCTTTGATTCCGTTCTTGGAAAACGATGACGCGAACCGTGCTTTGATGGGATCGAACATGCAACGGCAGGGTGTGCCTTTGTTAAAGGTACAGGCTCCGTTGGTCGGAACAGGGATGGAAGCCGTTGTGGCGAAAGATTCGAAAGCGGCTATTACGGCCAAGCGTTCCGGTGTGGTGCAACAGGTTGATTCCTCTCGTATTGTCATTCGGGCGACGGATGAATTGAGCGCGACGGCGTCGGGTGTTGATATTTACACATTGGAAAAATTCCAACGGTCGAACCAAGGTACATGTATGACGCAACAACCGATCGTTAAGACGGGTGAATTTGTGTCCAAAGGTGATATTATTGCCGACGGTCCGTGTACGCAATTGGGCGAGTTGGCCTTGGGACGCAACGTGTTGGTGGCTTTTGTGCCGTGGAACGGATATAACTACGAAGATTCGATTTTAATTTCCGAACGGATTGCCCGGGATGACGTGTTTACGTCGATTCACTTGGAAGAATTTGAAGTGACGGCGCGGGATACCAAGTTAGGGCAGGAAGAAATCACGCGGGATATTCCGAACGTTGGTGAGGAAGGGTTAAAGAACCTGGACGAAACGGGTGTGATTTATATCGGTGCCGAGGTTAAGGCCGGTGATATTTTGGTCGGTAAAGTGACACCGAAAGGTGAAACGATCATGACGCCGGAAGAAAAGCTGTTGCGGACAATTTTCGGTGAAAAAGCGGCCGATGTTCGTGATTCGTCTTTACGGGTACCGCCGGGAATTTCCGGAACGGTTGTGGATGTTCGGGTCTTTACACGGCGCGGATTGGAAAAAGACGAACGGGCTTTGTCTATTGAACAACAGGAAATCAGTCGGTTAGCCAAAGATCGGGATGATGAAAAAGCGATTTTGCAAGGTAGCTTTTATGACCGTATTCGCGGATTGTTGGCCGGTCAAAAGGTATCCAAGGCCGACGGATTTAAAGCCGGGACAGTGTTAACGGCGGATACGTTGGCGGCGGTCAAAAATTACGATTTACGCAAGATCAATGTGGCCGATGACAAAGTCATGGGTGAAATTGAACAATTGTTGGCGACTTTGGATGAAGCCGAAGCAGCGTTGCAGGCTAAATTTGAAAACCGTGTTGAAAAGTTACAGCGCGGTGATGAAATGATGGCCGGTGAATTAAAGAAAATCAAAGTCTTTATTGCGACAAAGCGCAAGTTGCAGCCGGGTGATAAGATGTCCGGTCGTCACGGAAATAAGGGTGTGGTTTCCCGCGTATTACCGATTGAAGATATGCCGTATACGGAAGACGGAACGCCGATGGATATCGTGTTGAATCCGTTGGGTGTGCCGTCGCGTATGAACGTCGGGCAGATCTTGGAAACGCACTTGGGGTATGCTTGCCGTGAATTAGGTCGTCAGATTGGTGATGTCGTGGATCAGGTCAAGGCGAAAAAGGCCGGTATGGATACATTAAAAGCCAAGTTAAAAGAGGTTTACGGCGATCGTGAGTACAACAACAAAATTGCGGACATGGATGACGCGGCGTTGTTGGCAATGACGGAAAACCTGAAAGACGGGGTTCCCATTGCGACACCGGTGTTTGACGGGGCTCATCAAGAAGACATTAACAACATGTTGCAGATGGCGGGCTTAAACACGTCAGGTCAGGTAACGTTATATGACGGATTGACCGGTGAACCGTTTGATCGTCCGGTAACGATCGGCTACATGTACATGTTGAAGTTGCACCACATGGTTGATGAAAAGATTCACGCACGTTCCATCGGGCCGTACAGCTTAGTGACGCAACAACCGTTAGGCGGTAAAGCGCAATTCGGTGGTCAGCGTTTCGGTGAAATGGAAGTGTGGGCTTTGGAAGCTTACGGTGCGGCATACACGTTGCAGGAAATGTTAACGATCAAGTCGGATGACGTGTCCGGTCGTATCAAAGCGTACGAAACGATCATTCGCGGCGATAACAATTTCGAAGCCGGTATTCCGGAATCGTTTAACGTGTTGGTCAAGGAAATGCGTTCCTTAGGCTTGGATGTTGAACTGAACCAGAACGAAAGCAAATAATATCACGGGGGACGGGCTGTTCCCGCCCCCTTTAACCCAAACAAAAGGTAGAAAAAAGATGAATGAACTGATTACAAATTTTGGTCAAGTAGCGAACCCGCAGTCTTTTGATGATATTCGGATTTCCATTGCTTCTCCGGAAAAAATCCGGTCTTGGTCGTTCGGTGAAGTGACACGCCCGGAAACGATTAACTATCGGACGTTTAAGCCGGAAAAAGACGGTTTGTTTTGTGCTAAAATTTTCGGACCGACGAAGGATTACGAATGTTTGTGCGGTAAGTACAAACGGATGAAATATCGCGGTATTACCTGCGAAAAGTGCGGTGTGGAAGTGACGTTGTCCAAAGTTCGTCGTGAACGGATGGGGCATATTGAATTAGCTAGTCCGGTAACGCACATTTGGTTTTTAAAATCATTGCCGAGCCGAATCGGAACGTTGTTGGATATGATGTTGAAAAACCTGGAAGCAGTCTTGTACTTTGAAAAGTACATCGTGATTGAACCGGGTTTGACGGCGTTAAAGTTGCATGACTTATTGACGGAAGAGCAATATCAACAAGCTTTGGAAGAATACGGCGAAGATGCTTTCCGTGTCGGTATCGGGGCAGAAGCGATTAAGGAAATGCTGGCTCAGATCGACTTGGCAGCGGAAGCGGCGAATTTACGGGCCGAATTGATTGAAACCAAATCGGATATGAAACGCAAGAAAATTGTCAAGAAATTGAAATTGGTGGAAGCGTTTTTGGAATCCGGTTCTCGTCCGGAATGGATGGTGTTGGATGTTTTACCGGTTATTCCGCCGGAATTGCGGCCGTTGGTACCGTTGGATGGCGGTCGGTTTGCGACATCCGATTTAAACGATTTGTATCGTCGGGTCATTAACCGGAACAATCGGTTAAAACGGTTATTGGAACTGCGCGCGCCGGAAATCATTATTCGCAACGAAAAGCGGATGTTGCAGGAAGCGGTGGATGCTTTGTTTGATAACGGTCGTCGTGGTCGCGCCGTGGCCGGGATTAACAAACGCCCGTTAAAATCTTTGGCGGATATGTTAAAAGGGAAACAAGGTCGTTTCCGTCAAAACCTGTTAGGTAAACGTGTGGATTATTCCGGTCGTTCGGTGATTACGGTGGGTCCGGAATTGTTATTGCACCAATGCGGGTTGCCGAAGCGGATGGCTTTGGAATTATTTAAGCCGTTTATTTATGCCAAGTTAGAACAATACGGCATGGCGTCGACGATTAAAGCGGCGAAGAAAATGGTCGAAAAGGAACGGCCGGAGGTTTGGGATATTTTATCCGAAGTCATTCGGGAACATCCGGTGTTGTTAAACCGGGCACCGACGTTGCACCGCTTGGGGATTCAGGCGTTTGAACCGGTCTTAATTGAAGGAAAGGCGATTCAGCTGCACCCGTTGGTTTGTACGGCCTTTAACGCGGACTTTGACGGTGACCAGATGGCCGTTCACGTTCCGTTGTCAACAGAAGCGCAATTGGAAGCGCGTGTGTTGATGATGTCAACAAACAACATTTTGTCTCCGGCTTCCGGAAAACCGATTATTGTGCCGACGCAGGACGTTATTTTGGGTCTGTACTATATGTCGATGGCTTTGGACGGGGAACCGGGCGAAGGGATGGTTTTTGCCAGTCCGCAAGAAATTGAGCATGCCTTGTTTGAAAAGGTTGTCACGTTGCATTCTAAGATTCGGGTGCGCTTGACAATCATGGAAGACAACGGGCAAAAGAACACGCGGGTTGTGGAAACGACGCCGGGGCGGATGAAGTTGGCGGCTTTGTTGCCGGATAACAGCAAGATTCCGTTCAGTTTGATGAATCGGTTAATCCGTAAGAAGGAAGTTTCCGATATTATTGACGCGGTGTATCGTTTCTGCGGGCAAAAGGAAACATGTATTTTTGCCGACAGAATTATGAGCCTTGGGTATCGTCAGGCGGCTAAATCGGGTATTTCGTTCGGGAAGGACGATATGATTGTGCCGGCCGCGAAAAAGACATTGTTGGCCGAAACGGAAAAGAAGACCAATGAATTCGAACGGCAATATCAGGACGGTTTGATTACGCAATTGGAAAAATACAACAAAGTGGTGGACGCGTGGGCGGCTTGTACGGACGCGATTGCGGATGCCATGATGAAGGATATTTCGAAGATTGAACCGGGCAAACCTGTGAACTCGGTATATATGATGGCTCACTCCGGAGCGCGCGGATCGGCGGCTCAGATGCGGCAGTTGGCCGGTATGCGCGGGTTGATGGCTAAACCGTCGGGTGAAATTATCGAAACACCGATTCGGTCGAACTTTAAAGAAGGCTTGACCGTTATGGAATACTTTAACTCGACGCACGGTGCCCGTAAAGGGTTGGCGGATACGGCGTTAAAGACGGCAAACTCGGGGTATTTGACGCGGCGTTTGGTGGACGTGGCGCAGGATGCCATTATTACGATGGAAGATTGCGGAACGGACAACGGGATTACGATTCAACCGATTATTGAAGGCGGTGATGTCATTGCCACGACCGGTGAACGGATTTTGGGTCGGACAGCGGCCGAAGATATTAAGGATCCGGCCACGGGCGACGTCATTGTGCCGAAGAACACGTTAATCAATGAAAACGATGTTGAAAAGATTGACGCGGCGGGGGTTGACTCCGTGAAAATTCGGTCTGTTTTGACATGTGAAGCAGAAGACGGTATTTGTGCGGCTTGTTACGGACGTGATTTGGCGCGCGGAACGGCGGTTAACTTGGGCGAAGTGGTCGGTATTATTGCCGCTCAGTCCATTGGTGAACCGGGTACGCAGTTGACGATGCGGACCTTCCACATCGGTGGTGCGGCGCAACGTGGTGCCGAACAATCCAGCATTGACGCGGCCTTTGATGCTAAGATTAAGTTAGGGAATTGCAATACCATTCAGAATTCGGCGGGGGATACGATTGTTCTGTCGCGCAATTGCGAAATTTCGTTGTTGGATGCGAACAATCGTGAAAAAGCCCGTCACCGGGTGCCTTATGGTGGTAAGTTGTTGGTCGAAAACGGGCAACAAGTGCCGAAAGGGGCTCGCTTAGCAGAATGGGATCCGTATACAACGCCGATTATCGTGGATAAAGCCGGTACGATTAAGTTTGAAGACTTAATTGACGGGGAAACAATCCGGCAGGTTGTGGATGAAGCAACAGGCTTAACATCGACGGTGGTGATGGATTGGCGTCAACAGTCGGGTAAGCATGATCGCAAACCGCACATTGCTTTGTTGAATGAAAAAGGCAAAGTCTTTAAATCGTCCAGCGGTGCGGAAGCACGGTATTATTTGGCGGCGGATGCGGTTGTGACGGTTAAGGACGGCCAGGAAGTTATGCCGGGTGATGTGTTGGCACGTTTACCGCGTGAATCGACAAAGACACGTGATATTACGGGCGGTTTGCCGCGGGTGGCCGAGTTGTTTGAAGCACGGCGGCCGAAAGATGCGGCTATCATTTCGGAAATTGACGGTCGTGTTGAATTCGGGCCGGACTTCAAAACCAAACGGCGTGTTTTTGTCGTTGGTGAAAACGAAGAAGACAAGCGTGAATACCTGATCCCGAAAGGGCGCGCCGTGGCCGTCCATGAAGGCGATATTGTCCAGAAAGGCGATTTAATTGTGGAAGGGGCTTTGGTGCCACATGATATCCTGCGTATTTTAGGGGTTGAGGCGTTGGCTCACTACATGATTCGCGAAGTGCAGGCCGTGTACCGGTTGCAGGGTGTGCGGATTAACGACAAGCACATTGAAGTCATTGTACGTCAAATGATGCGCAAGATGGAAGTGGTGGATCCGGGTGATACGACTTTGTTGGCCGGAGAACAGGTTGACAAAGATACGTTGGTGGCCGAAAACGTCAAGGCTTTAAAAGCCGGTGGCCGTGAAGCCAAAGCCGAACCGGTCTTGTTAGGTATTACAAAAGCCAGTTTGCAGACAAATTCGTTCATTTCGGCAGCATCGTTCCAAGAAACGACGCGCGTGTTGACGGAAGCGGCTGTGGCAGGCAAGAAAGACACGCTGCACGGGTTGAAAGAGAACGTTATTGTCGGTCGGTTAATTCCGGCCGGGACGGGGGCTCAGATGCAGCGGTTGCGTCAGATTGCGGCCGAACGCGACAAAGAAATTGTCGATGCTCGGAACAAAGAAACGGAGAATGCGGCCGGTTAGGTTGTATTATTCCGGAACACCCCATTCCCATGAATGGGGTGTTTTTATATCTGAAAAATAAGAATTTGTTGGGTGGTGTCGGGAAATTAAGACAAAACAAAATAAGTTGACAAAAATATTATAACGTATTATACTAAAAAAAGTATGTGGTTGAGTGATATCAGTGAAACAGGCTATGCATGGAAAAGTGGCGTCAGCGGGAAAACGGGTGTAAAAAGCGGGAATAACAGATCAGAGCAGTGAAGGAGAACGGTATGCGGAAAAAACAGATCCATCGGGCGGAAGAGACAGATTTAATTGAAATGATGAATCAGATGGCCGATGGAAAACATGATGTAATGTGGGCGATTAAGATACGAGCTGCGCTTCGGGCAGGTGTTGATATGAACCTGACGGATAAGAACGGTGAAACACCATTGATGTTAGCCGTGAAAATGCATAATTATTTTATTGTTGACGAGTTAATTCAGGCCGGTGTGCGCACGGATATACGGGATAATCAACATCGGTTAGTGATGTGGCATGCCGTCAAAACGGCAAGGCCGGCTCAGGATGAAATTATCAAGGGGTTGCTCCGCGTGAAAGCACCGGTTGATGCGGATTGTGTGGCGGCGGCTTTGGAAAAAGACGGGGAGATGGCTTTTATCTTATTACAGGAAGCGGTGCGGTGTCGTGATGATATGGCACGCTTACGGGAATTGGCGGAGCATCTATCAATGAATATGTCCGCAGAAAATATCGAAAAGAACAAGGCGATCATTAATACAATTTTTGAGTTGACGGATAATGCTGTTTTAAGTGAAGACAAGGCTGTTGAAATACTAACGGGGAATGCGGCAGCACGGCAAATCGGCCGATCGGAAAAGCCGTTGCCGTCCGATCCGTCAAGACAGCATGATTAACCTTTCCTGTCGGTATGGGGTATCGAGGTATAAAACGCCTTAACGTTTAGATTTGTGATAGCGTGGGGCGCGAATAATTTGGCCGGTTTGGTTATCGATAATAATGGGTTGCCCATGTGTGCCGCAAAAGGTATCGGTGAATTGTTGTTGTCGATCTTGGCTCATGGTATTATAAAAATGCGCGAAAGCGTGTAATATTTCCGGATTGGCGCCGTTAATTGTCCAGCGACCGTTATCGGTTGCCTGAATTTCAATTTTATGTTTGGGCATATTTTCCCCCTATGTTTGTGTGCCGTCCTCCCCCGAGAAAAGCGATTGTTAGTATAGAGTATTTGAAATGGCAGTCAACTAAAAAAACAGATTGATATACTAAATGATTAGAAGGATTCGGATGAATGATGTTGACATCAGGGTGGCAGAAAACCATATCAAAGGGGTAGAAGACTTTGAGTCGCATCATTTATTTTGGAAAGGGGAAAATATGAGAGTTGTTACGCAAGTCGCTTTTTGGTTGGTTATTATCGGTGCATTGAATTGGGGATTGGTCGGATTATTGGATGTAAATTTAGTCTCGGCATTATTCGGCGCGATGGGGGTTATCAGCCGTATTGTGTATATTTTGGTCGGTATCAGTGCGATTTGGTTAATTGTTGATTTATTTCGCAGCCATACATTGACGGAAGTTCGGAAATAATCATCATTTGATCCCAAAACAGGCGATTCGGATGAATCGCCTGTTTTTGTTGTTCGGATAATTTAAAATAAATATTTTAATTTAAGCATTAAAATATTGGTATGGTATTTAGACGGGGAATGTACTTTTCCCGTTGCTTCGTTGATTTTGAAATACCGGTATTCTCCGCCGACGGTGACCGGTAAAGCAGGCAGTTCATATTCGACACCGAGTATACCCTGAACCGCGAATGAGTTGGTATGATCAAAGCGGGCGCGGCCGATACCGACACCGACATACGGATCAATCAACGGAACCAAGGGAATAACCCCGATGGCATTAACCATTAACGCGTCCAGTTTACGATCACGACCGGCTTTGACTTCCGGGCGGGCGTGCAGGTATTCTACTTCACCGCGGATATCTAAGAGCGGAAGCGGTAATTCATAGCCGCCGAATACCGAATAAATCGGGGAGTTTTTAAAGTCGCTTTTGACATTATTTGTTTTGACGGAGCCGTCGTTAAAGCTACCCCCAATACCGGCACCGGCGTAAAAATCAGCCGAGGCGGATACGGAAAAGCCCAAGAAACCCAATAAAAAAACAAGTGATAAATATTTTTTCATATTTTCTCCTTTCTGATGAATAACTGTGTATGAATATATCAAATTATTTTGGGCTTGTCATCATTTTTATTGCTTTTCAAAAATGATTTTGCTATACTGTCCTCATTCCGAACAAGTTTATTTTTTAATGAAAGGTTTTTACATGACACTTCCTTTAATGCCGAAAGCAACGGCCGTTTGGCTTTTGGACAACACAACATTGACGTTCCAACAAATCGCGGATTTTTGCGGGATGCATATGCTTGAAGTACAGGCGATTGCCGACGGGGATGTTGCGTCGCACATCATGGGGTTTGATCCGATTGCCAATGAACAATTGACGTTAGAAGAAATTAAACGGTGTGAGGCGGATGAAACGGCGGCTTTACAATTATACCGTAATCCGGAAGTGGAAAAGTTGTTAAGCAAGGGGAAACGCTATGTTTCTCAGGCTAAGCGTGGGGATCGTCCGTCGGCGATTGCTTGGATTGTTAAACATCATCCGGAATTGTCGAATGCCCAGATTATCAAGTTGTTGCGGACAACAAAGCCGACGATTATGGCTATTCGGGAACGGACGCATAAAAATATTCACAATATTGTACCACGCAGTCCGGTGACGTTGGGGTTATGTACGGAAGCGGATTTAAATGCAGCGGTGGCGGCCGTTGCGGCAAAACAACAATCATAAGGAAGGAAAAGACACATGAGTGAGGAGATGAAAAACGTATCGGCAGATGCCGGCAAGTTGGCGGCGTATATCGAACGCATTGAACGGTTGGAGGAAGAACGGCGTGAATTAGGGGCCGACGTGCGGGAAGTTTTTGCCGAAGCCAAGGGCGACGGATACGATGTTAAGGTCATGCGTCAGATTTTACGCTTACGGAAAATGACGGCGGCCGATCGGGCGGAAGCCGAGTATTTGCGCGATGAATACAAAAAATTATTGGGGATTGCCGAATAAGACTTGAAACCCGTCGGAAAAAAAGTTAAACTCTTGGGGTAAGGAGATATAGTATGCACACGAAACTAGCCGTTGTTTTATTATCCGGATTGTCCGTCGGTTTGTCATTGAGCGCTTTGGCCGTGGCAGATGGAGATCCGGTCGGGTATATGGATTGGTCTTATGTCACGGGAACGGATGCCCGTTCGGCTGGCGGAACGGCGACCGTTAAACCGGAGACGAATTTTATTAAAAAGCCGGCTTCTTTGGCCGCAGAAGCCAAACCGGTCGTTGCCGAAAAAACGGAAACGGTTGTGGCTAAAACGGTGCCGGCCGAGGAAGGTTTGACCTTGACATATGTGGATGAGGCTGCGCCTGTCATGCCGGCAGAAAAAACGGCAGAGATTGCGGCTCCGAAAAAAACGTGTGCTTATCAAACCTGTCAAGGGACGATGTTACGCGATTCGATTCCGGTTCAGGAATTACATCCGCAAACGGTAGCGAACAAAACGATTGTTGAAAGTCAGATTGATACACGGTACGTACAACAGCCGGTAAAGGTTCAATATCCGATTACGCGGCAGTATCCGATTTCCGTGCAATATCCGGTAACGATACAACGGGAAGTGACAATTGAACAGCCGGTTGTCATGCAACAACCCGTTGTCGTACGGCGGCCGGTTATTATGCAACAGGCTGTGACGGTACAGCGTCCGACGACGTATGTTCAACAACAACCGATGATTATGCAGCAACAGCCCACATATATTCAACAACAACCGATTGTAATGCAGGTTCCGAACCAAAACACAACGTCGGCAACGACTTGTGGGACGGGGACTTGTGCGCAAACTGCTAGCGTCGGAAATAATGCCGGTACGGAAATGCAACCGATTGTTTTGCCGCCGATGTCGCAACAAGGTGCGGGCATGCCGATGATGCCGGCCGTAACAATACCGGGACAGGCTATATCCGTATCTCAACCGGATGTGTCGTCTTTATCGGCTCAACTGTCGGGAATGGGACAATCGTCCATGCAACCGATAGCGCAAGGAATGGGGCAACCTGTACCGGCGGGTAATACACAACCGATGATGCCGGTTATGCCGCAGGGACAGGGAATGGCAATGCCGGTGACCATGCCGCAAACAAATATGCCGGGTATGATGCCGACAGGCGGACAAGTTTTACCGCAACCGGTGCAGCCGACGACGCAGAGTGTGGGGCAGCCCGTGACATCGGGGGCTATGCAACCGATGATGCCGGCGGGATATTCTTATCCGACGTATTAAATTTTTCTTGCAATGTTGCATTTAATTTGCTACAATCAGGCTGTCATAAAGATATGACAGCCTTTTTCAGGCTTAATTGCTAAGAAGCAATCTTATTAATATCATCTCAATCAGAGGGCAAATGAAACCGAATCAAAAGGGTCGTTATAACGGACGGTATAACAATAACACAAACCGCGGGAGCAGGCCGCAGGTTATTTTCAGAAATACATCATTGGAAAGTACGGGGCCTTGCGGAAAGTTGCGGGGGACAGCTTTGCAGTTATTTGAAAAATATCAGGCGGCGGCAAAGGATGCTTTGATTCAAAATGATGATATTTTGGCGGAAACGTGTTTGCAGTATGCCGATCATTATATGCACTTACAAAATATTGCCATTGCTAATGAACAGGCGTTTCGGCCGCAGGGAATGCAGGGCGGAAGTGTATCCCATCGACCTGTGTATGATGCCGTCGGCGGAAATGTATCGGCCGGCAGTAGCGGTGAGATGAATCACGCGGAACGGGTGGAACCGGCAGATGGTGTTCGCGGCGAAACCGTTGAAGCAGAACGGGATGTTTGTGATATTGACATACCGTCGGACGGTGCGTTAAAAGTATTAGATTTATCGGTACCGGTTGCCGATATGGCAGCGAATCATCAAGGGAATGCCGAACGGTCGGTTCAGCCGGCACATCGGCGACGCGGACGGCCGGCGCGGGATAAAAAGGCTATCGAAAATACGGTTTCGGAAGAATAATCCAAAGCAGTGTATCCGTTATCCAAGAACAAAGAGTTTGTCGGATAGCGATTAAGAAATTCCCGATCAGGTCGGGGATGGCAGGAACCATAACATGCTCGGGGATGATTACTTTATACAAAAAGAAAAGTAAAATAGGGAAGGGTTGATTAAACGATTTCGATAATCACGAAAGCTTGGGCAAAAGTATCGTCGGCCAGACTAAGATGGATCCGAATATCGGGTTGATCATCCGAAGCAGATTGGACGGAAGTGGTTTGCATATGTTGGTGTGCCAGTGCGCGCAATGTTTGGGCGGCGGTACCGGACAGTTGTACTGTCGGGGCACCGTTGGGGGCGGACAGGATTTCAATATCCTGCCAATGTGCAGCGGCACCTATGCCGGTTCCGAGGGCTTTGGCAACGGCTTCTTTGGCGGCAAACCGTTTTGCGTAAAAAGCGACCTGTCGCATCGGGGAAAGAGTTGCCGCAAAAGTGCGTTCGGTCGGAGTGAAAATTTTGTTTGGGAAAGATTCCCCTTGTCGATTGAGTAAGGATTCAATGCGATGAATGGCGATGATATCCGTTCCGATACCGATAATCATGTCAGCCGGCCTTTGTCCGAGAAACAGTAGCGATTTCGTCTGCCGAGCGTAATGCTTGCAAAATCGTATCTAAATGATCGCTGTCACGCACGTTAATATCCAGAATAATATCGATCCAGCCACCACTGCGTCGCAGGGTGCTAAGGCTGGAAACAGATGCGTTTTGTTGCGAAAGAATCGTCATCAGAGCGGGCATGGAAGCCGGTTTATCCGTTAAGACGACTTTAATCCGAACGGGGAGGGTTTTGTCTTGTAATAATTGGCGGTTCCAATCGATATCCAGCCAGCGTTCCGGTTCTTCGGCAAAACGTTCCAGAACGGGGCAATCCTGTGTGTGAATTGTGACACCTTTACCGGTAGTGATAATACCGGTAATTTTATCGCCCGGTACCGGGTGGCAACATTTGGCAAAACTGTATGACAAGCCGGGGAACAAGCCGGTAATGGGCATGTTGGCCGATGTTGTGGCCATAGTCGGTGCTTTGTCGGGCGATTTCCGGAACAAAGACATTGTTTTTTGGTACAATGACATTTTGATTTCCGGATGAATTTGATGAAATAAATCCGTCGCGGACAGTAATCCTTCCCCGGTTGCGGCCAATAAATCTTCGATTGATTTTTGTTTATATTGTGCCTGTACGGTGGTCAAATCTTTATCCGTAAAGGTCATATTATATTCTTTGGCTGCGGTATTCAGCAGGGTTCGGCCGGCTTCAATCAATTGTTGCCGCCGTTGTGCGCGCAGAAAACGACGAATGGCGGCTTTGGCCTTAGCCGTGACGGCAATACGTTCCCATTCGGCTGACGGAGTTTGATTTTTAGCCGTCAGGATATCGACCTGATCCCCGTTATGGAGGATCGTTCGCAGCGGACTAATCTTCCCGTTGATTTTAACACCGACGCAGGTATCGCCAACCCCCGAATGGACGGCATAGGCAAAGTCGATGGGAGTGGCACCTTTGGGTAGGGTAATCAGGTCGCCTTTGGGAGAAAAGCAAAAGACCTGATCCTGATACATGGCGATTTTGGTGTGTTCCAAAAATTCGTTCGGATCGGAGGAGTGGTTTAATAATTCGAGTAAATCACGCAACCAGCGATATTGTGTTCCTTCGCGATGGACACCTTGTTTATATTCCCAATGAGCGGCCACGCCGAGTTCGGCAATCTGATGCATTTCTTTGGTTCGGATTTGCAATTCAATCCGGCGACCGAGCGGGCCGATCACGCCGGTATGAATGGATTGATAGCCGTTTTGTTTCGGAGTGGAAATGTAATCTTTGTATCGGCCCGGAATCATGGGATATTTAGTGTGCATGATACCGAGGACCTGATAACATTCGGCAATGTTGTCAACCACGACACGGAACGCCATGATGTCAAAAACCTGTTCCATGGTGATGTTTTTGTTTTGCATTTTACGCCAAATGGAATAGGGGCGTTTTTGTCGACCGGTAACGTCGGCGACAATATGATTGTCGGCCAAATCCTGTTTCAGCGCTTCAATGACTTCTGTCGTTTCCTTGCCGCCTTTTTTGACCAAAAAAGACAGACGGGCCGTAATGCTTTCATAGGCTTCGGGATGCAAAGTTTGAAAGGCTAAATCTTCCATTTCATCTTTCAGGCTTTGCATCCCGATCCGTTCGGCCAACGGGACGTAAATTTCCATGGTTTCTTTGGCAATTCGTTGCCGCTTTTCCGGTTTTTTACAACAATACAGTGTCCGCATATTATGCAGGCGATCCGCCAGTTTTAATAATAAAACGCGGATATCCGTACTAATCGCCAGAACTAATTTTTGGAAATTTTCTGCCTGCTTGGATGCTTCGGAATGAATTTGAACTTTGGATAATTTGGTAACACCTTCGACCAGATTGGCAACGTCTTCACCGAATAATTCTTTGATGTCCGCGTAAGAAGCCGGGGTGTCTTCCACCGTATCGTGCAACAGGGCGGTAATGATGGTTGCCGCGTCCAGACGATATTCCGTCAAAATGCTGGCGACGGCAATCGGGTGTGTGAAATAAGCCTCACCCGACTCCCGTTTTTGACCGCTGTGCATTTTCATGGCAAAAATGTAAGCGCGGTTGAGGGCTTCTTCATCCGCATTCGGATCGTACGATTTTACGCGTTCCACTAATTCATATTGGCGCATAAAAGTCATGATTGCCCCCTGAAGCGTGAAATGGTCGGATTATGCTTCCGTTACGTCGTCGACAACTTGGAAAGCGTCGGATTCAACAAATTCCGTATCGGCATATAAAGTTGCTTCACCATTGATTTCCGCTTCAACCTCTTTAATTTCGGCGGCATCGGCAATCCCTTCGGTAGCTTTGGCATATTTTTGCATACCGGCAATAACGCTATCGCGAACTTGGTTCAGGTCGATAGTATCTTCTTCGATTTCACGCAGGGCAACGACCGTATTTTTGTCGTTATCGCGATCAACCGTTAATGTTGCCCCGGAGCCGAGGGCTTTTGCCCGACCGGAGGCCAACAGAATCAAATCAAAGCGATTGGGGATTTTTTTGACGCAGTCTTCAACAGTTACACGAGCCATTTTTATTCCTTTCTGAAGTATTATTTTTGATGACTAATGAAAAAACTATACACCGTTCCGATTGAAAAATCAAGATTTATTTTATAATATTTTGAAAAATAAGGATGTATTTTGAAATTCGGGAAAGAAAACGGCAAGCAACTTGATTTTTCGGATTTTTTCAGATAGTATCAAGCATAAAGGAGAGAAAATGGTTCTGGTTGCACCGAGTATTTTGTCAGCGGATTTTGCCCGATTGGGGCAAGAGGTTCGCGCTTTGGAAAAAGCAGGGGCCGATTTGATTCATATTGACGTGATGGATGGGCATTTTGTTCCGAATTTGACATTCGGGGCGGGGGTGGTTCGGGACATCCGGCCGTGTACGGATTTACCGTTTGACGTTCATTTAATGATGACAAATCCGGCCGATTTCATTCCGGCTTTTGCGGCGGCAGGGGCCGACTGTATTACGGTTCATTTGGAATGCGGTCAGAATATGGCCGATTTAATTGCTTTGATTAAAAAAGAGGGGAAACGGGTTGGTATTTCCGTGCGGCCCGGAACAAAGATGTCGGATCTGATACCGTGGTTGCCGATGATTGATTTGGTGTTGGTCATGGCGGTTGAACCGGGATTTGGCGGACAGGCATTTCAACAGGAAGCCATTGCGCGGATTGCGACCTTAAAAGAACTAATCGGGCGGAAACCGGTACAGATATCGGTTGATGGTGGTATTAATGACGTAACGGCACCGGCATGTGTGTTGGCGGGGGCGGATATTTTGGTGGCCGGCAGTTATATTTTAGGGCATAAACCGTATGCGCGGGCTATTGCGGCTTTGAAAGGAAAAGCATGACAAAGATATTAATTGTGGAAGATGAAGCCGGTTTGGTGACTCTGTTAAAATACAACTTGGAAAAACAGGGGTATGAAACGGCGGTTGTGATGGATGGGAAAGAAGTCATGACGACGGCTTTGATGGAAAAGCCGGATTTGATTTTGTTGGATTGGATGTTGCCGAGTGTTCCGGGGATTGATTTGTGTCGGGATATTCGGAAAACGTATGAATTACGCAATGTGCCGATCATTATGTTGACGGCGCGCGGGGATGAAGCGGATAAAGTGAAGGGATTGTCTTTCGGGGCGGATGATTACATGACTAAGCCGTTTTCGGTGCCGGAACTGATGGCGCGAATCGGGGCTTTGTTACGACGGGTACAGCCGGTTCAGCCTCAGGAAAATTTGGTGTTCGGTGATATTGTGATGGACTTTGCCAAGCGGCGTGTGACGCGTGGGGATCGGGCGGTTCACCTTGGGCCGACGGAGTTTCGGTTATTGCAATTTTTGATGGAAAAGCCGGGAGATGTTTTGTCACGCGAGGCTTTGTTGAAATCGGTTTGGGGCGGATCGATTCATGTGGAGTTGCGAACGGTGGATGTGCATATTCGGCGGTTGCGGCGTGCGTTAAATGACGGCGGGGAAGCGGATGTCATTCGAACCGTGCGTTCGGCGGGATACGCCTTGGATTTAAATGCGTGTGAGGATGAAGATGAGGTTTAATCCGTCGGTCGGGTTGTGGTCGCGGTCGGTTTAAATCGGGTTAATCTTTTTTTCTTTTTTGTTGAAAAAAACGGGTCATCAGTAAACCGCATTCATCGGCATGAAAGCCGCCGTGGACGGTTATTTTATGGTGTGTTTGGGGATGGGTAAAAACGCAGGGACCCTGTTCAACGGCACCGGTTTTAGGATCATAAGCCCCGAAATATAGTGCGTCCAATCGCGCCCAGGCGATGGCACCGGCGCACATCGTGCATGGTTCCAGTGTGACGAATAGGGAATAACCGGTTAACCGTTTTTGTCGTGTCGTGGCGCAGGCCGCATGAATGGCCAGAATTTCGGCATGAGCCAGCGGGCTTTGGTATTCTTCCGTTCGATTGCGTTCGGCCGCGATGATTTCCCCCGTGGAAGTATTGAAAACAACGGCTCCGACAGGGACTTCGTCGGCGGCAAAGGCCTCTTGGGCCAGGGCAAAAGCAGTTTTAAAAATCATATCGTTCATCTTTTTTCTTTCCTTTTTGTCGGATTGTGCTATCATACACCAATGACGACAGAAAAGAAAGAGCGAATTGCAAAAGTAATGGCGGCGGCGGGATTATGTTCGCGTCGGGAGGCCGAACGTTGGATTGCGGCGGGGCGTGTGTGTGTCAATGGAGCGGTGTTGACAACGCCGGCCTGTACGGTTGGGACAACGGATGTTATAACGGTTGACGGAAAGGCTTTGGGCGGGCGGCAGGAACGTCGGTTATGGTGTTATCATAAACCGGCAGGGTTAATGACGACGCATCGGGATCCGCAGGGGCGACCGACCGTGTTTGAAAAATTGCCGGCTTATTTACCGCGGGTGATTTCCGTCGGGCGATTGGATTTTAATTCGGAAGGGTTATTATTATTAACAACGGACGGGGCTTTGGCGCGGTCTTTGGAATTACCGGCGCGCGGGTGGAAGCGCAAGTATCGGGTACGGGTACACGGTCGTTTAACACCGGACATGATTGCGCAATTGCAAAAAGGGGTAACGGCAGACGGTGTTCGATATGCGCCGTGTGTGGCGGAAGTGGAACGGGAGCAGGGGGCTAACACATGGATTTTAATGACGTTGACCGAAGGGAAAAATCGTGAGATTCGCCGATTGATGGCGCATTTCGGGTTGGCGGTGACACGATTGATTCGAATATCCTATGGCCCGTTCCAACTCGGGCATTTGGCGGTTGGTGAGGTACGGGAAGTGCCGGCGCGTATTATGAAGGCTTTCTTATGCGAATAATTGCGGGAAAATGGCGCGGAAAAAAGTTAACGGCTCCGGCGGGAACAGGGACGCGACCGACGAGTGATCGTGCCAAAGAAATGCTGTTTAATATTTTAACAACGCATTTATTAAAGCAGGGTAAAAATTGGGACGGTTTAATTTTGGCCGATGTTTTTGCCGGCTCCGGCGCAATCGGGGCAGAGGCTTTATCCCGTGGGGCGCAACAGGCTTTGTTTATTGAAAATGACGCGGCGGCGTTGGCCTGTTTACGGCAAAATACGGCGGGGATGTCCGGTGCGGTTGTTTTAGCACGGGATGCCACACAGCCGTTGTCGCATGCGCCGGTTGATATTATCTTTATGGATGCCCCTTATGGCAAAGGGCTGTGGCAGCGGTCTTTGGCGGCGTTGGCTTCGGCCGGATGGATCGATGATCGGACGTTGATTATTATTGAAACGGACCGGGAAGAGGAAGAAACTTTGCCGGAGGGATGGGGTTTGGAACAACGGCGGTCGGCAGGGCGGAATGTTTTTTTATTTGCGCGGTTGGTGCCGGACGGGCAGTAATCGAATCAGGAAAGGACAAAAACGATGAATATGGCAATGATGGCAAATGCGGTACGGATGTTATCGGCGGATATGATTGAAAAGGCAAAGTCAGGGCATCCGGGGTTGCCTTTGGGCATGGCGGATGTTGCGACGGCTCTTTGGACGAAGTTTTTACGATTTGATGCATCACAACCGAATTGGGCGGATCGGGATCGTTTTATTTTGTCGGGCGGACACGGATCGGCCATGTTATACAGTTTATTATATCTGACGGGCTTTGCCGATGTGACATTGGATGAAATTCAACGTTTTCGGCAACTGGGTAGTCGGACAGCCGGTCATCCCGAGCGGACGTTGTTGGCCGGTGTGGATTATTCGACGGGACCGTTGGGGCAGGGCTTGGCCGGTGCGGTCGGAATGGCTTTGGCCGAACGGATGTTGAATGCGCGATACGGTGACGCTTTGGTCAATCACCGGACGTATGTCATGGCGGGGGACGGAGATTTAATGGAGGGGATTTCGGAAGAGGCGATTGCTTTGGCCGGACATTGGCGGTTAAATCGGTTGATTGTTTTATGGGATGAT
Source organism: uncultured Alphaproteobacteria bacterium (assembly GCA_944393195.1). Lineage (GTDB taxonomy): Bacteria > Pseudomonadota > Alphaproteobacteria > CAAHEQ01 > UBA3637 > CALXZG01. The sequence goes on from CALXZG010000012.1 coordinate 25,045, forward strand.
AATCACATCACAATTGACGGTGAAACGGATATAGCGACATCGACCGATATGAAAAAGCGCTTTGAGGCGAACGGATGGCTTGTGTTATCCTGTGACGGGCATGACGTTGGGGAAATTGAAACGGCTTTGGAACAGGCACAGGTATCAGATCGACCGGTTTTAATTGCCTGTCGGACGATTATCGGATTCGGGGCTCCGACGAAACGAGGAACACCGAAAGTTCATGGATCTCCGTTAGGGGCGGATGAAGTAGCGGGATTACGGCAGGCGTTACAATGGCCGTATGCGCCCTTTGATATTCCGGCAGAAATTAAATCGGCTTGGGAAGCGGTCGGTGCCTATGGTGAAGGGATACGTCGGCAATGGGAAGAACGTGTGGCGCATAGTGGAAATCGGGAAACTTTCCTGCGGGATTTGTCCGGTGAATTGCCGGCCGATTTTATGGCGCGAATGCGTGATTTGAAAAAGGAAATTGTTGCGGACGGAGCGACCTTGGCAACACGGCAGGCGTCGCGGTTGGTTTTGGAAAAAATCAAAGAAATAATTCCGAACTTCATCGGCGGATCGGCGGATTTAGACGCGGCATGTATGACGGGTGTCACCGGTGCGACGGCGGTGACACGGTTGCGGTATGACGGGGATCATATTCACTATGGGATTCGTGAACATGCCATGGGGGCGATTATGACGGGCATCGCGGCACATGGCGGATTTATTCCGTACGGCGGAACGTTTTTGGCTTTTGCGGATTATATGAAGCCGGCGATTCGGTTGGCGGCTTTGATGGATTTACGGGAATTATTTATTTTGACGCATGATTCCATCGGTGTCGGGGAAGACGGTCCGACGCATCAGCCGATAGAACAATTATCTTCGTTGCGGGCAACGCCGAATCTGCTTGTCTTTCGACCGGCGGATGCCGTTGAAACGGCCGAAGCGTACGAGGTTGCTTTACAGGCACGGAATACGCCCTCGGCTTTGGTTTTTGCACGACAGGCAACGGCACCGGTTCGGACGGATAGCAGTGAGAATAAGACGGCTTTGGGCGGGTATGTTGTTTGGGAGCCGGATGCAGCACGACAGGCAACGATTATTGCCACGGGAACCGAAGTGTCTTTGGCTATTGCTGCCGCAAAAATGTTGGCGGAGCGTGGTGTATCCGCTGCCGTTGTTTCCATGCCGTGTGTCGAGTTGTTTGAGCGTCAGCCGATGGCGTATCGCGAATCTGTTTTAGGGGCGGCACCTCGGTTGATTGTTGAAGCGGGATCAACGTGGGGATGGGATCGGTTTTTGGGCAAAACGGGTGCTATTTTGGGGATTGATTCGTTTGGCGCATCGGGTAAAGGAAGCGATGTGTTGGCGCAATTCGGCTTTACGCCCGAAAATGTGATGCATTTGGTTTTGCAATTGGTATCGGGGGCACCTATATAACTATATCAGAAAAAGTGTATCAAACCGGCCGTTATATAAAAGGGGGATATATGGACTGGCAAAAAAAGACGAATGAATGGGTGGCGCATGATGTGATGACACCCGAGCAACAAGCGGATATTATGGCATTTGAAAATCGTCGGAAAAGGCCTTTCCGCGGGTTGAGTTTAATGTGGTTGGGGATATTCAGCTTCTTTTTGGGAATAGTGTCTTTGGTGGCCGATTATTGGGGATTTATTCCCGACGGGGTTAAGTTGGCCGGTGGCGGCTTATTATTGATAATCAGTATCATCGGCACATGGTATTTTTTCCGGCGGGAACATCGGGTGTTGGTTGAGGTCGGGCTTTTCCTGATTTTCCTTGTCATCGGTGGTGCAATCGGTTTGGTGGCGCAGATTTTTAATATTCCGATGGAATCCGGTAAAGGATTTTTAACGTGGGCCGTTCTTTCTTTCGTTGTGGTTTTATTCAGTCGGCGTGAATTGTTGTCTTTGCTTTGGGTGCCGTTGTTTTTAGGCGGTATTATCGGGTATATGCGATTGGAGTTATTATTGCTTTTCTTTGAACAGACACCGATGATGACAACGATTGTTTTGGCCGGTGTTTTGTTGGCCTTGATTTATGTGGCAGGGATGACTCAGCAACCGTTTGTGCGGGCGGTCGGACGATGGGCAATCGGGTTATTTTATCTGGTGTTGATGTTAGGGGAAGATGCACAGGTCAGTTTATGGAAAGGCTTTTGGGTATCGGCCGGATTGTTGGGTGTTTTGGCCGTGTATGCTTTTCGTAGCGGTCGGGTTCGGTTGTTTAACATGACACTGTTTTTCATGGCCGTTCGATTTATGATTTTATATTTTCAGGTTTTTGAAAGTTTAGGAACGGCCGGTATTTGGTTGAGTGTCACGGGTGGTTTGTTGTTAGGTGGCAGCGGGTTCGGTTTATGGTGGTACGGACATCGCCCGGTGGTTAAAAATCAACCGGCAGGTAAACGCAGAACGTTGTTCCGGCGGCAGCCGAACTTGTGACATCTATCATCCCGTCGTGACGGTTGACGATTTGTTGGGCGATACCCAGGCCGAGGCCGGTGCCTTCAATCCGGCGGGATTTTAAGGAATCAACACGGTAAAAACGGTCGAACAGCTTATCAATATGATGCGGTGAAATCGGGTTGCCGGTGTTATGAACGCTGATGGCGATAACCTGACGCACATCGGAAAAATAGCGATCCGATTTTTTGGGAAAGCCGTTGCAAAGGTGGGCTTTGATTAAGATATCCGATTGAGGTTCACCATATTTAATGGCGTTATCGATCAGGTTTTGAAAGACTTGATGTAATTCGGCACGATTCCCCATCAGGCGGGGCAGATCGTGAACGATTTTCAGGGTTAATGTTTTATCGTTTTGGGTGGCGCGGATTTTTAGCCCTTCAACCACACTTTGCAATAAGTCCGGCAACAAAACGACATCACGTTGGTTGGTTTGTTCCGTCATTTGCAGGCGGGCGGTTTTCAACAAATCCTGCACTAAATGAGTCATGCGGCCGGTTTGTTCGGCCATCATGGCCAAAAATTTTTCACGGGCGGTTTCGTCATCTTTGGCGGGGCCTTGTAATGTTTCGATAAAACCGGACAAGATGGCGAGGGGTGTTTTCAATTCATGGCTGGCATTGGCGAAAAAATCGGATTGTTGTTGTTTAAACCGTTTAAATGGGGTAATGTCGTGCAAAGTCATGACGATGATGGCACCGTTTTTGGCCGGTGCGGGCAAGCGTTCCAGACGGGTTTGAAAAGTATAGGTTGTTTGATCGTCATGATAATTCCATTCGAACCATTCGGCCGGGCTTGTTTCGGAAACAATCCGTTTAAGAGCTGTATTTAAGACATCATCGGAAAAAGCGGCGGAGATTGTTTGATGCATGATACTCTCGCCGAAAAAAGATCGGGCAATTTGGTTGGCGAAAACGACGGTTGTTTCGTTATTCATCATGATCAAGGGATCGGGCAGGTTTTCCAAAATCAAAGCGTCGGACAAGGTTTGATTGGACCACAGATTTTTAACGGATTGAAAGGCATCGGCAAGGCGGAATGAACCGAAGAGGCCTTTATGAAACCGGGGTGGTTCGATGTCTCGACCTTGTGCCAAGTGGCGCAAGTAGGTAATAAAGCTTTCGGGTTCGCGAAAAAAGGCTTTGGTAATAATCGCGTTAACAAGAAAGATAAGGAGAAGGGCTATGCCGGATGTCAGCCATGAAATTTCGTTAAAGATAAAGAAAAAAATCAGCACGGCTGCGGCGGGCATTGTAATCACAAAAAAGCGCGCAATGGAGCGAATCATGCCGGTATATGTTTTTTCTTTTCTTTTTTTCATAAATACAGTATAATGCCAAAACACAAAAAAGGAAAGAAAAATGTCAAAGAATAAAGAGCAGTCAGAACCCAAAGTCACACCGATGATGAAACAATATTTGGAGACGAAAGAAAAATATCCGGATTGTTTATTATTTTATCGGATGGGTGATTTTTACGAATTATTTTTTGATGACGCTAAAAAAGCAGCGGCGGCTTTGGATATTGTGTTAACCATGCGGGGCAAGCATTTGGGCGAAAGCGTTCCGATGTGCGGGGTTCCCTTTCATGCATATGAAAACTATTTGGTTCGGCTTGTCAAAGCGGGGTATAAAGTTGCGATTTGTGAGCAGATGGAAGATCCGGCCGATGCGAAAAAGCGGGGTGCCGGGTCGGTTGTGACGCGGGACGTTATTCGAATCGTGACGGCAGGGACGTTGACGGAGGATACATTATTAGCGGCGAAAAAGCATAATTATTTGGCGGTTGTGGTGCCGGGGGCCGAGTCGGTGACGATTGCTTGGATTGATATATCGACGGGTGATTTTTACTTTCAAACGGTTCAAGGGGAAGCGGTTAACTCTGTCCTGGCGCGGTTGGAGCCGTCTGAAATTCTATGTGCGGATGAAGTGTCGGAGCGGCATCCGGAATTCTTTTTGGGACAGGAGAGTTTGACACATTTATCGTCGGACGTTTTTGCCTATGCCCGTCAAAAAGATCGGTTGGCGGCAGCTTTTCCGGAGATCGGAAACAGTTCGGGATGGGAAAAGGGCGAGGTGATTGCTGCCGGTGTTTTATTGGAGTATGTGGCCGAAACGCAGAAGGGGGAAATGCCAAGTTTGTCTAAACCGGTTCGGATTTGTGCGGCGCAGTATATGGAGATTGATGCCGCAACGCGTAAGAGTTTGGAATTGACACAATCTTTATCAACGGACAAAGGGGCGCAGAGTTTATTATCTTGTATTGACGCGACGCTGACGGCGGCAGGTGGCCGGATGTTGGCTTCGTATTTGTCGGCTCCGTTGATGGATTTGGATTTAATTAACGGGCGGTTGGATAAGATTGAATTCTTTTTACAGTATCCGGCGGCACGGGATAATATTCGCGGTATTTTATCGAAAATACCGGATATTGAGCGGGCTTTGTTGCGGTTATCCGTCGGGCGCGGCGGGCCGCGGGATATGTTGGCCGTTGCGGCCGGATTAGGGACGATACCGTTTTTGCGGGAGCAGATACGGGCGGATTATCTGCCGCCGGCGTTGGTTGGTAATTTAGTTCGGATGGGGGAGCATTCCGGTTTGGTGGACGAATTGACACGGGCGATTCGGACGGAACCGCAGCCGCCGTTATTGGCGCGGGACGGCGGTTTTATTGCGGACGGTTATTCGGATTTATTGGATGGGGTTGAGTTCGCCAAAAAGAATGCCCGGAGTGTGGTAGCCGAGTTGCAGGCCAAGTATGTTGCCCTAACGGGAATTTCGAATTTAAAAATTGCTTTTAATAATTTAATCGGGTACTTTATTGAGGTGCCGGCCAAGTCGGCAAGCGTATTGATGCAGAATCCCGAATGGGGATTCGTGCATCGGCAGACGATGGTTAACGTGGTTCGTTTTTCGACGCAGGAATTAACCGATTTGGCGGGTAAAATTTTAAATAAAGAGAGCGAATCATTACGCATTGAACTGGACATTTTTGAACAATTGCGCGGAATGATTTTAGCTGCGGCCGAATCCATTTTCAATGCATCGCGGGCTATTGCCGAAATCGATGTGGCAACGGCTTTGGCGTTTGAGGCCGAGCGCAATCATTGGGTTCGTCCCGTTATGACAAGCGGGCGAGAGTTTACCATTGTCGGTGGTCGTCATCCGGTTGTTGAAGCGGCGTTAAGGAAAGAGCAGATTCCCTTTGTCCCGAACGATTGTTCTTTGGGAACACAGGCGGATCATTTATGGTTGTTAACCGGTCCCAATATGGCCGGTAAGAGTACCTTTTTACGGCAAAATGCCTTAATTGCGGTTATGGCGCAGATGGGATCTTATGTGCCGGCGGAATCGGTTAAAATCGGATTGGTGGACAGGTTGTTTTCGCGTGTCGGTGCCAGCGATGATTTAGCGCGGGGACGGTCGACTTTTATGGTTGAGATGGTTGAAGTCGCGGCTATTTTAAACGGAGCGACGGAACGGTCGTTGGTTATTTTGGATGAGGTCGGGCGTGGAACGGCAACGTTTGACGGGTTGTCTTTGGCTTGGGCCGTGGTGGAATATTTAATTCATCATAATGATTGCCGGGGATTATTCGCAACGCATTATCATGAATTGACGGCTTTGGCAAATCGGCTGGAAGGCATTACGTTACATACCATGCGTATTAAAGAGTGGCAGGGGGATATTGTCTTTTTGCATGAGGTTGGAGAAGGGGCTACCGATCGGTCATACGGGATTCATGTGGCTAAATTAGCCGGATTGCCGGATCCGGTTTTATCCCGGGCAACACAGGTTTTGGCTCAGTTGGAAGAAAAAAAACAGGAGCAAAAGCCACTTTTTGATGATTTGCCCTTGTTTTCCGCAGCGGCGGCGACTACATATCATAGTAAGCCGTCGGCGGTGGAGGAAGCGATTCGCAAAGTGGATGTTGATTTGCTGTCCCCGCGTGAGGCGTTGGACTTTGTCTATCAATTAAAGCAAATGGCGGAGGCGAAATGAATTTTGTACGCATGATGGCAGGAGCCGCAATTGTCGGTATGTTGGGAATTGCCGCTTTTTTTGTCATTGGGTATATTATTTTACCGTTGTTGTTAATCGGGACCTTTTTGTGGGGGATTCGCATGTTGTGCATACGATTCGGCGGTATCGGACCTAAACAAGAGCCGATCCATATCCTGAACCCCAAACATTCGCGGACAACACGTCGTCCGCAGCATAACTCTGACGTTATTGATGTTGAATACACAGAGTTATAACTATTGATTCGGGTGTAGGCTTTTTTGAATTAAATCCAGTAAAGCACTACGTGCAGCCGGAGAAAATTGCCGAAACAAATAGAGCAGAAATTCTTCTTCACTTGTTGTTGAAGGCTCTTTGTCCGACTTACTTAACATAGACAACAAGAGTGAAAAAGGATATCCCATAAGTGCGGCAAATTCCTGTAACCGGCCAAGTGTTAATGAACTTTCCCCGGTTTCATACTTTCTGATTTGTTGTACGCTGAGATGCATAAACGCAGCCGCTTCCTGACGAGATATGGATTTATTGGTGCGAATGCGTTGCAGGCGTTGTCCCCAAATTTGATTCATTTGTTCTTTTGATAGTGGCATGATCCTCTCGTTATATAATTTATAATGATATGTAAATTTAAATATAAAATAAATAAAAATCAAGATATTTTTTAAAATTATTTTATAATAAATCGTTTTTTATGATAAAAAGAAGGGAAGCCTTGTCTTTTTTTTCAAAATCCGTTATATAATGTTTAACAGTTAAAAGGAGGAAAATATGTTAGATTTTAATCAGATAAATACGGTTGGCGCCATTGAAAAAATGGGAGAAGGGTTACGGACTTATTTTGCAAAGGTTTATAATTATATGGCCGGTGGATTGGCCGTGTCGGGGGCTGTGGCTTATTTGACGGCTCGTGAGCCGTTTGTTCATTGGTTTTATCGAATCGGGCCGGAGGGCGTTTCTTATTCCGGATTGGGATGGTTGGCGGTTTTATCGCCGCTTGTTTTAATTTTTATGATTTCATCCTCTTTGGGGAAATTGAATATCGGCCGGGCGCAGACATTGTTTTGGGTTTTTTCGGCGTTGATGGGGGTATCGTTATCCAACATCTTTTTATTCTTTACGGAAGCCGCCGTGTTTCAAGCTTTTTTGGTGACGGCCGGTATGTTTGCCGCGATTAGTTTGTATGGGTATACAACGCAGCGGTCGTTGGCCAGTTGGGGTGCCTTTTTATTCATGGGATTAATCGGAGTTATTTTGGCTTCCCTTGTCAATATATTTGTCGGTTCCGGGCGCTTGGATTTTATTATTTCCGTTGTGGCGGTTGTTATCTTTGTCGGATTGACGGCCTACGATACGCAACGGTTAAAGGCAATGTATGATGAGGCGCACGATTCGGATACACAACAGGCTTTGGCTATTTCGGGGGCTTTGTCGTTGTATTTGAATTTTATCAATCTGTTCCAATTAATGCTTTCCTTTTTAAACGATCGGCGGGGATAGATGCGGTATATCGTTGCCCTGATGGCGTTATTGGGTATTTCAACGGTCGGACAGGCGGCCGATCCGTTGGCTTTACGCTCTTTCGGGGCAGATAGGCCGGCGACGATTTATGTTTTTACATCGCCGTCTTGTCCGCATTGTGCGGCCTATCACGAAACGGTTTGGCCGATAGTCATGGATGAATTTGTTCAAACCGGTCAGGCGCAGGTTAAGGTGGTAGATATGCCCTATGATGCCGCGGCTTTGCGGGTGGTCATGTTGGCTCGGTGTATGGAAACGGAGCCTTATGATTCTTTTATGACGGTGATTTATCGTCGGCAATCGGACTGGCGGTATGATGGTAAGCCGATGGACCGGATTGCGGCTTTGGCGGAGGAGGTCGGTATGACGGCCGATGCGCAGAAAGCTTGTTTAATGACACAAGGAATATCGGAACGGATTATGGAACAGCGGGATAATCTGGCGGATTTATATCGTATTCGGATGATGCCGTCGACAGTTGTGGATGTGCGGGGTGATCGATCGGTTGTGTTAACCGGGACGGATGTGGATGAAATTCGGAAAGAAATCAATAAAGCTTTGGGGAAAAAATGACGGCAGAAACAGAAAAGCTCAAAAAAGAAATCGATTCTTTACGGCGTTCCCGTCAGGAACGGCGCGGCGCTTTGACAGGGGCAAGGGGATATAATGTTGCCGTGACGATTTTAACGGATTTGCTGGGGTGTATTTTTATCGGGTGTGCCATCGGCTTATTTTTACAGCATATATTTCACACAAGCGTGTTGTTGACAGCCGGCTTAACGTTATTGGGCGGTGTTGCGGGCTTGTATTCAACGGCGAGGTATGCTATGCTTTTGGAAAAGAAAGGGCAAAAATGAATCCGCTACACCAATTTACCGTGACGCAATTGGTTCCGTTTAATTTAGGCGGGGTAAACTTATCGTTTACCAATTCATCGTTATTCATGGTGTTATCCGCCGTATTGGGGAGTTTGATCTTATGGTCGATGGTGCGGCGGCAGGCTTTGATTCCGACAACCGGACAGGCGGTTGTGGAGGCGTTGTATCGGTTCATTCGATCGACGGCACGGGATTCAATCGGTCCGGGGTATGAAGCCTATCTGCCTTTTATTTTCAGTGTTTTTGTAATGATTTTTATGGGAAATGTGTTGGGATTGGCACCGTACGGATTTACGTTTACAAGTCAGTTGGCGCCGGTTGGTGCGTTTGCCTTGCTGGGATTAATTGTATCGGCCGTTGTTGGGATTTATCATCGGCGGTTGGCATGGTTTCGCACTTTTTTACCGCAGGGAATTCCGGTTATTATTGCACCGATTGTTGTTCCGATAGAGCTGATTTCCTTTATTGCCAAGCCGTTTAGTTTAACGGTTCGGTTGGTGATGAATATGGTTGTCGGGCATATTTTATTAAAAATCTTGGCCGGGTTTGTTTTTTCATCCGGATTGGCGGGAGCTTTCCCGTTGCTGTTTGTGGCTTTGTTAATTATTTTTGAGGTTGGAATTGCTTTTTTACAGGCATATATTTACACTATTTTAACCAGCATTTATTTAGGGGAAGCCCTGAATGCTCATGATTAAGAAAGGAGAACAATATGGAAGCGGAATCTTTACAATACATTGCCGAGGCAGTTAAATATTTTTCTGTCGGAATGATCAGCCTTGTCATGTTGGGGGTGGCAAAGGGGGTTTCCCAAATTTGGGTGACGATTATTTCGTCAGTCAGTCGTAATCCCGGCGTTAAAAATGATGTCAGTTTGTTCGCTTGGGGTGGTGCGGCCATTACCGAAGCTATTGCCTTGTATGCTTTGGGATTAGCCATTATTATGCTGTACATGTAAAGGAAGTCCATGCCGCAGTTTGAATTGACATACTACCTAAGTCAGGCTTTTTGGATGATGATCAGTTTTGGTTTTTTGTACCTGATAATGGCGTATCTGATTTGCCCGATGTTGGAGGATGTTTTGGCCGAGCGGGAGCGTTTAATCCACAAAAATTTGGATGAGGCCGATTCTTTGCGTCAAAAAGCCGATGCGTTAATGCAACGTCATCAGGTTTTTATGACGACAATGGAACAAGATAAGACCAAGCGTGTTCAAGATGCTTTTCGGAAAATGCGGCAACAAGCGGCGACGGCGGAACGGCGAAATGATCGGGCTTTACAGCGGCGGGTACAAAAGACCGAGGAAAAACTGGCCGAAGCCGGCGCGGTATTGGCGCGGGAATCGGATCGGGTGGCCGTTCGGATGGCCGATGAACTCAGTGCCCGTTTTTTTGTTCCGCGGGAGGGTGCGTCATGAATGAAGTATTGACCGAGTTAAAGAACCCTGAATTTTGGATGAGTTTTGCTTTCGTTTTGGTTGTTGTTATATCGGTACGCCCAGCGTTGCGGTTTGTGCGGCGATGGGCTAAAAAAGAGGCTTTGACCGTGAAAAAGAGCTTAAAGGAAGCGGCGGATGTTCGGCGGAAAGCAGCGGATTTATTGGTACAATATCAAGAAGAAAACAGACGTCAGCCGGCTTTGCGTAAACAGGCTATGGCGGAGGCGGATAGCGAAATTGCCGTTTTACAAGAGGAAACGGATCAGCGGACGAATGATGTGATTTTGCATAAAAAGCAGGAGACGGCACTGCGCTTAAAAATGATTGAAGAAAACAGTCGTCAGGATGTAAAAAACAAAATGTTGCGTCGTATTGTGCGGCGAACAGAGAAAAATTTAACGGAGCGACGGGCTGCCGGTACGGTGGTTGAGGATATGGATTCGGCCGTTGAGGTTATCTGTCAGGCGTTGACAGAGCAAATTCCGGGATAATATTTTATACTTGCAATTCAAACAAAAATAAGGTATAACAAAAATGCCGTCCATTAGGACGGTGCGGGCGTCAGAACCCGATCTTGTGAAAACGTGCGTACATTTAATGTACCGATTTCCTCCTATTTGGACGGATGTCGGTGAATACGGGTCCTAGCCTCAATAAGCCGAGCCAAGCTACACAAGATTGGTTTTCTGAACATCCGCCCACTGTTGTGGGTTTTTTTATGAGAGAAAAACAAATGTGATAGGAGTATCAGAAAAGGGAGTAAAAGCCGGCTTTTACTCCCTTTTTGTTGTGTAACGGGACGTGTTTCGGTTCTTTTTGGGAAAAATTTGTTAAAAATAATCAATAAAATTAATATGTTGTGTGATAAATAAAACAGTTTTTTATCATGTTAAAAAATTGGAATAAAAATAGGAAAAATTTTTATTTAACTAATTGAAAAAATTAAATAAAAAAATTACAAGTATAACGATTTAATGGTCCTTATTTTTGTTACACTTTTTAGCCTACACAACTTTCCGGCAAAACAACAGGAAGCATTTAATAATTAAATCTTTTTCTCT
>CALXZG010000013.1 GCA_944393195.1 uncultured Alphaproteobacteria bacterium
CGGTGGTGGCGGCGGTGGCAGCAGCGGTGGAAACAGTGGTGGTGATTCAGGGAATGCCGGTGAACCGGATACGCCAACACCGCCCGCACCGGACACAGGTGATGATACGGATTTGTGCGCTAATGTCAATTGCGGTAAACACGGAACATGTAATCCCGTAAACGGTTCCTGTATCTGTTCTGATAGTTACACGGGGGATTTGTGCGAAATTGCACCGGCTGTTGATCCGTGGGCAAGTCGAGACCCCGAAACATATAAAACAGAGGAATTTAATAAAGGGAATTTCTTGACGCAGATTAAGGCCGAGCAAGCCTATGCCCGTGGTTTTAGCGGATATGTGACGGAGGCCTTAACGGATGAGGAAACGGGGGAAATCACCTATGTCAACACATCGGAAAAGGTTCGGCTCGGTGTTTTGGACGGTGGGACGGATATTAACCATCTGGATTTAATTGCGAATATTGTCAAGGATGAAAACGGTAATCCCTACGGATATAATTTTGACTACGGTCCTTGCCGTAATGGGGATACCACCAATTGTTACGGATATAAGGCGGTAACATCTTCTTATGGAAACTTTGTTTTTTATGATGCTAACGGAGAAATGACCACAGTAATTGACGGCTATGTGACGCGATCAGCCGTTGAGGATCTTTTTACGGACTACCCCGATGATTATGATTGGGATAAGGAACAAAATGACCCCAGCCACCATCAAACAGAAACAAAAGATGCCGATTTTGAGTATAACAATCACACATCTGGTGATCATGGAACACATGTGGCGGGCATTGTCGGGGCGACCAAAAACGGGAACGGTATGCACGGTGTGGCGCCAAATGTTGAGATCGTTGCCGGTATTTTTGATCCGGTAACGGCCGGTTTCGGTTTTGAAAAAGCGATGGAAACGTATGCGGTCGAAAAGGTGCGAGTTATTAATATGAGTTTTGGGCAAACAACCTCTTCTGATACAAGTACTTGGGTATCCTATGCCGCCGGAAAGGATGCTTCAGAGATACTTTATGAGCCTGAGATAAACGGATACAAAATAGTGGCCGAGAACAATATCGTTATGGTGAAAGCAGCCGGAAATTTGGGAAATGATTTCCAGGCAAGTGTGGATAACGGGGTTCCGCTGACAACAACGTTTGGTGCCGGTAGTGAGTATGATATGACAAACCTGTTTATCACGGTTGTGGCGGCCAGTCCGGAAAATACGCTGGCTTCCTATTCCCAAACCTGTGGAGCGGGACAAGCCTATTGTTTAACGGCACCGGGCGGTGATGCTGCGTATTACACGGATGAAGCCATTGAAAAAATGCAGGAAAAATGGAATAATGGTGAGTTTACGTCGACAGATGAAGCTTATGATTGGGCAATGCAATATCTGTATGAAAAAGGCGGTATTTATTCAACCGTGCAATCGGACAGTAATCATGTGACGGACGACACGGGATCGGCCTATGGGTATATGCAGGGAACATCCATGGCCGCCCCGGTTGTGACGGGGAGTGTGGCTTTATTAATGGGAGCTTACCCGCATTTAACGTCCCAAGAGGTTGTTGAAATCCTGTTCCGGACGGCAAATAAAACCGATTTAGTCGATTGGACGGATGACGGTATATGGACAGACAGTAAGGGGAATACCTATGCCACCAGTTCGACTTTCGGACATGGTATGGTCGATTTGGATGCTGCAACCCAACCGTTGGGAGAGGTGATGTTGGCTATGGATAACACGGCTTCCGGTGCTAAGGTTTCGTTTAAGGAAACAAAGTTGGCTCTGCCGCGGGGATTCAACGCCGCCATGACCGCCGCTTTGCCGCAGGTTGTTATCGGGTTGGATGATTATAATCGGCCATTCCCGATTACGACCAAAACTTTCGTAACGCAGGCGCATCGATCGGATGAATCCTTTAAGCGGTCCGTTCGGTTGTTTATGAACCGGCACAAAGTGAAAACGGTCGGCGATAAAGATACAATGAGCTTTTCGTTTTCGGAAACGATTACGGATGCGGATTTAATGGGCCTCGGCACCTTGGACATGAACTATCGTTTGTCGGATAGTCAAGCGTTGCATTTCGCCTATCGTGCCGATGTTCGATCGGGGAACGGTTATTTTGACGAGGCGTTATCCAATCCGTTTGTTGATATGACGGATAGTTATGCCCTGACACATAGCTTTAAGCTGAACGATAAAACCGCTGTGTCGTTTGGGGCTGCCCTCGGTAAAAACGGCTTCTTTGAAGGCGATGAAGATTTGAATGAAGAATTTAACCGGTCCATGAGCGCGTTTTCGTCCGAGTTATCCTGGCAGCCGATTGATAAGATTACCTTTAAGGCCGTCGGTGGTTTGATTTCCGAAAAAGATGCCGTCTTGGGCCTCAATGGGAGTGGTGGTTTTGAAACCGATACGACACGGACATATTTTGCCGGTGCTGTGGTCGAAGCCCGCCCGATACCGGATTTAACCCTTTCGGCCGCTTATTATTATGGACGCAGTATGGATTCTCAGGGGAATTCCTTGGTAGCGATCAGCGACCTTGTCAGCGATAGTTTCGCATTGGATGCCCGCTATCGTTTGGATAAGAAACGCTTTGCCGGTATTCAATTGTCTTCCCCGTTGCGCATCCGCTCCGGAAAGGCTTCCTTCAACCTGCCGATCGCCCGGGATTCGGTCGCCGATACCGTCTATCGTGATGCGTTTGACGTATCGTTGAAATTTCAGGCACGTGAATACAATTTCGGTGTTTACTATGCGCACGAAACGGATGATTTCGAATGGCGGTATGAATTGGGTGTTCGTATCAATCCCGATCATATGGCGCATGTTAAACCGGATTACCGCGCATTGTTCGGCTTAGCCTGGCAATACTAGGTTGTGTCAAAAGGCTCTGATTATTGTCAGAGCCTTTTTTCTTAAATGTGATGGAGCCAATCTGTCAAAGCTTGTTCGGCGCGGTGTGTGTAGAGTTTTTTTCTGTCACTACCTTTGATTTTTTTGCCGCGTTCGTCAAAAGCGTACACTTCCGGAAACAGACCGAAATTGATATTCATCGGTTGAAATGTTTCGGCTTCGGCTTCGACCGTAATATGGCGCAACATAGCCCCCAAAGCCGTTTCGGCCGGCGGAATCGGCAAATCGGGCAGGGCGGTAAATAATCCGGCCAATAATCCGATAGAGGCGCTTTCAATATACCCTTCGCATCCCGTTAATTGTCCGGCCAGACGGATAAGCGGATGTCCCTTTAATTCCAACTTGGCATCCAAGACTTTGGGACCGCACACAAACGTATTGCGATGAATGCCGCCCAATCGGGCAAACTCGGCCTGAGCCAGCGCCGGAATCATTCGAAAAACCTGTTTCTGCGCCCCATAAGTCAGTTTGGTTTGAAAACCGACCAAATTCATCAATGTTCCCTGTTTATTTTCTTTGCGCAGTTGAACAACGGCAAACGGCCGGCGACCGTCTTCGTGCGGATTGGATAATCCGACCGGCTTCATCGGCCCGAACAATAGTGTTTGCCGTCCGCGTTCGGCCATAACCTCAACCGGCAGGCAACCTTCAAAGTACGCTGTTTCTTTTTCCCAATCGTGAAATTGCACTTTTTCACCGTCAAGTAAGGCATCGATAAAATCATTATATTCCTGTTTGGATAAAGCACAGTTTAAATAATCCGTTCCGTCCCCTTTATCATACCGCGATTGGTACCAGGCTTTGGACATATCTACCGTGTCGGTGTAAACTATCGGTGCAATAGCGTCGAAAAAATGAAGTGATTCCGTTTGTGTGACGGCCTGTAATTGTTCGGCCATTTTATCGGAAGTCAACGGCCCCGTCGCAATAATGGTCGGCTCTGTCGGATTGGTCGGAAATGCGGCTTCACAAATGTCTAGGGAAAAACCGGGAAAAGAATGCAATGTTTCGGTAATCCGTGTTGCAAAATCCGTCCGATTAACGGCCAAAGCGCCACCGGCCGGTACTGTCGTCGCATCCGCACATTTCATGATCAGGGAATCACATCGCCGCATTTCCCTGTGCATTAATCCGACGGCGTTTGTTTCGGCATCATCCGATCGTAGAGAGTTTGAACACACAAGCTCCCCGAACAATCCCGTTGTATGTGCGGGTGTTGATTTAACGGGGCGCATTTCAATCATGCGCACCTGAAATCCGCGCTTTAATAATTGATAGGCTGCTTCACTGCCGGCCAGGCCGGCTCCGATAATAGTTGCTTTTTTCATTTTTTCTTTCCTTTTATGCTAAAATTTGATATACCATATTTGCCATGAAAAAGAAAGTATTTTATCTGTTTGTTTGGGGATGGCTGGCGGGTATGGCCGTATCGGCTTCGGCCGACGTGATTCAATCCGATCTGCGCCTGTTGAACGGGGCACCGGATATGGATGAGGATGATCATTCGGATCCGCAATGGGATTTGGCTTGGCATGCTAAATTAGCCGAATACGGGGATCCCGATAGTCAGTTTTTTATCGCCAATGTGTATGAACAAGGGCGCCTTGTTCCCCGTAACCGGCAAAAAGCCATTACTTTTTATAAAAAAGCCGCACAACAAAACCATGTGGAATCGTGTATGCGATTGGGACAGATTTATCGTGATGAAGCCTGGGGAACACCTGATTTGGCGCAATCTTTTGAATGGTACTTGCGGGCGGCCGAACAAAATTATACGCCAGCTCAAATTTTAATATCTAAATTGTATGAAGCTAAAAAAGAGTACGATTCGGCTATTGTCTGGCTTGAAAAAGCAATGCGACAATTGTTTCCGCATGTGTCTGACCTGACAACCGTTTCACCCGATCTGGAACGCCTTTATCTGTTGCGGGGGAAAGCGCAATGATTTCTCCGGTTGTGTTGGCACCGATGGCTGGTATTACCGATAAACCGTTTCGCCGGATGATGCGTCAATTCGGTTCTCAAACCTTGTTTACCGAAATGGTAGGGGTTGAATCCCTACACCGAAATCATCCCGTCACACGAAAAATGATGGATATTCGGGATGAAGGCAATCTGATTGTCCAATTGGTGGGGATTAATCCGGGGGCTATGGTGTATGCCGCGCAAATGGCCGAAGCAAACGGTGCCGTCGGTATTGATATCAATATGGGGTGTCCGGTTAAAAAATTGATTGCCAACGGTAGTGGTGCCGCTCTGATGAAAACACCCGATGTCGCGGCACGACTTGTGTCCGTTGTGGCGGAATCCGTTTCTCTTCCCGTATCGGTTAAAATGCGGATCGGGTGGGATGATACGCATATTAATGCCGTTTCTTTTGCGCAAACGTTGGTTGCTGCCGGGGCAGCCCGCTTGACGGTGCACGGTCGTACCAAAGCACAAGGATATGCCGGAACGGCAGATTGGGATATCATTCGTCAGGTAAAAGCCGCCGTTTCCGTTCCCGTTTATGCCAATGGCGATATAACGGATAAAACATCCGCCGACACGGCTTTGGCGCAAACCGGAGCCGACGGGGTTATGATCGGTCGCGGCGCTTTGGGACGGCCATGGATTTTACAGGAAATTGAAAGCGGTATTCGCCCGCCGATTGATAGGCTTTCTCTTGTTTTACAACATCTGGATTTATTATTGGATTATTACGGAAAACATGGTATTTTTGTCGCCCGAAAGCATATTGCCTGGTACGCCCGCGGTAAAAAAGGAGTTGCGGAATTTTGCCAAAAAGTGTATGCTGAACAGGATGTCGAACGGGTCAAAAAAATGATAACGGATTTTTTGAAGGGGGAAGGATGAAAGTAATTATTGCCGGCGCCGGCGAAGTCGGTGTTGCGTTGGCACGTTATTTGCGTGCCGAACAGGATGATATCGTATTGATTGATAAAGACGCCGATCGTTTGGGAAGCCTCAGTGAACAATTGGATATTCAAACGATTGTCGGTTCGGCTTCTTATCCGGCTGTTTTGGAACGTGCCGGTGCCGATCACGCCGATGTTTTTTTGGCCGTGACGGGGAACGATGAAACGAATATTGTTTCCTGCGGTGTGGCTAACTCTATTTTCCATATACCCAAACGGATTGCCCGTATTTCTTCATCAGAATATTTATCCGCCCGTTATAAGGCTTTTTTGCAATCGTGGGAGATTGAAGCTGTCTTATCACCCGAAAAGGAAACGGCCGATCGCATTACCGAAAATTTGGAAATTTCCGGTTCCGTGGATATGCGTGAAATGGGTGGCGGATTGGTGCGCTTTGTCGGGCTTCGATGCCGTCGGACATCCCCGTTGGCGGGCAGGACTATTGCCGAAATTCAACAAATGACATCGGATTTTCCCGTTCATATTGTCGCCGTTCGCCGGCGGTTTCAATTAATGTCTTTGGCCGATGTGACGATTAAAGCCGGCGATGATGTTTATTTTATCGTGGATACCCCCCATTTGACACAGGCGTTGGATGTGTTCGGGTATGATAAAACATCACCGCGTTATGTTGTGATTTACGGTGGCGGAAAGGTCGGCTTTCAATTGGCTAAACGGTTGGAGGAGGACAAAGTTTCCCATACGGTGACGGTTGTCGAAAGTAATGAAGAACGTGCCCACTTTTTGGCAGAAAAATTGGAATCGGCCTTGGTGATTAACGGGGACGCTTTGGACGATAATTTGGTTGAAGAGCTCAATTTAAAAAATTATGAAACCGCGATTGCAACAACCGATTCGGATGAAAGCAATATTTTATTATCCTTGATATCCAAACGCAACGGGATTGAAAGAACTTGTGCCTTGATTCATAATCCGCTTTATAATACCGCTTTGTCCGGTCTGGGGATTGATTCGATGATTAATCCGAACGCCGTGATGGTGTCGGCTATTTTACAACATTTGCGTAAAGGTCGTGTGCGGGATGATTACTTTATTCAATCCGGTATTGGCGAGGTTTTGGAAGTGGAAGCCCTTGCGACATCCAAAATAACCAAAAATTGTCTGGGGAAAATTAAAATACCGGATGGGGTTGTCATCGGTGGTATTTTGCGCGGGGATTTGTTTATGGTACCCAGTAAAGATTTGATGATTCAGGAAAAAGATATTGTTTTCGTCTTTGTGGCGCGCGGCCATGTTCAGGAAGCGGAAAACCTTTTTTCCGTAGGGATTAGCTTTTTTTAGGATATAACCATGTCGCAACCGCAACGTTTATCGGGGATTCCCGTCGGATTTGAGCCACTGACCGTTCGCCGTCTGATACAAAAGCATCCGATTTTGCTATGGGTTGTTCCGAATGAAACACGGCTGGCTTTTGTTGCGGATTGTATGAAATTGATGGCACCGGATATACCCGTTCTGCCTTTTCCGGCATGGGATACCGTTCCTTATGATCGGGTGGCACCCCGTCCCGAAATTGTCGGTCGGCGGATTGATACCTTGTCCCGCTTGTTAAATCGGTCGGAAAAAGAATCGGTTGTTGTGTTGACAACCGTTTCCGCAATAACACAAATGGTGCCGCCGCCGGCCTTTTGGCAAAACGGTATTTTATCTTTGCGTGTTGGGGATTCTGTTCCGTTTGAAACATTGACTTCTTTTTTGGTTAAAAACGGCTATCATGCGACCGATACCGTCATGGAAACAGGGGAGTTTGCCGTTCGCGGTGGTTTAATCGATATTTTTCCCGGCGGTTCGGATACCCCGTTTCGTGTTGATTTCTTCGGGGATGAAATTGATTCCATTCGTCGATTTGATCCGGCAACGCAACGGACGACGGCTTCGGCCGATGATATTTCCCTGAAACCGATGGCGGAGTTTAACCTGTCGCCGGAAAGCATTTCTCTGTTTCGTAGCCGTTATCGTACGTTGTTTGATAAAAAGTCGGATGATGTTTTTTACGAATCCGTTTCGGAAGGGCGATATACCCAAGGATTGGAACATTTTTTGCCGTTGTTCCATGCCGAACTGGTTCCGATGTGGGCATATCTGCCGAATGCGGCGGTAATTTTAGATTTTCAAACACCGGATGCGTTGGTCAGCCGTGATGAGCAAATTCAAGAGTATTATGAAGCCCGTCGGCAGGTGTTAACGGACGGAACCGTCGGCGTTCCCTATCATCCGATACCGCCGGATTTATTCTTTTTAAATCAGGCGCAGGTTAATGAATTTGTCGCCCGTTCGTCGGCTTTTTATTTGTCGCCATTTGTGGAGGCTGATGCCACGGATGAGGGCGGTCGCCCCGGACACGATTTTGTGGATGTTCGGGTTCAAGATGATCAAGATATTTTTGATGCCGTCGCCGATTTCGCCCGTCGTGAAAAAAGGCATGTCATTTTCGCGGCGGCAACACCCGGATCCGCCCAACGGATTGCCGGCCTGATGCGGGATAGGGGATTGCCGTTATGCGAAGCCGACACATTTGATGTCGCCCTTCAAAAAGCACCGTCCATTTTAATAGCCCCGTATGAAAAAGGATTTGCCTCGGAAAAATGGATTGTGATAACGGAAACGGATATGTTGGGTGATCGTATTATTCGGACACCGAAGAAACGAAAAAATCCGAATTTTATCTCTGACCTAACGACCTTAAATCCCGGGGATTTGGTTGTTCATCAAACGCATGGTATCGGACGCTTTGTCGGCTTGATGCCGTTACAAATCGCCGGGGCGGCCCATGATTGCCTGTGTATTGAATATGACGGCGGTGATAAATTGTTCGTTCCCGTTGAAAATGCCGATGTGTTATCCCGGTATGGGAATGCCGAACATGTATCATTGGATAAATTGGGCAGTGCGGCTTTTGCCACCCGTAAAGAACGTGTCAAAAAAGACCTGTTCGCCATGGCCGAAAAATTGATTGGAATTGCTTCTCAACGTGCGTTGAATCCGACCGAACGAATTTTGGCACCGCATGGATTGTATCAGGAATTTTGTGCCCGCTTCCCCTACTCGGAAACCGATGATCAATTACGCTCCATTCAGGAAATCGAAACGGATTTGGCGGCCGGTAAGCCGATGGACAGGCTTGTCTGCGGGGATGTGGGATTCGGCAAAACGGAAGTTGCTATGCGCGCTGCTTTTTTGGCTGTTATGGCCGGATATCAGGTGGCCGTTATCGTTCCGACAACGTTATTGGCGCGACAACATACCCAAAATTTTATTGATCGGTTCCAAGGTTTTCCTGTTCGAATAGCCGGCTTGTCCCGTCTGGTTTCTCATGCTGATACCCAAAAAATTCATGAAGAAATGAAACGCGGTGTCGTTGATATTGTCGTCGGAACCCACGCGTTATTGGCCAAAGGTATTACCTTTAAAAATTTAGGCCTTGTGATTGTGGATGAAGAACAACATTTCGGTGTTGCCCATAAGGAACGCTTGAAAGAGCTGAAAAAGGGTGTGCATGTTCTGACTTTAACGGCGACACCGATTCCGCGAACGTTGCAACTTTCTCTGGCCGGCGTGCGGGAGTTATCGGTGATTGCAACACCACCGGTAGACAGATTGGCCGTCAAAACATTTGTGACCCCGTTTGATCCCGTGATTATTAAAGAAGCCATTTTGCGGGAACAATTCCGTGGCGGGCAAACTTTCTTTGTGTGTCCACGTATTTCCGATATGGCCGAAGTGGCCGATACATTATCCAAAATCGTGCCGGATATTCGGGTTGTACAGGCGCATGGACAAATGGCCGCCGGTAAATTGGAAAGCATTATGACGGCCTTTGCCGATAAAAAATATGATATCTTGTTGGCGACAAGCATTATTGAATCCGGTCTGGATATGCCGTCGGTGAATACCATGATTGTCTATCGCGCGGATATGTTCGGATTGGCCGCTTTGTATCAATTACGCGGGCGTGTCGGACGAGGGAAGCTGCGTGCCTACGCTTACCTGACAACACCGCCACATCAACGTTTGTCCGATACCGCCCAAAAACGACTGACGGTTATGCAAAGTCTGGATAGTTTGGGGGCGGGTTTTGCCTTGGCCAGTCATGATTTGGATATTCGCGGTGCCGGTAATTTGTTGGGACAGGAACAATCCGGTCATATCCGTGAAGTCGGGGTTGCTCTGTACCAAAAAATGTTGGCCGATGCTATTCGAAATCTGCGTCGGAACGGCGGAACCGCCGAACAGTTACCGGACGATGATTTTTCACCGCAAATTTCAATCGGATTGCCGGTTCTGATTCCCGATACATATATTCGTGATTTGGATGTACGTATGGGCTTGTATCACCGGATCGGGGATATGACCGATTTAAACGATGTGGAATCCCTACGTGCTGAATTGATGGATCGATTTGGTGCTTATCCGACAGAAGTCGATAATCTGCTCATGACGGTGGAATTAAAGATCTTGGCTAAATCCGTGAATATTGAACGGTTGGATGCCGGTCCGAAAGGGGCCAGTATCGCTTTCCACAACAATACGTTTCCCAATCCGGCCGGTTTGATTGCCTATATTTCTTCCCAAATGGGGACAATTCGGATTCGACCGGATCAAAAATTGGTCGTTATTCGCCCATGGGAAAAAATGACCGATCGGTTGACCGGTATTCGGAATATCATCAAAAAATTATCGGAAATCGTGTCCGCCTCTTGAAATTAAAATGGGAAAAGAGTATACTTGCGCTCCGATAATGATTTTTAAAGAAAGGATACAGTTATGCGTGTCAGCCGCCTGATTTCGAAAAAACATAAAGAAAAACCGTCCGAGGCTCAATTAATCAGCCATATTTACCTGTTGCGTGGCGGCTATATGCGTCCGGTTGCCAACGGTATTTATTCGTTGTTGATGCCGGCGGTGCGGGTTCAGGCTAAAATCGAAAATATCATTCGTGAAGAAATGAATAAAATCGATGGTCAGGAAGTCAAAATGCCGGTCGTTTTACCGCGCGAACTGTGGGATGAATCCGATCGGTGGAATAACGTCGGTTCCGAATTATTGCGTTTTAAAGATCGGACGCAACACGATATGTTGTTGGCTATGACACATGAAGAGGCTGTCACCGCTTTGGCCCGTACCGAGGTGACAAGCTATAAAGATTACCCCTTTATGTTATATCAGATTCAAACAAAATTCCGGGATGAAGCCCGTTCCCGCGGCGGCTTGATTCGCGTGCGTGAATTTACGATGAAGGACGCGTATTCTTTCCATACTTCATGGGCGGATTTGGATAATTATTACGAACGGTGTGCGGCGGCGTATCATACGATTTTCCGTCGTTGCGGCGTTCCCGAAGTGGTTTCCATTCAATCCGATACGGGAATGATGGGCGGTAAAGTGGCACATGAATATCAATTGTTGACGGATGCCGGCGAAGACCGTGTCGTTGTTTGCGACGCGTGTCATTCGTATGCGAACAGCGAAGTGGCAACCTGCCTCTTTAAAGCCGAACCGGAAGATTTGTTGCCGTTGGAAGAAGTTGAAACACCCGATGCAAAAACAATTGCGGATTTGGAAAGCTTTTTAAACGTACCGGCGACCAAGATTGCCAAAACGGTTTTTTATACCTCGGAAAAAGGGGAAACTTTTGCCGTTGTCGTGCGTGGTGATATTGAGGTTAATGAGCTGAAACTGCAAAAAATCGTCCGCTGTCTGTTTAATTTTGCAACGGATGACGAGGTGGTGAAAGCCGGTGCCGTTCCGGGTTTTGCCAATGTGATCGGGTTGAATTGTCGCGTTTTTGTGGATTATTCGGTTGCGAACGGCTATAACCTGATTTGCGGTGCGAATGAAGAAGGTTGGCATTTGCGGAACTTTAATATATCGCGCGACATTCCCCATGCGACGGTCGTTGATATTGCGACGGTTAAGGACGGTGATGTTTGTGCTAAATGCGGCGCTCCGTTACGTATTTCCCGCGGGATAGAAGTCGGTAACATCTTTAAACTCGGCACAAAATATACCGAATCTATGAAGATGACATATACCGATGAAAAAGGTCAGGAACAAACCCCGATTATGGCGTGTTATGGTATCGGTGTCGGCCGTTTGTTGGGATCGATTATTGAAGCGCGTCACGATGATTACGGTCCGATTTGGCCGTTGTCCGTTGCGCCGTGGCAAATTCAACTTAATGCAATGGGTATGGCAAATCAACAGGTTAAAGAGGTCGCCGAACAATTGTATGCGGATTTGCAAGCCGCCGGAGCCGAAGTCCTGTATGATGATCGCGGTTTGTCGGCCGGTGTTCAATTCGCGGATGCGGATTTGATGGGGATTCCGTTGCGTTTAATTGTGGCACCTCGGGCGTTAGAGCAGGGGATGGTCGAATATAAAATCCGCGGAACCGATGAAAAAGGCCTCATCCCGATTGCCGAGGCGGTTTCTTTCGCCCAAAATTGGGTTGCCGAAGAAATGAAAAAATATCGTTAAATTAAGAATTGTTTTTCCCAACTATCAATATGGTTCTTAGTTTTTTGTGGAATATAAAAAGAAGATAAAATTAAAAATTTTTTCTATATATTAAATGAAATTCCTACATATGGTAGGAATTTCATTCAATACGAGCCGATAAATATATTATTTCACACATAGTGGTTGTAGACTGGCATATCGATGAACGTTACCGATATATCCCCGTGTTCCATCCGCTGCATAAGCTGCGCAAGCACCGCCATCATAACGTGTAAAAGGTTTGTCTAGCCAGTACATGCGCTCTCCATACATTGCCATGATTGCCTGAAAAGTTTCTGAATTATAGCAATATTGATCTCCGCTACTATAATTTCCGCACCCGATGTCATCTAAGGTCGCCATCTTATATCCCATTTCTAAGCAAATAGCCTTGGCCGCCCACCATGTTGGTGCAATATCCATAACAACAAATTTATCAGCTAACTGTCGTGCTTTTTCTTCTCCCATACCCGGCGACACCACCGATTGACAATACGCCCATGACCGCCAGAACACCCAACATTTCAACCATACTCCGACCATTTTCCATTTTGATTTCAGTCATTTAATACTCCTTTCGAACTGTAACACAAAAATGTACCCTTTCGTGTTACACTTTGGACAAAAAATGACAAAACGACAACTAATTCATTCTTAATAAAAAAGGACTTGCGTCACATTCTCAATTATGTTATAAAATCTATAACATTTTAAGGTACATTAAATTGTTACAGTTATAATTCTCAATTTCTTTTAACGATGGGTGCATATTGACACGTATATTGATATGCGGGGGTTTTCTGTACTCTCTTTTGAAAGCCATTTATTTAAGTATTTTTTATATTTTTAGGTCGATTTGTATACTAATTATTACAAAATGATGTTTTAAATAAAAAAAATTAAAAAATAACTTTACTTGTTATTAAATTTGATGTAAAATAAATCCATAAATTGAGAAAACGTGATAGGAATATATGTCTGTTTGCTTTTCGTTTTTATGACGATGGTAAACAAACGAAAACAGAGGGAATTTTTCCCTCTGTTTTTATATATCTAAATTTTCAACGAATTTAGCGTGTTCTTGTATAAATTGGAAACGGTATTCCGGCTTATTCCCCATCAGGCGTTCCACCATTTCGGCCGTAAAAGCCGATTCTTCGCGTGATTCTTCCGTCGCGGCCGTTTTGCTCGGGATAACAACCCGCAACAAAGTCCGTTTGTCCGGATCCATGGTCGTTTCCTTTAATTGATACGGCGGCATTTCGCCCAACCCTTTAAAGCGAGATACTTCCACATTTTTGGCGTTTTTAAAGACTGTCTTCATCAACAATTCTTTTTCGGCATCATCGGCCGCATAAACCGATTTTCCCCCCTGCGTCAATCGGTACAACGGCGGCAAAGCCAAATACAAATGCCCGTGTTCAATCAATCCCGGCATTTCCTGATAGAAGAACGACATCAACAACGATGTAATGTGTGCCCCATCCACATCCGCATCCGTCATAATAATGACTTTTTCATAGCGAAGGGCCTCTTCATTATACTTATCCCGTCTGCCACACCCCAGAGCTTCGGTCATATCCCGAATTTCTTCATTGGCCAAGATTTTATCGTTGGAAGCACTAATGACATTCAAGATTTTTCCCCGTAGCGGTAAAATAGCCTGTGTTTCCCGTCGCCGAGCCTGTTTCGCCGACCCGCCGGCCGAATCCCCTTCCACCAAAAACAATTCTGTTCCCGCCGTTTTGGTATGTGAACAATCCGCCAATTTACCGGGGAGGCGCAGTTTTTTGGTAGCCGTTGCCCGCGCTGTTTCCAATGTTTTTTTGCGCCGTTTCCGTTCTTCCGCCCGTTCGATAATAAAGTCCAATAAAGCATTGGCGGACTTAATATCACGGCTGAGCCAATGATCAAACGGATCTTTGATGGCGTTTTCCACCAACCGTGCCGCATTTTGCGTGACAAGTTTTTCTTTCGTCTGCCCTTGGAATTGCGGATCTTTAATGAAAACGGACAACATGACACCCGCCGTGTTTAAAATATCGTCGGCCGTAATGTCTGCCGCTTTTTTGTTCCCGACCATATCGGCAAAAGCCCGCAACGATTTCGTTAAGCCGGCGCGCAATCCCGTTTCATGCGTGCCACCCAACGGTGTAATCACCGTGTTACAGTATGTATAGGAAAAACCGTCTTTAAAATCATCCGGCCAACAAATCGCCCATTCAACAGCGCCCATGTCATCCGGAAAATCAACCCGTCCCGAAAAAGGATGCTGCGTCACGGCCGTTCTGCCCTGCATTAAAAAGTCCAAGTAATCGGCCACACCGTTCGGGAATTTTAAGATTTGCTCTATCGGTGTTTTGTCTTCCGCCCCGATTAGTTCGGCATCGCAAGACCACCGAATTTCCACCCCGCGGAATAAGAAAGCCTTTGTTCGCGCCATTCGGAATAATGTCGCCGGTTTGAAACGAATGCTTTCCCCGAAAATTTCCGGATCGGGAATGAATGAAACACTTGTCCCCCGACGATTGCTGACGGGACCTAAACAAACCAGAGGACCGGTTGGTTTTCCCTGTCGATACTCCTGACGATATAACTTTTTGTCCTTGGCAACTTCAATCACCATGTGTGTTGATAAGGCATTAACCGCCGATAAGCCGACACCGTGTAAACCACCGGATACGGCATAAGCCCCGCCCCCGAACTTACCGCCGGAATGCAACGTTGTCGTAATGACTTCCAAAGCCGATTTGTCGGGATACTTGGGATGCGGATCGACCGGAATACCGCGACCGTTGTCTTTAACCGTCACATACCCGTCGGCCCCTAAATGAACCTCAATATTCGTAGCATAGCCCGCCACCGCTTCGTCCATAGCATTATCAATGATTTCGGCGACAAGGTGGTGATAGGCGCGTTCGTCAATTCCGCCGATATACATCCCCGGCCGTTTGCGCACGGGTTCAAGGCCTTCTAAGACCTCAATGTCTTTGGCGGAATACTCTGTTTTTATTGGTGTAGCATTAAATAAATCTGACATACCGGGTATTTTATCGGATTTATTTTTCGAACGCAAGCAAAAAATGTTGTCTCTCCTCTTTCTTTTTGGGAATAAGTATGATATAAAAGAAACAAATTTTTTATGAAAGGTAAAAGTTATGACTCCTGAAATTATCAATTTGATTTTCCCAAATCCGTTGCCGACACCGGCAGAAATTGAGGCCCGCTATCCGCGGCGGAATTTACCCGAAGGTGTCAGAGTGACTCGCATTGCTCCTAGCCCGACAGGAAAAATGCATGTCGGTAATGTTTATACCGCCCTTTTAAATGAACGGATTGCTCATCAAACAAACGGTGTATTCTTTTTGCGCGCCGAAGATACCGATCAGGAACGCAAAGTAGATGGGGCGATGAAAATAATTGTTAACTCGTTGGGTCGCTATGGTATTTTTGCAGACGAAGGCGTGGATAAGGATGGTAAAGATTTCGGTGCCTATGGTCCCTATACACAGAGTGAACGACGGGATATTTATCAAGCCTATATCAAATCCCTGTTGGAGAAAGGGTTGGCCTATCCATGTTTTTGCGCGGCAGAAGATCTTGATATTATGCGGAAAATTCAGGAAAAAACAAGTGTCCGCCCCGGCTATTACGGTAAATACGCCAAATGCCGCAACCTGACAGACGAACAAATTTTGGAAAACCTGAAAGCCGGTAAGCCGTTTGTTATCCGCTTTAAATCATCGGGTGACAACAATAAACGGATGATTATTAAAGATTTGATTAAAGGGGATATGGCTCTGCCCGAAAACGATATCGATGTCGTGATTATGAAGGGTGACGGCCTGCCGACGTATCACTTTGCACACGCGGTGGATGATCATTTAATGGGGACGACCCATGTCATTCGCGGGGATGAGTGGGTTTCATCAATTCCGCTTCATATTCAATTATTTGTGGCGTTAGGGTGGAAAGCACCAAAATACGGGCATATTGCTCCACTTCAAAAAATTGATAACGGGAATAAACGAAAATTGTCAAAGCGCCATGATCCAGAGGCTTGTATTACCTATTTCTGGGAAAAAGGCTATCCGGAAAATGCTTTGATTGAATACATGCTCAATTTAATCAATGCCAGTTTTGAAGATTGGCGGCGTAATAATCCGGACAAACCGGCGTTTGATTTCCCCGTTAATTTTAACAAGGTGTCTAATGCCGCCGGCGCTTTGTTCGATTTTGTTAAGTTAAACAGCATTGCCAAAGATGTTGTGGCGCGCATGTCGGCCGAGCAGGTGTATGATGCTGTTTTGGCTTGGGCAACGGATTATCGCCCGACTTTTGCAGAACGCTTAAAGGCCAATCGGGAATATGTGATTCGGATTTTAGATATTGAACGTAATATCGGGAAGAAGTCTCGGAAAGACATTGTAAAATGGGACGATGTGGAACAAGATATCGCTTATTTCTTTGATGATTTGTTGACGGTTTCCCCCGCGGAAAAAGCGGCTTTATTGGCCCCGTTAACAGAATCCGATATTCGGTTGATTGCGGATGAATTTGCTGCAATTTATCAACCGGCGGATGATAAAGAAACGTGGTTTGCGCATATCAAAGCCATTGCCGAAAAACACGGTTTTGCAACGGATATGAAGGCTTATAAAGAAAATCCCGCTGCTTTTAAGGGAAGCGTTTCCGATGTTGCAAAAGTTTTGCGTGTTTTGGTAACCGGTCGGGATAAAACACCGGACTTGTACGAAATTATGCGGATTTTGGGTGCGGATAAAGTTCGGGCAAGACTGGCTTTTTAATCTCTGTCGGGCTTATTTAAAACCGCTTGGCTGTTATGGCTAAGCGGTTTTGATGTGTGTATCTGGAAAAAAACGGAGGTTGTTTAGCCTCCGTTTCGCGTCTTACTTCACAACGATATTCATCAATCGACCGGGAACGTAAATGACTTTGACGATTTCCTTGCCGGCAATGAATTCCTGAACGTGTGACTCTTGTTTTGCCAGATCCAGCAAAGCGTCCTGCGTGATGTCTGTCGGCACGGTCAGGGTCGCCCGCTTTTTCCCCAGAACCTGAATCACAATATCCATCTCATTCTTCACCAATAAGGTTTCATCATACGTTGGCCACGGCGCATAGGCAATGCTTTCTGTATGTCCCATTCGTTCCCAAAGCTCTTCCGTGATAAACGGTGCCAACGGGGACAACATTTTAACAAGGCTTTCCATATCGGCTTTGGCAATCGGCTTGTCGGATTTATAGATGGCATTAACCATTTCCATCATCTTGGAAATCGCGGTATTAAATGTCATCCGTTCCATATCTTCCGTGACGCCTTTGATGGTTTTGTGCATCAATTTCGTCAATTCGGCGTCACCGTTTTCCTGAATTTTGTCCGGCGTTTCAAAAATATTCCAAACCCGTTTTACAAACCGGTTGACACCATTAATGCCATCCGCTGTCCACGGTTTCTCCGCTTCAATCGGTCCCATGAACATCAGGTAGAGTCGCATCGAATCCGATCCGAATTCGGTTGCTACATCATCGGGATTGACAACGTTAAAGCGCGATTTACTCATTTTTTCAATCTGTGTGTTGACTTTTATATCGCTGCCTTTCACATACCAATCGTTGCCCCGACGTTCAACCTGATGCGGATAGTAATACTTGCCGTTGTCATCCTGATAGGAATAGGCCAATACCATTCCCTGGTTGACAAGGCGTTTAAACGGTTCATCCGTGGAAACTAATCCGGCGTCAAACAAGACTTTTTGCCAGAACCGCGCATACAACAGGTGTAAAACCGCGTGTTCTACCCCGCCGACATATAAATCGACCGGCATCCAGTATTCATCGGCTTCCTTACTGACAAATTCTGTGTCATTATGCGGATCACAAAAGCGCAGGAAGTACCACGAACTACCCGCCCATTGCGGCATCGTGTTCGTTTCGCGCTTGGCCGGCTTACCTGTTTCCGGATCGATTGTGTTGACCCAATCCGTGCACCGTGCCAAAGGCGGTTCCCCGTCGGGTGTCGGTTTAAACTCTGCCATCGGTGGCAGTAAGACCGGTAAATCCGTGAAGGGCAGGGATTTTATCGTTCCGTCTTCACAATGAATAATCGGGAACGGTTCCCCCCAATACCGTTGCCGCGCAAATAACCAGTCGCGCAATTTGTAGTTGACCGTTCCTTTTCCGAATCCTTTTTCTTCCGCATAGGCAATCATTTTCTTTTTTGATTCAGCCACATGCAAACCGTTTAAAAAGTCCGAATTGATTAACGCGCCGTCGCCTTCCCAAGCGGCCTCGGAAATATCGCCGCCTTCAATAACCTGAATCATCGGAATACCGAATTTTTTCGCAAAATCATAGTCCCGTTGGTCATGCGCCGGAACGGCCATAATGGCGCCGTATCCGTAATCCCCCAACACATAATCCGCAATATAAATCGGAATTTCTTTACCGTTTAGCGGATTGACGGCATATGCCCCCGTAAAGGCCCCCGTTTTTTCACGAACATCCGCCAACCGATCCTGCGCCGATTTTTTGGAAGCCGCTTCAACATAAGCTTCCACCGCCGCCCGTTGTTCCGGTGTCGTGATTTCCTTAACCAGAGCATGTTCCGGTGCCAACACGCAATACGTTGCCCCGAACAAAGTATCCGGTCGCGTTGTGTAGACCGTAAATTCGGCATTTTGTCCGGCGATCTTAAATGTAATATCGGCCCCCGTCGATTTGCCGATCCATTCGCGTTGCATTGTTTTAATGCCTTCCGGCCAATCCAGTTTATCAATATCCTGTAACAACCGTTCGGCATAGGCTGTAATTTTGAGCATCCATTGCCGCAACGGTTTTCGAACAACCTCATCCCCCGTTTCGACGTATTTGCCGTCTTTGACCTCTTCGTTGGCTAACACGGTTCCCAATTTAGGACACCAATTAACGGGTGTGACAACTTCGTATGCCAACCCTTTGTCAAATAAAATTTTGAAAATATATTGTGTCCATTTGTAATAAGCCGGATCCGTCGTGTTAATTTCCCGATCCCAATCATAAGATAACCCGATGGATTTCAATTGAGCCCGAAACGTATCGGCGTTTTGCTTAACGACATCGGCCGGATGCATTCCCGTTTTTTCGGCGTACCGTTCGGCCGGTAAACCGAAAGCATCCCATCCCATCGGATGTAATACATTAAATCCGTTCATGCGTTTGTATCGCGCCATAATATCGGATATGGCATAATTTTCGGCATGACCGACATGTAACCCGGCCCCTGACGGATAGGGGAACATGTCCAATACATAATACTTTGGCTTGCTTTTATCTATTTCGGCCTTGAATGTTTTGTGTTCATCCCAATATTTTTGCCATTTTTTTTCAATTGCAATATGATTGTATTCTGCCATTTGTCGCTCCTGCTGTACTTGAAACAATATGAGAAATCATATGAAAAATCCCCCCGAAAGTCAATCATTATTTACTGTCGGCTTGATTTTTTCACCGATTGCGGACAAGTATAACGCCGGAGTTCGATTTTTTAATCGATCCGGCTTTAATTTAGCCGCCCTCATTTATAATACGGATGGCGGTATTTTTTTGTTAAGCAAAAAATCATTGACTCGAACGATGTTTTCATGTATACTCAAAAATTACTTTCTCATAAAAATAAACATAAGGATGATGGAAATTACTATGAATAAAATAAATGATTGTGCATTACCGAATTGCTTTTTTAAAGCGTGTGCCGAAGGCGATTTGGAAACGGTAAAAGATTTACTTCCCATTGTTAACGTCAATCAATTGTTGCCGGACGGCTTTGCGGATGACGATATTCATCACCCGGCGGAAACACCGCATTTAAAGGTTTCTCCTTTTTTGCGCGCAGCCCAAAACGAACAAGGGGATGTTTTAAAATTATTGTTGCGTCACGGCGTGGATTTAACAAAAGTCGTCACATTTTCTGCGCATGGTATGGAACCGTTTTGTTTTTCCATGGATGATGTTTTGCGGGCTTCTCGCGCCCATGCGGCCGGGGATAAAGCGCATCCGGTTTTGAAAAAATATGTGTTGTCATTGGATATGATAGAGTATGTTGACCATTTGATTCATGGTAAGCCGTCACAGATCGCAACGCACAAGGTTTCAAAAGAACGGCCGACGGATATTCAAAATCAACGGGAAGATTAATTGTCCCGATCATTCAGGATATATTTTTAACACATCGAAACGGATAAGAAAAGAATGGATTTATTTCATATACAAACACGACGCTTGTGGGCGGGTATTCGCCACGGTAACGCAGAAACCATGTTACAGGCGATAGAGGCCGGTGCGGCGGTTAATGCCTGGTGTTTGCAAAGTCGTGAAAATCATGCTTTGCGATCGGATGTGCGGGTTGATTTTTTTCAACGACCGATTTTGGCGGCCGCCATTGCCGAACAATACGATATGGTTCGGTTGTTGATGTCCGATCCGAAAGTTCGGTTGAATGCCGTGTATGCGGCGCGTCCTTCCCTTGACTGTTCGTTGGGGACCTTGTCCGGCGCTTGTCGAGTCTTGGGCGGATGGGATGATGTTATTCAACAAAAATTTTCAAAGTTAAAACGTCCCCGCCGTTTTTTCTTCTCTCTGGCCGATATTGTGCGACTTAATCAAACCGGTAAGTCGGCCCTGATGCCGGATGTCAGTCAAATAGTGTTAAGCCGAGGTATGACGGCTTATTTGGATCAGGCCTTGAAAAAAAGAAAAGTCATCTCTCGGGATGAAATACCGAACATTGCGGCCGTTCTATCTAAAATGGCCGATATCCGTTCATACACGCGTTGATACTAATTTGATAAACCGGGGGTAATACCTGTTTTATTCCCCGATGAGTTTTTTCTTTTCCATCTCCAAACAGGTGCGTTCGTGCGCTTGTCGTTCGGAAGTGGTTTGGGTTAATGCCTTGCGATAATACTCAATTTTATAGTTAATTTTATCCATGCATGCTTCAAGTTTTTTAATTTGTGCCTGAACCACTTTTTTATGATCGACAAAAAAATGATACCGTTGTTCCAAAGTGCTGTCGCCGGCCATGCACCAATCAATAAATACTTTAATTTGTTTGACGCTCATCCCCGTATTTTTTAAACAGGTAATGATAACCAGCCACTCGATATCTTTTTCCGTAAAAACGCGTAATCCGGATGAAGATCGATGCACAAACGGTAACAATCCCTCTTTTTCATAATACCGTAATGTATGTGGCGTTAATCCGACTTTTTGACCAAACTCACTGATACTATATGACATGATTACCTTTCTTTGTATTTTGAAAAAAACACTTGACTTAAAGTTAACTCTAAGTTGTAGAGTTAATCCGAATCGAGTTCATTGTCAATATATTTAATGCGGGAGGTTGAAATAAATGCACAAAAAAATTAAACAAATGAGTGTTTTTCTTTTTACGATAATCGGATTAACATGTTTTCATTTAACGGGAAAGGCAGAAATAATGACATCTTTAACACAACGACAACAATCGATTGTTGGTATCTCGGCTTTAACGGCTGTCGGAAATTGGGATAAGTTAAATACCACATTGCATACGGCATTGGATAACGGTTTGACCGTTAACGAAATTAAGGAGATTTTATTACAAATGTATGCTTATACGGGCTTTCCGAAAAGCCTGAATGGCATCAACACGTTAATTACGGTTCAACATGAACGTCACAAACTGGGGATTCGGGATAATGCAGGTCCGGAACCTCAACTTTTGCCGTCTGAAACAAATCGGTACGCTTATGGTAAATCGGTTGTGGAAAAATTATTTGGTCCTGAGAAGGGAAAGGCATTATATGCTATTTCCGTTCCGGCAACGGACACTTTTTTGAAAGAACATTTGTTTGCCGATATTTTTAGCCGTGGTATTTTGTCATTTCAAGATCGTGAATTAGCCACCGTTTCGGCATTGGCGGCTTTGGAAACCGTGGAACCGATGTTGCAGGCACATATGACGGGAGCCCTGAATACCGGCCTGACGACAGAACAATTGAACGGAATGATTGATATGATCGATGCATTATTGGGGGAGGAGCCGGCGAACAAAGCCCGTGCTATTTTGGCCGGGATAAGTGGGACACAATCGGCACCTCAAAACATGGCGCGGATTGATACCGTTTTTGCCCGAGGAGAGAAAAATCCGTATGGCCAATTTTTTACCGGACAAACTTACTTACAACGATTAAGTGAATATGATGATATTTGGCATGCTTCTATTGCTAACGTGACTTTTGAACCGAAAGCGCGAACAAATTGGCATACGCATACGGGCGGTCAGATTTTGTTGGTTACCGGTGGGGCGGGATATTATCAAGAAAAAGGAAAACCCGCGCGTCACTTGCGTAAAGGAGACGTTGTTCGGATTCCATTTAATGTTGAACATTGGCACGGTGCCGCACCGGATAGTTGGTTTTCCCATATTTCATTGGAAACAAACGGTATCGATAATAAAGTGGATTGGTTAAATCCCGTGACAGATACGGAATATGAAACAGCAACAAAAGGAGAATAATATGAAAAAAGTATTGATTATTTCGGGAAGTCC
Source organism: uncultured Alphaproteobacteria bacterium (assembly GCA_944393195.1). Taxonomy (GTDB): domain Bacteria; phylum Pseudomonadota; class Alphaproteobacteria; order CAAHEQ01; family UBA3637; genus CALXZG01. The sequence goes on from CALXZG010000013.1 coordinate 22,952, forward strand.
CCGTAAAGGCGGTAATTCGGATATGCTTTGTGATCAATTTATGAAAGGGGCGATTTCCGCCGGTCATACGGTTGAAAAAATTCGGTTGGCAGAGAAAAAGATCGGCTTTTGTCTGGGGTGCGGTGCTTGCAATCAAACCCATAGATGTATTCAAAAAGATGATATGACCGAATTGCTCGATAAAATGGTGACGGCCGATGTGATTGTGTTGGCAACACCGGTTTATTTTTACACTATGAACGGGCAAATGAAGACCTTTATTGATAGGTGTGTTCCGCGCTATACGGAAATCAGTCATAAGGATTTTTATTTTATCGTCGCGGCGGCGGATACCGATAAAGATATGATGCGTAAGACCATTGATTCTTTCCGTGGATTTACGGCTGATTGTTTGGATGATGCCCGTGAAAAAGGTATTATCTACGGTGTCGGGGTTTGGCAGAAAGGGGAAATTGCCGATTCGTCGGCTATGACCGAAGCCTATGATATGGGACGTGCCGTCTGATACCTATCTGCCTGACCATTTTTTCTTTAAAAAGGCGGTTTGTTCCGCCTTTTTTTTCTGCAAAATGATATTGTCGCCCTCTTGAAAAAAGAGGAATATATCCTTATGTTTTATCATAAAGAGGTGTAACATGAACATAGAACAATTAACAGATAGATCCAAAGGATTTTTACAATCCGCTCAAAATTTAGCCGCTCGGCTGTCCAATCCGTATATTGCGCCGGTTCATTTGCTGCGCGTTATGTTGGATGATAAACAGGGATTGGCCGCTCAATTATTAACACAAAGCGGGGCGAACTCCGATGATATCAGTCGTCAAGTGGATGAAGAATTGGCCAAATTACCACGGGTTTCCGGCTCATCCGTCCAAGTGTCGGCTTCGCAAGAGTTGTTGCAGGTTTTGGACCGCGCCGAACAAATAGCCCGTAAAGCCAAAGACGCTTATGTAACGGTTGAACGATTGCTGCAAGCTTTATTAGCAACCCATTCATACGGTGTTGATGCGCATAAGTTGAATGAGGTTATCAATGCCATGCGTCAAGGGCGTACGGCGGAATCCCCGACGGCAGAGGATAATTTTGATGCCCTAAAACGGTATGCCATTGATTTTACGGATCGTGCGCGTCAAGGGAAATTGGATCCCGTTATCGGTCGTGACGAAGAAATTCGTCATACCATTCAGGTATTATCCCGTCGGACCAAAAATAACCCGATTTTAATCGGCGAACCGGGGGTTGGTAAAACCGCGATTGTGGAGGGATTGGCCTTACGCATCATTAACGGTGACGTGCCGGAAAGTTTGGCCAATAAACGGTTAATGGCGTTGGATATGGGGGCTTTAATTGCGGGTGCTAAATATCGTGGTGAGTTTGAAGAACGATTGAAAGCGGTTTTACAGGAAGTCGCCGCTTCCAACGGTGGCGTGATTTTGTTTATTGATGAAATGCATACCGTTGTCGGGGCCGGCGCAGGGGAGGGGTCAATGGATGCTTCCAACCTGTTGAAACCGGCGTTGGCGCGTGGAGAGTTGCATTGCGTTGGTGCGACCACCTTGAAAGAATACCAAAAATATATTGAAAAAGATGCTGCTTTTGCCCGTCGTTTTCAACCGGTGTATGTCGGTGAACCGGGGGTAGAGGAAACGATTTCCATTCTACGCGGTATTAAAGAAAAGTATGAAATTCACCACGGTGTTCGGATTGCCGATGCTGCTTTGGTTGCGGCGGCCGTTATGTCCAACCGGTATATTGCCGACCGTTTTTTGCCGGACAAAGCCATTGATTTGGTGGATGAAGCGGCCAGCAAGTTGAAAATGGCATTGGATTCCAAACCGGAAGCATTGGATGAACTGGATCGTAAATTACTGCAACTTAAAATCGAACGTGAGGCTTTGCGAAAAGAAAAAGATAAGGCTTCACAGGAACGCTTGTCCGTAATTGAAGACAGTATCGCCAAAATGGAAAAAGAATCCGCCGATCAGGCGGCCGCATGGCAAACGACGAAAAACAGTGTGCGGGATGCCAATGCGTTGCGTGAAAAAATCGATAAAGCCAAAATCGATATTGATAAAGCCTTTCGGGAAGGTAATTACGATTTGGCCGGTCGGTTGCAGTATAAAGATATTCCCGAAATGCAGGCGCGTTTGGCCGAGTTGGATAAGTTAAATCAACAACATAGTGCACCGGAAACCGTTACGCCGGATTTAATCGCCGGTGTTGTGTCGAAATGGACGGGGATTCCGGTGGATAAATTAATGAGTTCGGAACGGGAAAAACTCCTGAATATCGAAAAAGATTTGGCGCGTCGGGTTGTCGGTCAGGATGCGGCCATCACGGCTGTCGCTAATGCCGTTCGTCGGTCGCGTGCCGGGTTGAAAGATCCCAACCGTCCTATCGGATCGTTCCTGTTTTTAGGGCCGACGGGTGTCGGTAAAACAGAACTGGCCAAAGCTTTGGCGACATTCCTGTTTGATGAAGAATCGGCATACATCCGCATTGATATGTCGGAGTATATGGAAAAGCATGCTGTTGCCCGTCTGATTGGCGCGCCTCCGGGGTATGTCGGATATGATGAAGGCGGCGTTTTGACCGAAGCCGTTCGCCGTCGTCCGTATCAGGTTATTTTGTTTGACGAAGTGGAAAAAGCACATCCGGATGTTTTTAACCTGTTGTTGCAAATTTTGGATGAAGGCCGCCTGACTGACAGTAAAGGGCGTACGGTTGATTTTAAAAATACCTTTATTATTTTGACATCCAACTTAATCGTGAATGAAAAAGAAAAGGATATGATGGCTAAATTAAAGACATTCTTTAAGCCGGAGTTCCTTAACCGATTGGATGAAATTATCCGCTTTCAACCGTTGCAAAAGGAACATATTCGGCAAATTGTCGATATTCAAATGGAACGGTTGCAACATCGGTTGGATGAACATCATATTACCCTGCATTTGGATGATAAAGCCAAAGATTGGTTGGGGGCTAACGGATATGATGCGGAATTCGGGGCACGTCCGTTAAAACGTCTGATTCAACAAGAGGTGGAAAATCCGTTGGCAATTAAATTGTTGGCCGGGGAAATTCCGGATAACGCGACGGTTCGGGTGACGGCGCATAATAACCGCTTAGTGATATCCGTTTAATGTCGGGATAATAGCGATAAAACGCCGCCCTTTTGCTATTTTCCTTGTCAATCATACGGTTGTATGATATACTCGTCGACCGGAGGTTGATTATGGAACACAGTACACGAAAAGTCGCGGCCGTTTTTATCTTTAAACAAGGGGATACCTACCTGTTTCAAAAACGAACCCATACCGGTTCGTGTGACGGGTATTATATGCTCCCCGGTGGCCATATTGAGGCAGGCGAAACCGTTCGTGAAGGTGGTGTACGGGAATTGTATGAAGAATTGGGCGTGACCGTTGATCCGCAAGATTTGGAATTTAAACTTATTATCATAAATCAAGCCCGAGTTTACTTTTTCTTTTTGGTAAAAAAATATACCGGCACCATTACAAACCGTGAGCCGGAAAAACATGGTGACCTTTCTTTTCTGCCTGTGACGGCACCGGATATTTATCCCACCATTCCCAAGGAATTAGCCGCTATCGAGGCGGGCGTCACCTTTTGGGAATATCAATAATGACAAGCTTGTTTTGATAAAACAGGAAAATATTCCTTGACAAACTTGTGCAATTGTGATATACTGTTCGTTAATTAGTCAGGATACCTGTATCCTGACTTTTTATATCCGCCGGGTATGCTGCCCGGCGTTTTTTTTATTCTTTTTTTTTAGGAGGTACATTATGTCCAATTCACTATTTACAATTTTTCAGGTTTTAAAAAGGATATCACAAAATGGCTCCCCTCTTGATGCAATGATAACCGGAAATCAATCGGGTAATAGCCAAGGATCGTCTTCGAATACACGTAACAACAGATCGGATAAATCAACCACGACAAAGGGAAAACATGATGTCAGCGGTGATTGTCAATACCGATTCCATGTTCGAAGCCATTTACGTGAAGGCCGTCGTGTTTCGTCATACGAACGTCGATGCGGTCAGGACCATTCTCCGGAAGAGGCCGAACGCTTAAATCGAGAGGGGGCGCCTAACAAACAATCGGATACCAAAGAGCAATCAAAGCGTAAAGCCGAATCGGACAATGTCTTTCCCAAAAAGAATGATAATACGTCTTTCGAAGATGACAATATCTCTGGGGATGTCATGGCTCGTCGTTCAATCGATTTTATTGCCCCCTATGAAGGGTTTATTCCCCATGCCTATTTTGATTCCAACGGAAATTTAACAACGGGATACGGTACATTGATTCCGAATAAAGAAGCCTATACGGGGATGAATTGGCAAAAACAGGGACACTATTTAACCAATACGCAAAAGGAGGTTAATTACGATAAAATAATGGACTTAAAGGATGAATATGGCTCTAACCGTATTGCAGATAGTCAAACAAAAATGAAAGAATTCGGTTTTATTCCTGAAACTGACTTGCGCATCATGGCAGAAGATCATATTCAAAACAAAACGATTCCAAGTCTTCAAAAAACATTGGCTCGGGATGGTGTTCAATTTAATCAACTGCCACCCTCCGTCCAAATGGCGCTGATAGATATAGAATATAATACGGGTAATTTTAAAAGTTTTTCCAAAATGCGAGAGGCAATTCAAAAAATGGATTTTGAAACCATGATAAAGGAAAGTCATCGTCGTTTTCCTGTTTCCGAAAAAAGAAATAACGCAGTTCGTCGGTTAATTTTGCAAGGTCAACAGGAAATGGCACACAAGTCCAAATATGGCACATGGGAATAAATTCATATCTTATAGGAATCAAGAATATGTTGCGGTGCTATTTGCCCGCAACTCTCCTCTTCCGGGACTCGGATACTACTCTGAAATATAATTGAAGGTCTTCCTTCCTTCCATTCGTCCTCGTCGAAAATCTCTTCACGAATGCGACAATAGTCTTTTAAAAGTTTCCCTTTTCCCGTACTGGTAAAACGATAATAGCGGGTTCTTTCTGGAGTCGTGCGATAGGGGGGGACTCGACACTCCATAACAATCTGATACCCGATATCGCTTAATACTTTACACTTGGCCGGTAAAACTTCATCGTCATGAAAATGAACCATGGCAACCGGGGTGATCACTTTGTCATAATATACTCTGTGTCCATACATCGGCTCATAAAAAATAGGGTTTTTAAAATAGAGTGTCGGTTGTTGACAACCGAATAAAACGAATAAGCCACCCATCCATCCCAAAATTTTCAATCGCATAATAACCATCCTTTGAATACATTTTAACCTGTTTCCCGAAACGATGCAAGTCTTTTTTTGACCAAAGGTTATTTTGTTTTTATACAAAAAAAGCCCGCAAAAAGCGGACTGTTAAAATTTTGGTGGTGTTACTTGATTTTTGAACGAAAAGCAGGCGTTTGTCCTTTGTTTTGGGGCATTTTGCGAATGAATAGTATGCAAAATAAATCCCCTACTTGAGTAATGCCGTCCGTCAATAAAAAAGACATTCCTGTTGTGAAATCCCTAAATAAATAGATATTTCACGTGTTCCTATATAAAAAACATATCCCCAAATAAGTAAAAATAAGACGTTTAGTAATGTTATTTTTATCTTTTTGAGAACAGAAAAGTGAAAATACTTTCTTTCATTATAAAGAATAACTATTCCCATTAAAATAGATAGAAAAATACATAAAAGAAATACTATATAATTTACATCGGCAGGTTTTAAACTTTTTCCCCAAAAGACACAGTGATGTTTAAGGGTGGGGATCAAATAATATAATTGTAAAGAGTAAAAAAATCCCCACCCTATAATAAAGATGATGTTTAATATCCAATGTGTTATTTTTATCATAAGGTACACTATATCACTTTTTAGGTAGAAAATCTAGTATTTTACATGTACAATAACATCAAATCCATTTTTTTCAAACCATTGCGTAAAATTTTGAATATCTTTTGTCAAATCAATGCAACCTGATGAACCAGGTGTTTTTCCTCCATGAATAGAAAAATTATCTCGGTTATAAGTATTTGTTTCTAATGATGGTGTTAACCAAATACGGTTTTCTCCCCAAGCATATGTACCGCCGGGCTATTCCCCTTTTCCAACATATGCACTTGTTTTCTGAAGAAGGCTTAATTCTTCCCACTTTTGGTGTTCATCCTTTCTAGCTACATAATTTCCTTCCGGAATTGGGCCATAATTTTTTAAGTCTTGATAATTAGGATGTTGAAATCCAGTTTTTCCTGATACAGCATTCCAGCTTTTTTCCAAATTCCCATTTTCATATAACGTGAGCTTTTTCCCATCAAATAATAAGTATTGATTTTCTTTTGTTGTAATGAGTTGATCCCATGATGATCGGTTTACATTTTCTTGGATACTCTCTTCTTGATTTTTTTCGGCCGCCTCTTTGGCGGTATGTTTTTGACCACAAAGGCGGTCATAGGCAGACACAGGATGCCCTTGGCGTGTATGAGCGGGCACATAAACAACTTGCTGACAATGACCAGAGGCATCATGTTTTCCTGTGCGTGTCACTTCCTCTGTGGGTTGAGATGGTTTTTGTGATTCATGTGATTGAATGTAAGTTTGTAATAAATTTGTTTGGGATGATGTTGTAGTTTCTGGTGTTCCAGATGATTGAGACTCTGTTGATGATGATTGATTTTTCATTATTGACTCCTATAAAAAAAGCCCGCAAGGTTCATTCCTTACGGGCACAAAAAAACAGGGCATAATCCACCCTGTTAACTAGAACGAAGTATAGCATAAATCGACCCAAAAGTCAAGATTTTTTTTGGTTTTTCAAGATAAGACTCAAATATGGTGCACTATTCATTTGCAAAAATAGTGTTGGTTATCGTCAAAAATGCACCTTTTCAAAATATAAGTTGATAAATCTGAAAATAAGAGCATATATGGTGATGCCCTCAATTGAAAGGACAGCACATGGAAAAGCAACTTAAACTCTTGGCCCAAATCATCCTGCCAATGCTCTTAACCGTATTGAAAAATAAGAAAATCAAAAAACGCCGATCTTAAGCAAAAAAGAAAAAGGATATCAATGTTATTTTTTGTGTTTTTTAATTTCAGTTGCAGTTAATCCCATTTTTGCAGGCAGTAAATAGATATCTCTTTCTTTAGAATGAGATGCAACATCACAAATACCTTTCCATGCATTTAAAATATACAAGATTCGATCTTGAAAGGGCTTTTCACAAACTGATGGTGGGCATAGAAACGCTATTAATCCATTCACCTTTAGCGATTGAATTTCAGGAGGGCGCCTTGTAATATATCTATCTCCACTAATCAGAATGCATTTCTTTCCATTTGAAAATTCTTTTATCTTATTAAACAGATCTACATCAGAAGTTCCAAGTAATTCCAAATCTTTTACAGAATGAACTTCTATATTGGGAATATCTGTAAATATATCCTTTACTAAATTTGGTAATTTTGGTGGAATATTTTCATCAAACACAAAAAACATTAATTAAGCCTTTTTTCAAAATCAATAGCTTCTTGTACAAGAGAACATGGAATATCAAACCACTCACTTACGATTTTAATATTTTTCTTTTCTGCAGTATAAGAATCGTATAAGGTCTTTGTTAAGATGTTATAGCCATTAACAATTGGTTGACCGTATTTTCGCAAAGGATCCAACATAATGTTTTTTAACTCTGGGAATGGACGCCAATTTTTAGGAATATCATCTTCAAACTCTATGCCCTCATATAAATTTTGTTCTAATATTTCTCTAAATACAAATTGTTCACTTCGAACAGCTAAAAGTATTTTTTTGTTATCGGCCAGGATATATTTCCCGTCTGTAGTAAATTTGGTTGCGAAAGGATGCTCTTTCTTTAATTCCTTTTGGGCTTTTTTGTATGCCTCAATTATTTCCTTTCTGGATACACCTTTGGATAAAAAATATTTTATAAATTTTATCTCAATTAAATCATAAAAGGACAAATACTCTCTATTGTTGTATGAAATACTTTGTTTTTTAAACGCAGGGGTCTGAGGTTTATTTGGATATTTATAACCGTTAACTAGTCCACGAATTTTAGCCACAGAAAGATCAAGTAAACGTGATGCTTCAGAATATGGATAAATTCCCCTGTTTATGAAATCCTGCATACAAAACCTCCCTTTAAATGCCCAAAATCTAATCTAATAATTACTAGAAAAAAGATATAAAAGCAAGAAAAAATAAAAATCCTTTCTATTTCACTGGACTCTTCTTTTGTTTCAAGCATTCATTGTGTTGCAACGAAAGGAAAACTGATGAAAATGCGCAAGTATGAAGATATCACCCCAAGCAACCAGACAAACTTTACAATGCTTTATTACCACGCCGGCCGGATTTTGACACATATTGAAACCCATCTGAAGCAGGCTTACGGTATTCCTCTTCCCATAAAACAGGCGCGAAATCTGACCCGCATGCAGCACAAATTGCAACAAATGGTTGCGCGGTACAAGCAAGTAAAATCGGACCTGGACAAGGAATATCAACTCAAAAAAGCAAAATAGGGCTTGTTTTTTTGAACGTTCTTCGTATATAATCAGTTCTGTTAGGACAGCCCAAGTTCTAACAAGGGAGTACAAACCCTGATTCTCGTGGGCAAGGGACTTTTGTATTATTGAAAGTTTCTTTGTTAGTGGGCATCTCACCGTTTGGTGGGTGCCGGCGATATAAGGCATGCTCGAATAAACCGGGCTACTTTTCACGAGATTCGTAGTTTGTAACACCCACCGCCTTCTGGCGGTGTTTTGTTTGGGCTGACAGGTATTCAGTTTGAGTATTTGCGCTTTTTTCGGCCACCGCGATACCCCTATGTCCAGCAACATAGAGCGACATTTAGAGGAAGTTATCAGAGATTTAATAGCCCAAGGGGTAGATGAATTTTGGCTGTGCGAACAAGGCACATTTGACTGTATGGCGCGCCTTACCTTGAAAGAATTAAAAAAGGAGTTTAGAGGGATTTCCCTGTGTTTGCTTCAGGCGTATCATCCAAGTGATGCCAAAATGGAGTGGGTTGAGGCGCAAGATTATGACCTGATATACCCCGATGAAGTGGCCAACGCCCCACCGCAAGTTGCCATTTTACGGAGAAACGACTACATCACCAAGAATGCGGATTACATTGTTTGCTATATCACTCACAATTCCGGTGGTGCTTATAAGGCTGTCGAAAAAGCCCGAAAACACAAAAAGAAAATCATCAACCTGGCCGAGTATATTTAGCCCCAAAGGATTGACTTTTATGTGCGGTTTGGTTAGGATGAAAGCAATCACAAGGAGTTTTAATGTTAATACTGAATATTAATGGACCAATCAATTCAGGAAAGACAACAGTTTCCAAGATTTTGGTAAATCTGTTGCCCAATGCCACTTTTATTGAAGTGGATGAGTTGATGAGTGACGAAGAGGAAGCAAAATTGGGACTTTCTATACAGGATGGTTGGGCAGAACGTCAAAAACGCCTAAATGAAACACTCTTAGCATTGAAACAATCTCGTCAATACGAAACGGTTATATTTGCCTATCCCATCAGTGAAAATAGTTATAAAACATGGTCCTCTATGGCGGATGAAAACACTCGTTTTATAAATATCACCCTTGCCCCCAATTTGGAAGAATGTTTAAAGAATCGTGGCGAACGGGAACTGGATGATTGGGAACGAAACAGAATCAAAGAGATGTATGAGGAAGGATATCAAAATCGTCCATACTCTGACTTTATCATCAACAATGACAATCAAACACCCAAAGAAACTGATGAGATTATTAAAGGATTTATTGAACATGCTCTCTCTTCAAAACAACAGTGGTTGCATTTAGTGGGAAGACGTTGGTCAGCTTTGTTAAATGGCGAAAAGACTTCTACATTTCGTTTGAATGAAGGATTTGTTCATAAGGGATTTTTGGTTTATAAAGACTGTCCGAAAGAACAATGGGCAGAGGTGGTTTATGTGACTCATGTGTATTATGTCCCTTTACGTCAAGCATTAGAAATAGATGGTTTCGATGAGCATACACCAGATATGGAAACGGCCTTAAAACAAATGCGTGTTCATTATCCAGATATTACTTTGGATACGCCCATTTTATTTGCTCAGCATTTAGGAGTTCCTGAAACAAAAAAACTCTATCCCAATCAAGTAGAGGAGATTTTAGATGCAATTAAAAATTCGTAAGGCTATCCCAAACGATGCCAGAGATATAAAATCCGCCCACTATCATGCTTACCAAGCCTGTTATCGAGGATATTTACCTGATGATTTTCTGGACAATATGCCTTTTGATGAAGCGGTGATAGAACGAACAGCTAATCGTATTAAAGAAGTTGAATATTATGTTGCCGAAACAGAAAATCACGTTGTTGGATTTTTAACTCTTGAATATCCGGAAGAAAGAACTGTTGAAATTCAAATGCTTTATGTTCATCCTGACTTTCAAAAACAAGGTGTCGGAAGCGCTTTAATGAAAGAGATTTGCCGATTAAAAAAAGAAGACGGCTATAATAAGTTAATTGTGTGGACAATCAAGGATGGATCTTCCATTGGTTTTTATCAAAAACAAGGGATGATAAAAACAAACGCTCCGAGTAAAAACTTTTGGAAACTTGATGTTCCACTCATCCGTTTTGAAAAAGAGTTATAGGAAAGTTGAAATTATTTCATTAATTTTTAAATGGGAGGAAGTTTATGCCTAAAATTTATATTTCGGGTGGACCGGGGAGTGGCAAAACCACCTATGCCAAAAAATTATCGCAAGAATTAAATATACCTTGTTTTGATTTAGATGAGGTTAAGTGGATTAATCGCCCGAATGCATTTAATCTGCGTCGTTCCAAAGAAGAAAGATTAGCCTTGTTAAACCAAATCCTATCTGAAAATAAAGATTGGATTTTAGAAGGGGTTTATTTCCAAGATTGGATTATACCCGTTATTGAACAAGCCGATAAAGTCATAATTTTAAAACCGCCCCGCCGACTAAGGCAGTATCGAATAATAAAACGTTCTATCCGCCGAATGTTTCATATTGAGCCTAAAAAGCACCGTGAAAATCCGATTACGCTGTTCCGTCTTTTACGGTGGAGTCATGAATACGAAAAGAAATACTTGCCCATTTTATTAGAGAAAGCAAAAAAAGAAAACAAACCTGTTGAAATGATAGAGAGCATTTAATTTTTTGACTTTCTTTTTAAGATGTTTTATAATTTAGTCTAAACGGAGGAAGTGATGTCTGAACGGGTCAAATTTAATGCTAGTGTCAGTTTTATTTTGGAGCAAGACGATAAAATCTTATTGTTCTATCGGACGGACGGTTATTTCAAAGATGGATGGTGGGTATTGCCGGCCGGCCATATAGAAGAAAATGAAACCGCTACTCAAGCCATTGTCCGAGAAGCCAAAGAAGAACTGGGAATTGATGTAGACATCAAGGATGTTGAGTTTGCTCACATTGTTCATAATTTGGTCGGTGATAACAAACGGATGGATTTTTATTTCCTCATAAAAGATTTTAAAGGTGAATTGCAAAATCTGGAACCGTCTAAATGTACCGATATGCAATTTTTTAGCAAGGATAAACTGCCATTTGAAAAAATCGCTCCAACCACATTGCAGGCTTTGCAAAGTGTTTGGGCTAAAAAATATTATTCAGAAAGACAAGAATAAAGATTATTATTTTATTTTCCGAATGACTTTACAGGGAACTCCGTAGGCCAAAGTATTGGTTGGAATGTCTTTTGTAACGACACTACCGGCACCGATAACTGCATTATCTCCAATGGTAACGCCCGACAAAATTGTTACATTTGCCCCAATCCATACATTATTGCCGATTGTAATATCTTGAACCGTTTGCCAACCTTCTTTGCGTTGCTCTGAATTCAAGGGATGTTGGGCTGTATAAATACCAACATAGGGACCAACTATCACATTATTGCCGATTTTGATTTTTCCGCCATCTCCAATAGATAAATGATGATTGAAATAACAATCGTTTCCAATCTCGGTAAAACAACCATAGTCACAGTTTAATGGAAATTCAAACCAACTGTTTATTCCCAATTTTTTAAAAAGTTTAGGCAAAATCTGTTGATGAATTTCCACTCTTTTGTCTGGAAAAGACATATTGATTTCATACACCAATCGGGTGGTATTTTCTTTTAATGCTAACAACTCACTGTCGTTTCCTTTATAAGGTGTGTTTTGTTTAATCAACTTCTTTTTCCTCCTTATTTTTCAAATACTTCAAAAATGCATCGCAACCTTCAACGATATCCCAATAGGTTTCATCAAAATTACCGGTGTACCAAGGGTCTTTGATATTGCGGGGCTTATTTGAAAAATCTAACAAACGATGGATTTTATTATCCGTATCTACGCCAACGATAGATTGAATGTCTTCAATATTGCTGTCGTCCATCGCTAAGATATAATCGTAATAAGCATAATCAGACGGACGAATTCGACGAGAATAATGCTCTTCAAAAGGAACGTGCATAGCGCTCAACATCTCGCGCGTACCATAGTGCATACCGGCATGACACATTTCATTATATCCCTCGGTGGCGGCAGAATCTATTTCAAACTGATCGGATAGGCCTCGCTCATTCACCATTTG
>CALXZG010000014.1 GCA_944393195.1 uncultured Alphaproteobacteria bacterium
TGGTGGGTGCGACAGGGATTGAACCTGTGACCCCTACCGTGTGAAGGTAATGCTCTCCCGCTGAGCTACGCACCCAAGTTCAATGTAAGGGGTTATACACTACCCTGTTACAAATGTCAATACCCTGATTCAAAAAATTTCTAACCGTTTGAGCGATTGTTATGAATAGCGGCAACCAAAGTCGGAGAAAGTTTTTGAGAATCCCCCTGTTTATCCGATGTATCGCCAGATGCCACACGATGCTCATCCCCTTGCACGATTCCTTTTAACAAAGGTTCTTTACCGGCCTCTTGCGCCAACTCTGCCATCATTTTTTCATGTTTGGCAAAGGGTGCCAAAATACGATTGCGCAAGGATTCTTTACCTTGGGCGACAGCCTCATCCCCTTCGGATGTCCATGTATAAACAGCGCTATTATCTTTTTGTTGATGGCGAAGCATATCAATTGTGGCCGCCACTTCCGACATTGTTTTTAATTCGCCATACCGTCCCATAGGCGCCGAAACAATATATTCGGACAAGACCGGCTCAACAACGGAATGCGTATCGTTTTCCATATAGCCCGTTTTTTTATAGTTTTCCGCTTGGGCATTTTCGGTAAAACCAAAGCTGCTGAAAGTCAAAATATCTTTCAACCCGTCACCGATAAAATTGCCCCGCTCACCAACCAAGTTGTTTTGGTGACGATAGCCGTGCGCTACTTCCGGCACAAAATCAGAGATTGTATTGATGTAAATATGCCCTCTGCTACCCGGGGAATAGTTAGACCGACCGTGCCCCAACAAGCTGGCCGTCAATGAATTATCATCTTTTGTATAAGATATATGGGGATTACCGGCCGCTTCCAGCACTTGATAAATTCTGGTTCGAACACCATCTTTACCGCCGGCAACATCAACATTTTTAGACAGGTGATTCACAGCCTCTTCAATAATTCCCTGTTCATATTCCGTATAGGGAGTTGTTTTAGGATCAATCGACGGTTGAGGTGTATTTTCCAAAGCCGTATTGGCTTTTTCCGCGGCTATGACATCATCGTAGGTAAAACCTTTTCCCTCCGGCGTCCATATATTTAAGTATTCATACGGATACGCCATATCCGGCTTAATCCACTCGCTTTTTTGATTCAAAGAAACAGGGGACAAAAAAGAGAACTCTTTTTTTGTTTCAGCGGTTGCTTGATTTGTCGCATCGTCTATATCGGTTCTAGGAACAGAAGATTCTTCTTGGACTTTTTGTAAAACATCCGTTTTTTCAGGAGCTTCCACCACTTGAACAATGGGAGTAGATTCCGGTGTCGGTTCAGAGGTTGTTTCGGCACGTGCTTCGGCAGCCGTTATTCCCGCACCCAAGCCGGCGGCCAGGGCCGTCGCCTGCGTTGTTTTTTGCACCATAGATTTTAATTGCTCTTTTAACGTCATTTGCCATAGCCCCTTATTCCATGATAATAATATTATACCACACATAAATGAAAGTGACAAGTCCGACATCTTTCAAGGCGGAAAATGGCGTTTATCCAGCAAGGAACAGAAAAACGCACAGGCATATAAAAATCGCTTGACAAGGGAGATAAAATCGGATACAAGGAAGCCATTGATGCCGCTGTGGCTCAGTGGTAGAGCACACCCTTGGTAAGGGTGGGGTCGTGAGTCCGATTCTCACCAGCGGCACCATGTTTTAAAGCCCTCAACGAAATGAGGGCTTTTACTTTTGTTTGCAACACATTTGGCCAGTCCGATTGTTGGACTTTTAAAAACGCTCAAAATTGCGGATTATCGGCCCCGTAAATATGATTTTTTATATTCCAAAGCTATGAAAAAGCCTCTATCAGCACAATGACAGAGGCTAAAACTAATCCTGACTTCTATTTTAATTTTTTATCTAACTTACTCAAATCTTCTACTAATTCCATATTAATCTTTTTCATCAACTTTTCCAATCGATAGTTTTCATTTCCGTAATAGAATCCCTGAAGCCAATCTTCTTTTTGCGTGTATTCTTTGTTAAAAAATTCCTTCCCTTTTTTATCAATTAAGCGATACTGAATTGTGATTGTATTATAAGCTTTACCCGTCGGAAATCCCAAAAGCCATAACAAATCACCAGGCAAACTCAAACCATAAAATGTCCAATAACGCTCCAATTTAAAATCTTTAAGTGTTCCCTCCAAAATCAATGGACTTTCTTCTGTATTAAAGCTAAAATACACGTTCTTGAAAATGGATGCATTATTAAGTTCCTCAGCTGTCGTTTTAGCTAATGTTTCCGATGCAGTTCCAAAATTAGCTAACGCCAAAGGAAGACCTTCTGGCGTGTTAGCTTCAACCAGTTGACTGTATGGGACAAGAGGTATCCAAGCTAAGGCCATGTATTTTCGAGTATTCTCATTCTGTCTTATATCCCTGAATGGAGGAACAACGATTATTTTCTCTATTTTCGGTTTTTCATAAGATTTTGGTTCGCTGGTATATCTCCACGTCTGAACGCTTCCACAAGCTGTAAGCAATAAACAGAGTACCAAAACTGCAATTTTTTTCATGTAAATTCCTTTCAGTTAACTATGCATATCCTTTTACACAAATTAAAAAATTACGTCAATATCTTTTTCAACTTTTCTTTCAATTCCTCTGATATTTGAGTCCGATAAGCGCAAAGCAGCCCGCACCATTTGTTAATTTCAGGCGTTTTTAGTGGTTTGTTGAATGGTTAACTCACTAAAAAAATTTTCATTCAATTTTGCCGTCCGACAATATCAATTTTAAAATATCTCTTTGAGGTCAAATGATTGTTTTAATTTCCGGAGCGTCCCATACAGGTAAAACTTTATTGGCGCAAAAACTGCTGGAAAAATATACATATCCTGTTTTATCAATAGACTTGTTAAAAATGGGGTTAATACGCAGTAACAATACTTCTTTAACACCGGAAGAGGATAAAAAGTTGCAACAGTACTTATGGCCGATTATCAGGGAAATAGCAAAAACGGCCATAGAAAACAAACAAAATCTTATTATTGAAGGGGCCTATATTCCTTTTGACTGGAAAAAAGACTTTGATTTGTCATATTTAAAAGAAATACAGTTTTATTGCTTAATTATGACACCCAATTACATACAAAATCATTTTTCAGATATCAAAAATTATGCGAATATTATTGAAAAGCGTCTTGACGATTCTTGGTTTACAAAAGAAATAGCATTGAAAGAAAATCAAATAAACTTAGAATTATGTAAACAAAATAATTGTCGTTATATCCTGATTGATAACGACTATAATTTTGACTTAAAAAATTCTTGTTTGCTTTTTTCAGATAATCGGTTATAATTAAATTATGGCCATAGCAAATAAGGTCGTTGGTCATTGTATGATGTATTTTTGGGGGATCCTAATATCTTTTTAACCATCCGACGCAGCATCAAAAAAGTAATCGTCATCGGGGATTGATTTTAAACCGGTATGTCTATCAGAAAAAAAGGAGTTAACAGGTTCGTATCATGTCACTTTTGTTCGTCGGAAAGAGGAACTTTACCGACGAAAACCCACGTACCGTCTGTGTTTTTATGAAATTCTTCGGCGCCCCATTCTTTTTTATCCCATGTTAAGACAAGTGTGCTTTCGTTTACTTTGCGCACAGAAGCCCACTCCCCCGGTTCAGACATACGACATGTTTTTTGATTCGGATTTTGCGGAATGATGATGTTATCCGTCCAATATTCATGTTTAAATTTTTCCTTTGAGCCGGTCGGGAAAAATTGATAACTGTCATCCGATTGCCGGTAAAATGTTTCCCTCGGCCATTTATCCCAAGCAACAATGATTTTATCCGATTCAAACGTGATGTCAGCCGTGCTATCATTAACCGCATGGCGTTTCCAACGATGATCGGGAGTTGGAACAAGATAGTCAGACCAATATTGGTGTTTCAGGAACAACGCCTCTTCCATATTGGGTGGGCATTGCGCCTGATACCTGTCCTCCAAATAGGTGTGCGGCAGTTTCGGGTTTTGGACATTAGCCGCCAACATTTGAGATAAAAAGACACATTTTTCCCGTTGAGAATAAGAAAATTTCAAATCACCCGGCTTGGGCGTAAAAAATTGAGAAAACATTTTTCTATGTATTTCAAGCGTGTTATCATACATAGCTTGATAATAGCTTGAAGGATTGGAGTGGTGGCTTCGCACAAAGACCAACGTATCACTAATAGACGCCATTTGTGCCCCAAAGAGAACAAACTGACGCCAGAAATCGTAATCTTCCGCCGATTGCAATGACGGGTTATACCGAATATGATTTTCTTGGACAAATGAACGTTTATAAAACGAAGACACATTCGGGAAAATATTATTAAAGGCCAATTCTACCTCATAAAACCCGGGTAATTTATTCAGGGTATAGGTTGCATTAAGGTCCGAATAATCGGGAAAAGTTTCTCCGTCAGGAAAACGACGAACGGTACCGGTCATGGCATCAACCGTCGGGTAATCGTTCATAAAGGCCAATGATTTTGCCAGCCGATCGGGAACGGACCAATCATCCGAATCCATGGTAGCAATATAGGTTCCCCGAGCGGCATCCACCCCTCTTTGACGGGAAAAAGCAATTCCCCGGTTTATGGAGTTATGAAGCAGGCGGATTCTGTTATCCTGTTTAGCATATTGTTTCAGAATTTGTTTTGTTTCTTCATCGGAACCGTCATCGACAATAATAAATTCAAAATCCGTTACGGTTTGATTCAAGATTGAATCAATCGCGCGACCGACTAAATCAGGGCGATTATAGACCGGCATAACGACGGATATTTGAGGTGGTGGTGTCGGATGAACCGAAAGAAGCGGTAAAAGCCCCAAAAAGCAGGCACACACAAGTGCGATCAAACAATATTTCTTTTTATTCATGGAGAGTATCATACCGAATATTTTATGCTTGTCAAACATTTTATTGGAATGATGGATTAAAAGTGAAATTGTCAACCCGTTTTAATATTTGTACGAGTATCGAAAACTATTCGACGAAGAAGAATTGACTGTCGTCATAAAATATGATACAGTACTAGCATGCAAACAATCGTATATGCTTTTTTACTTTGGCTCATATTAAAGGGAATATCTTTTCTATTTTTCCCGGTTTTCATGCGTGATTTTGTCAGCAAGAATATTATTGAATTACCGATTGCCCGATTAAAATTGTTCGGCGGATTTTTATTGATGTGTGCCACTTTGTTATGGATATGGATTAAAACATATTATCCGTTATAAAAAACCGGCCGTTAAGCCGGTTTTTGTTACTAATCTTACTTCTTGTCTTTTTTCAGGAAATTTTCCAGCCAATGAATATTATATTGACCATCAATAAATTCCGGATCGGTAATAATTTTTTGATGCAACGGAATCGTTGTTCGAATCCCTTCAATCACAAATTCTTCCAACGCACGACGCAGACGCATTAAAACACCGTTCCGTGTCCGGCCATGTACAATCAATTTAGCCACCATACTGTCATAGTTGGGCGGAACGGAATAACCGGCATACATACCGGAATCAACCCGAACATCCAAACCACCGGGAACATGCCACTGCCCTATCTTACCAGGCCAAGGAATAAATGTTTCCGGATCTTCGGCGTTAATCCGGCATTCCATAGCGTATCCGTTAAAGCGGATATCTTCCTGTTGATAGCCGAGAACGGCACCACTGGAAACCCGAATTTGGTCACGGACAATATCAACACCGGTAACGGCTTCGGTAATCGGATGTTCAACCTGAACACGCGTATTCATTTCCAAGAAATAAAATTGGCCGTTTTCGTACAGAAATTCAATCGTTCCAACGTTTGAATAGCCTAATTTTTTCATAGCGTTGACGGCTATTTCACCGATTTGGCGACGTTGTTCGGGATTCAAAGCCGGCGATGGGGATTCCTCCAACACCTTTTGGTGGTTGCGTTGCAGGGAGCAATCACGTTCCCCCAAGTGGACAACATTACCGTAATTATCACCCAGAATTTGAATTTCGATATGCCGTGGTGTTTGCAAATATTTTTCAATATATACAACATCATTGGCAAAAGAGCTTTTGGCTTCATTTTTAGCCAATGTAAAAGCCTCAGCCATTTCGGACGGATTATGGGCAACTTTCATCCCTTTTCCGCCACCACCAGCGGCCGCTTTTACAATGACGGGATAACCGATTTTATCACCCCACATCAGGGCATCTTCAACGGTTTTGACTTCACCTTCGGATCCCGGAATAACCGGCAGACCGGAATCAATGGCGGCCTGTTTAGCCGTCACTTTATCCCCCATCATCCGAATCATTTTCGGGCTGGGACCGATAAACGTAATACCATGCGCTTCCACCATTTCGGCAAATTCGGCGTTTTCGGACAAAAAGCCATAGCCGGGATGAATTGCATCAGCCCCCGTCATAATAGCGGCAGAAATAATGGCGGCTTTATTTAAATAAGACTCCTTTGCCGGAGCGGGACCGATACAAACGGCTTCATCGGCCAATTTAACATGCATGGCATTGGCATCGGCGGTAGAATGAACCGCAACCGTTTTAATCCCCATTTCCCGACACGCCCGATGAATACGAAGGGCAATTTCGCCGCGATTGGCAATCAGAACTTTTTCAAACATATGTCTTAACCCACATTAAACAACGGTTGGTTATATTCAACCGGACTGCCCGATTCAACCAAAATGTCGGTAATGGTACCGGCTTTATCGGATTTAATCGGGTTAAAGGTTTTCATGGCTTCAACCAAACAAACGGTTTGACCGACAGAAACTTTATCACCGACTTTAACAAAGGCCGGCGAGCTGGGATCCTTAGACAAATAGACGACACCGACCATCGGAGAAACAATCGGGTTAGCCGGCTTTTTTTCTTCAACCGGAGCCGGAACGGGAGCCGCCGCCACAGGAGCCGGAACGGAGGCCGGTGTCGGAACCATCACTTCACAAGAAGCTTTCGGAGCGACAACACGCAGGTAAACACCGTTGGCTTCGTATTCGATTTCGGACAAATTATTGTCGCGTAATAAAGCAGCCAATTCTTTAATATCTTGTTTTTGTTCGTTTTCCATGGTTATCCTCTTTCAAAATATGAAACTTGATAAATATTTTACCCCAAATTGACATAAAAAGCAAGCCCCTAAAAAAAGAAACTTTTGTGACGATGGCTATGAAGCGTGTTGTTTTTGTGGGAACAACCGATTAAATTATCAATCAAAAGGCCCAAAAGAAAAGAAAAAAGCTTGAAAAGCGGTTTTAAGTGTGGTATGGTCGAATTTGAATTTCATATTTTGGAGAATAAAATGGACAGTTTTTTTGACTACTTAAAAGAGCGCGGATATGTGTACCAGACGACGCATGAAGCAGAGATTAAGCGAATTTTAGACAGTGATAAGCCTGTGACATTTTATTTGGGAATCGATCCGACGGCCGACAGTTTACATATCGGGCACTTTTTTGCCTTAATGATGTTCCGGCACTTACAACGACGGGGACACCACGGGATTTTAGTCATTGGCGGAGCGACGGCTTTGGTCGGGGATCCGACGGGTAAATCGGATATGCGCAAGATGATGACGCGGGAAACGGTTGAGCGAAATGTCGAGGAAGTCAAAAAGCTGGCCGCACGCTTTATTCAGACGGACGGAGATAATCCGGCGTTGATTTTGGATAACTCAGAGTGGATGAATCGTTTTAATTATGTTGATTTCATGCGGTTGGTCGGGGTTCATTTCAATGTGAACAAAATGTTGGCATCGGAGGCTTATGCCTCACGAATGGCGAACGGTGGTCTGACGTTCCTGGAAATGGGATACATGCTAATGCAGGCTTATGACTTTGTGCATTTAAACCGGACGCACGGATGTACTTTACAAATCGGCGGCAGTGATCAATGGGGAAACATTGTGGCGGGAACGGAACTCAGCCGGAAAATGAATTTTCACGACGACGGAAAAGCGACAGCCGATAAACCGGAAACATTTGGGTTGACATGTCCTTTGTTGATGACAAAGGAAGGCAAAAAAATGGGCAAGACAGAGCAAGGAACGTTGTGGGTTGCCCGTGAAAAAACGACACCTTATGCTTTTTATCAATATTTTTATAATACGGCGGATGAAGATACGGAGATGTTGTTGCGCTTGTTCACGGAAGTGCCAACGGATGAGATTGTGGCTTTGTGTCAGAATGATATTATCGCGGCCAAGAAGAGAATGGCCTATGAAATTACCAAGCTCGTCCACGGGGCGGAAGAAGCCGACAAAGCGGTTCAGGCATCGGCGGCTTTATTCGGCGGCAATGCGGTATCGGATGATATTCCGTCCGTTGTGTATGCAGCAGAAAAAGCAGCAAACGGGGTTAGTATTGTTGATCTGGCAGCAGAGACCGGCTTTTTAGCATCAAAAGGGGAAGCACGGCGCCTGATCCAACAGAACGGGTTATCGGTTGACGGACAAAAAGTTATCGACATCAATGCGATGGTACCGACCGAAAAAGAATATATTATTTTACAGAAGGGAAAGAAAAATTTCTTAAAAATCCTTTTCAAATAATTGAGGCTTGGACATCCGAATAACCATATAAGGAAAAAGTGAGGAGATATGGCGGAAAATTCAGGTAAGATTGTTGCGATTAATGGCAGTGTGGTTGAAGTTTGGTTCGCCAAAAAACTGCCGGCTATGTTTAATGCCCTGACGACCGGCGAAAACAACGGTTTAATGTTGGAAACACAGGGGTATATCGACGAACATACCGTTCGGGCGTTGGCTATGGGCGGAACGCAGGGGTTGGCTCGCGGTATGCGAGTGGTTGATTTAGGGCATCCGATTGAAGTGCCGGTCGGGGACAAAACGTTGGGACGCATGTTCAACGTCTTTGGTCAAGCAATTGACGGAGAGGCCCCGCTAAAAAATCCGGAAGTCAGATCCATTCATGCCGAACCGGTACCGATGGACAAGTTGGAGGTTTCCTCGCAAATCTTTGTCAGCGGGATTAAAGCGATTGATTTGTTAGCACCGATGGAACGAGGCGGAAAAGCGGGATTATTCGGCGGTGCGGGTGTCGGGAAGACCGTTTTAATTACCGAAATGATCAACAATATGGTCGGACGATATGAAGGGGTCAGTATTTTTGCCGGTATCGGGGAACGCTCGCGCGAAGGGGAACAGTTGTACCGAGAAATGCAGGATGCCGGCGTATTAGGCAAAACGGTTATGATTTTCGGGCAGATGAATGAAGCGCCCGGCGTTCGGTTTCGGGTGGCTTTATCCGCATTAACAATGGCAGAATATTTTCGGGATGAAAAAAAGCAAGATGTCTTATTATTAATTGACAACATTTTCCGTTTTATTCAGGCGGGATCGGAAGTATCCGTTTTGTTGGGGCAAATCCCTTCCCGCGTGGGATATCAACCGTCTCTGGGAACGGACATTGCCGATTTGGAAGAACGGATTTCCAGCACAAAGGATGGAGCGATTACATCCATTCAGGCGGTTTATGTTCCGGCAGATGATTTTACGGACCCGTCGGCCACACATACTTTTGCACACTTATCTTCAACGATCGTGTTATCCCGTTCTCGGGCGGCGCAGGGGTTATATCCGGCATTGGATCCGTTAGCTTCCAGTTCCAACATGTTAACGCCTTTAATTGTCGGAGAGCGGCATTACAGGGTGGCAACGGAAGTTCGGCGGACTTTGGCGCAATATGAGGATTTAAAGGACATTATTGCAATGTTAGGGTTTGATGAATTACCGGAACATGATCAACAAACTGTATTGACGGCACGCAAATTGGAGCGTTTCTTAACACAGCCGTTCTTTACGACGATGCAATTTACGGGCATGGCGGGAAAATCGGTCAATCTGGAAGACACGATCAGCGGATGTGAGCGGATTTTAGCCGGAGAATTCAATGACTTGACGGAAAATGATTTCTATATGATCGGGACGGTGGATGAAGCACGGGCTAACAAGAAAAAGGAGAAAAAAGGGTAAGCCATGGAAATGCGTTTAAAAGTCTTTTCCCCAATCGGGGTTGTTTTGGATTCGCCTGTCAGTCAGGTGGATTTTGAAGCAATTGACGGCTTTTACACGTTATTACCGAAACACATGGATATGGTGTCGGCGTTAAAGCCAAGCATTTTATCGTATCGTTCCGAGGGAAAAGCGGGATATATTGCCTGTAACAAAGGGGTATTGGTTAAAAAAGGAAACGATGTGGCGGTATCGACCAAGCTTGCCATTCCGGGAACAGACTTAAAGCAGCTGGAAAAAACGATTACCATTGATTTTAAGGAAATGGAGCAACAGCGCAAAGAAGCTAATTTAACAATGGCCAAACTGGAAATAGGCTTAACGAAAGGGTTGATGGCTTTAAACAAAGAGGGGAACAACCATGGCGGAATTTGATGTGGAAAATAGAAAAACTGCCCAAATTTTAGTCGATAAAGCGCGGGCTTTGCAACATCGACATCATCGGACGCTTATTTTAAATGCGGCTTTGTTGGGAGTATACGGATGGCAATTATCGATACCGGTGGTATTGGGGGTTGCTTTGGGGCGTTTTTTGGATAAAGTCATACCGTCAGAAATTTTTTCATGGACATTAAATTTAATTGTCATCGGGTTTGTGATTGGTGTTGTCAATGCCAACAGGTGGCTACGCAAAGAGGGAACGATTCGTAATATTCAAAAACAATATCGGCAACGATTGGCCGAGCAACGGAAAAGGATTCAAAAATGAACACACATATTTTTCAAATGTCGTGGCAGGATATGGGCATGGCTTTCGGAATGGGGGTTATTCTGGGTATGGTCTATATGTACCTATTATGGATGACGGTTCAGACATTGCCAAAAGTCAGGCACAAGGGGATATTTTTGTTTATATCGGCTGTATTACGTATCTTTTTACTTATTTTCGGAGCAATTGCCTTATCACAAAATCACGCTGGGCGGTTTATTATCATCTTTTGCGGCGTGATTGCGTTACGTTTATTCGTGTTGCGCTTTACCAAAATGGGGGCGTATCACACCACAGAGCAAAAACAGTTGTCGGCCTCTTTCAAACCCGCCGGTAAAAAGCAGAACGGGAGCGGTACAAAAGGAAAAAAGCGGACAACCGTTTCAAGAAAAAAGGTATAATTTCATAGGGGTTCACAGAAAATGAATCAGGTTGTGATACAGATATTCGGAGGTGCGATAACGGTAGAAATGATTCTGTCCGTTGTTGTGGCCGCGGTATTGTGTATCGGGGCCTGGCGATGGATGCACACATCCGTGGGGCGGTGGTTAACCGTTGGTTTAATTATATCGGCATGGTGGAGTGCGGTTGATTTAACGGGTGGTATTTCCGAGGGTGATTTATCCCTGGAAAACATTGATACAATGCCTATTTTCACGATATTCGGTATCACAATCGGTGGAACGGTTTTCTTTTCATGGATTGTCATGGGGGTGTTGGTTCTTTTATCATGGTTGGCGACGCGTCAATTAAAAACAACGCTTCGCGTTTCCAAATTACAAACCGCGATGGAAATGATTGTGATGACAATCCGGTCGCAAATCAAAGAGGTCAGCGGGGACAATCCAGCACGATATATGCCGATGATGGGAACGTTCTTTTTATTCATCGGCATGAGTAATTTAATGACGATTATTCCATGGTTTCGGGCACCGACGGCATCTTTATCAACGACACTGGCTTTTTCGCTATGCGTTTTTTGTGCTATGCCTTTGTACGGGATTCGGAATCAAGGTATAATCGGGTATTTAAAAAAGTACATTGATCCGACACCGGTGATGTTACCCATGAATATTATCAGTGATTTTTCATCGACTTTTTCATTGGCTTTTCGTTTGTACGGCAATATGTTAAGCGGGGCTATCATCGCATCCGTTCTGATGATGTTGGCACCGTTTTTGGTACCGTTGCCGTTACAAATTCTAGGGTTGATTACAGGGACAATTCAGGCATATATTTTCGCTTTACTGGCCATTGTATATGTATCGGCAGTTGCCCCGAAAGAACCGTTTGTTGACCGTTTAACATACTAACAAGAAAGGAGAAAAAAAATGGATGCAATTACTTTAATCGGAGCAATGTCCGTCCTGTCGGCAGGATTGTGTATTTCTATCGGCGGTATTGGGCCGGGTCTGGGTGAAGGGAATGCCGCAGCAAATGCGTTGCGGGCAATTGCGCAACAACCGGATGAAGCCAGCACGATTACACGGGCTTTGTTTGTTTCCATGGCAATGGTGGAATCAACCGCTATTTATGCGTTTGTTGTCACTGTATTAATTATGTATTTCAATCCGTTTTGGAATTACGCCGTCGAAATGGCCGCAAAATAACCTTTAACCAAGGAGCCTGTCATGGGATTCAGCTGGGTTACTTTTATTGCCCAAATTGTTAATTTATTTGTGTTGGTATGGCTGTTAAAGCGATTTTTGTATCAGCCGATCGTGGATACGATTGCCAAGCGGCAATCCTATATCGAAGGCAAGGTCAAAAATGCCGAAGAAGCGGCCATAGCGGCACAAAAAGAGCAACATATTTGGGAAAAGAAGCTGGCGGATTTTGATGCCGAAAGGCAGGCACGGCTGGATGAAGTTCTGGCAGAAATTGATCGGTTAAAAAAGGAACAGGAAGAAACCATTCGTCGGGAAGTTAATATCCGCAAAGAAAAAATGCAGGCGGATTTAAATCGGGAAACGGCTTCTTTACAATTGGAAATCCGTAATTTAATGGCTCGTCATTTTTTAGACTTATCCCGAAAAGTCATGGTTGACCTATCCGGGTTATCACCGATTGAGCAGGCAATATTATTGTTCCGCAAAAAAATGGAAAAAATGACAGCTCAGGAAAAGAAAAAAATAAAAACAATTGTTTCAAAACAAACCGATATTGTCATTTCTTTATCCGACAAATTAAGTAAAAAAGCAGAAGCGGAGTTGATCCTTTTCATACGGAATACGTTGGGAATCGGGGATCAGGCCGCCATTCGGATTCAAATTGAGCCGGACTTAATTTTAGGGGTGGAAATGGTTGCGGGTGATATTGCCGTTGAATGGAATTTAAAGGCGTATTTAGAGAGTTTTGAACAAAATCTGAATACAGCGTTAGCGGGGTTAATTATTAAGGAATAAGAGGAGCGGGATATGTTAAGGAAAGCGTCCAAGGCTGCGGAAAAAGTAATCGGGGAAGCAATTGAAAAAACGCCGTTGGATTTAAAGGTATCGGAAACGAGCAGTATTATTTCCATTTCGGCAGGAACAGCCGAGGTATCCGGTCTATCCAAGGTTCAGATGAACGAGTTATTAACGTTTAAGAACAACACCATCGGAATGGTTCAAACGTTAATGGCCGATCGGGTCGGGGTTGTTTTTTTAACAAATGCGGATCATTTAAAAGCCGGTGACAAGGCCAAGCGAACACATCGGGTGTTGGATGTGCCGGTGGGAGATGCTTTGTTGGGACGCGTCATTAATCCGTTGGGACAGCCTTTGGATGACAAAGGAGCAATTGCGACAACAGAAACATATCCGATTGAACGGGAATCGCCGCCGATCATGCATCGGGCACCGGTTGATACGCCATTGCAAACGGGATTAAAAGCGATTGATTCGTTTACCCCTATCGGTCGCGGACAGCGAGAGCTTATTTTAGGGGATCGTCAGACGGGTAAAACGGCGATTGCTTTGGACACCATGATTAATCAAAAAGATTCCGGCGTCATTTGTATCTATTGCGCTATCGGGCAACGGGCGGCGGGGACGGCTCGCGTTATTGCCGACTTGGAAAAATACGGGGTTATGGACAATACGATTGTGGTTGTCGCATCGGGGGATGATGAGGCGGGTATGCAATTTATCGCGCCCTATGCCGCAACGTCCATCGGCGAATATTTTATGGCCAAAGGAAAGGATGTTTTAATCGTCTATGATGATTTAACGGCGCATGCGCGGGCCTATCGTCAAATGTCGTTATTATTACGAACACCGCCGGGACGGGAGGCTTTTCCGGGGGATATCTTCTATATTCATTCGCGGTTATTGGAACGGTCAACGCATTTACGGCCGGCGTTTGGCGGCGGGTCCCTCACCTCTTTGCCGATTGTATCGACGGAAGCGGGAAATATTTCGGCGTATATTCCGACGAATATTATTTCCATTACGGATGGTCAGATTTATTTATCGACCTCTCTTTTCCAAAAGGGAATTTTACCGGCAATTGATACGGGGCGTTCCGTATCCCGTGTCGGCGGGGATGCGCAGTTGCCGGCCTATCGCAGTTTAGTCGGACCTTTAAAATTATTCTTTTCGCAATTCGAGGAATTGGAATCTTTTGCCAAATTCGGAACACAAATGGATCCGGAAACGGCGGGACGATTAAAACGTGGACGGGCGATTCGGGCCGTTATGCAGCAAATTCAATATGCACCGATGCCGGCGGCCGATCAAATTGCCGTGTTTTTGGCAACCAATGACGGTTTATTGGATGATATTGCGACTGATAAAATAGAACGGGCGCAAGAAATTATCATCCGTGTACTGCATGCCCAATTCCCAAAAGTCATTGAAACAATTACCGTTCAGAAAGAAAAATTATCGGATGACGTTAAACGTCGGTTGTTAACGGCTTTTCAGAAAGCATTGAACGGTGAGAAAGGACTTAAAGCAGCATGACGTTAGAAGCCCTGAACAAGCGCATTAAAACGACGGCTGATCTCCGGGATATTGTCAGTACGATGAAGATGCTATCTTCGGTTAGTATCGGACAATACGAGAAAGCATTGAGTTCTTTAACCGAATACGGTAAAACGGTTCGGGAGGCGTTTCAAGGGCTGTTTAAAGATGATGAATTTATGTATACGCCGCGGGCCATGAAAACCGAACGGCCGAAAACGGTTGCGATTATCATCGGTTCGGACAACGGGTTGGTCGGGCGGTTTAACCGAGATGTCATGACATTTGCCCGAGAGGAAATTGCAAAACAGAGTGATGTGGCGACGACTCAGGTTATTTGTGTCGGCAAACGTATCGGGTTAATGGCAGAATCGGCGCATATGAAGGTATCCGCAACGTATCCGATTATGAATTCGTTAAAAGAAATTGCGTCGGTGGCATCGATGGTTTTGATGAAAATCAATGAAATTGTGACAAAGCAGCGAATTGATCGTGTCATGGTTTATAATACATACCGAAAAAGCGGAGAACCGCAACGACCGGTCGGGCGACAGTTAATGCCCCTGCCCCATGAGGAATTAATCCGCTTGAAAAAAGAAAAGTGGGACGGACGGACTTTGCCTTTGGTGACCGGAGACAGGCAAGCTTTATTTTCGGCTTTGATTCATGAATACTTAACGGTCATTTTGGCGCATGCATTAACGGCATCGTTAGCGGCAGAGCATTATACACGCATGGTCAATATGCAACAGGCGGAAAAGAATATTGACGAATCGTTGGAGCGTATGAATTTAGAATATCAGCAATTGCGACAAACAAGTATTACGGATGAATTAATTGACATTGTATCGGGTGCAGAGAGCATGAAAAAGAAGAAAACAAGCCAAAACCCGTTAAGAGAGCTTGACAAGGGAGAAAAAAAAGAGTAAAAAAAGAATCGTGTAAACAAGAAAGGGAAAAAAATGATTAAATCTGAATTAGTTGCTAAAATTGCAGAACAAAACGAATTATCGAAGGCTGACGCCGAACGGATTGTATCGACTGTTTTTGATACAATTACAGGGGCTTTAATCAGCGGTGATCGTGTTGAATTGCGAGGATTTGGTGTTTTATCCGTTCGCAATCGCAAGCCACGTATCGGCCGTAACCCGAAAACCGGTGTTCAGGTTAACGTTCAGGCGAAGCGGGTGCCTTTCTTTAAAGCCGGCAAATCCGTAAATGATGCCTTAAACAATCGTTTGAAGAAGACATCTGTTTAAGCCATGAACTGGATTACCAATCTGACGCGGCCGACGGTTAAAAAGGCCAATATACATGCGGATATCCCCAATCATTTTTGGGACAGGTGTCCGAGTTGTGGAGCGATGTTATTTCATGAAGAAATCACAAAAACGGATTATGTTTGTCCGCGATGTGAACATCACTTTCGGTTACCGTCGCTGCGTCGATTGGAAATGATTTTCGATAATCAGGAATACACGTTGGTACAGTTGCCGAAAGTCAAAGAAGATCCTTTGCATTTCAGCGACTTAAAAAAATACACCGATCGATTGAAAGAAGCGCGTAAAAAGACAAAAGCCGATGATGCGATTTTGGTCGCACATGGTAAGATTGGCGGTAAAAACGCCGTTGTCGGTGTTTTCAATTTTAATTTCATGGGCGGTTCCATGGGAACATATGTCGGGGAAGCCATTATTACGGCGGCTAATTTGGCAATGGTACAGGAAGCGGCCTTGATTTTAATACCGGCTTCCGGTGGGGCGCGTATGCAGGAAGGGATGTTATCTTTAATGCAGATGGCGCGGACAACGGTAGCGGTAAAACAGTTAAAGAAGAAAAAATTGCCGTATATTGTGGTATTGACGGATCCGACAACGGGCGGTGTGACGGCTTCTTTTGCCATGTTGGGGGATGTGACTTTGGCGGAACCGGGGGCGGTTATCGGATTTGCCGGTGCGCGGGTTATTGAACAGACCATTCGGCAAAAACTGCCGCCGAACTTTCAAAAAGCGGCGTATTTATTGGAACACGGCATGATTGATCAGGTTGTACCACGTAGGGAGCTGAGAAGCAAGCTGATACAAATTCTGGATTTGCTGTTAAAATAGTCTTGTTTCCGTGATAAAAGCTCCTATTTAGTATACAAAGGAGTGAAAAATTAATGGAAAATATTTTATTTTTTGATGCAGATAAAGAGCTGCGGGATTTTGCGGCAACTCATCCCATTAAAGGAGCGAATTTTGTGTTCTTTGATACCGGATTAAACGCGGTATCTTTGAAAGCTTTGGAACCGTATCGGGACACGCGTATCATATCGGGATTTATTCATTCGGAAACATTAAGCACCGAAAAGTTGGATTTTTTCCCGAATTTACAATTAATTGCGACACGGTCAACCGGTTTTAATCATATTGATTTAGATTATTGTCGCCAACGGGGAATTGCCGTTGAAAACGTACCGGCCTATGGGGCAGCGACGGTTGCGGAGTTTGCTTTCGGATTATTATTGGCTTTGGCACGCAAAATCATTCGGGCCAAAAACGATATGGCACACAATCGGATTGAAAATTCCAATTATATGGGATTTGACTTGATGGGCAAGACCATCGGTATTATCGGAACGGGCTCCATCGGACGGCATATGATACAAATTGCCCAAGGGTTCGGCATGAAAGTTTTGGCCTATGATCCGTTTCGGAATCCGGTTTTAAAAGACCTGTACGTTGATGATTTGGATACAATTTATCGGGAAAGCGATATCATATCTTTACACGTACCGTCAACGCCCGAAAATTATCACATGATTAATGAAGCGGCTTTTGACAAGATGAAAAAAGGAGTGATTATCATCAATACGGCACGCGGGGATTTAATTGACACACAAGCTTTATATTTTGCATTGCGAAAAGGAATTGTTGCCGGCGCCGGGGTCGATGTATTGGAGAATGAAGACTTTTTATTGCATGATGAAGTGGCGACGTCACCCCGGATGAGTGATAATGACTTCTTAT
This sequence comes from uncultured Alphaproteobacteria bacterium, assembly GCA_944393195.1. Lineage (GTDB taxonomy): Bacteria > Pseudomonadota > Alphaproteobacteria > CAAHEQ01 > UBA3637 > CALXZG01. Next base: position 17,715 of record CALXZG010000014.1, read on the forward strand.
TAGACTCGGCGATGAATTTAAAGCTATTACAATTCCGAAATGTCATTGCTACGCCGCATATTGCCTTTAATTCGATTGATGCAATTAATCGAATTAATGCGACAACGATTGATAATATTCAGAATTTTATGGCCGGAAAAATCACAAATAATGTTATTAAATAAAGGGTTGTTAACGATTTAAGCGCACAACGAACAAAAGCCCTGCGGCCGTTGTTTTTTCATCACGCCGCAGGGATGTTTCCCGACGCACAAGAACATCAAAACCTGTTTCCGACAGCAGACGGTCAACATCCCGCGGGGCATATAAATAACGACCGTTCGGGGCAAGCCCGCTACGGGAAGCCGTTTCAACGGAAAAAGCAAAGACACCCTTTCGCGTCAAACGGGGCGCAAGAGCCATCAGGAAATCCCTAAATGACGGCAAGTATCCGATCAATTCAACCGCCAGAATTAAATCATAGCGGTGTTTATCGGTATGCAGAAAATCAACAGCCTCCCGATTATATAAGTTTGTATAGGCTTTTGTTTGAGAAGCATATGTCAGCATATGGGAAGAAACGTCAACACCGATCAGCGTATCAAAGCCGCCTTTAAATAAGCGGACAAAAAGTCCCGTACCGCATCCTAAATCCAATATTTTTTGATATTTTTGAGGGGGTAAGAGGGACAGAATATCGGTCAGAGCGGTGGACTCTATTTTTTGCATACGGGTATCGTATTCCGGCGCAAAGTCATCATATAAAAGACGGGTATAATCGTTCAAGGCGCTCAGGTCACCCTGCCCCGCCAATGCGGAATTGGTATGGCGGGCGATAGGATTATCCGGAAAGTTTTTTACCCAGCCGGCGGCGAAACGGCGAGCTTCTTTTTGACCGGCTTTATTTTGGTTAAAAAGGGCAGTCAAGGTATCGGCTATCCGCCAATCCAAATGCGGAAAAACTCCTTTTTGCGCCAAAATATTAAAATAGAGGCCGGCGGCTTCAAGATAGTCGCCCGTTTCTTCCAAAATAACGGCCAAGTTATAGAGCGACGGTAAATAATCCGGATGTTTTGCCAAAACAGCACGATAGTGTTCAAGGGCGTCCGGCAAGCGTTGTTGATGATACAGAACATCAGCCAGGTTATGGTGGGCCGCCGGGTTTGTTTTATCTTGTTGTAAGGCGCGCTTATAGGCATCCTCGGCCAACGATAACCGATTTTGTTTTTGATAGATATTGCCTTGGTTAATCCAGGCATCAGCCTGATACGGATCCAATTCAGCAGCCCGATGATAGGCCTGTAAAGCGGTATTCATATCCCCTTGATTTTCGGATATCAGACCTTTTTCCATCAAATAAGGAACACGTTCAGCCAAAGACAGGGCCGTATTAATGGCACTTTCGGCTTCAACCCATCGACCGGCAACGCGATCGATTTGAGCCACCAGCCACAAAGCGTCCGGAATCGGATGATGTGCATTTAAAGCGGTCAGACGTTGTTTAGCCGTTACATCATCACCGATTGCCCGATCGCATTGAGCCAAACCTAAAACAGCTTCCGGTAAATCAGGTGTCAGAGTCAAGGCTTTATCGAAAGCACTACGGGCAAAGGAGACTTGTTTTTTCAGCAAAAAAATTGTTCCTTTTTGTGTCCAAGCCAAAGCATTTTCCGGATATTTATCGTAATAGGTCATGGCCTCGTCCAAGCGGCCTTGTGCCTGTAAAACGGAAGCCAATGTCAATTGATAGGTTGCAACTTGGGGATAGAGGCGGACAGCTTGATACAATAAATCGGTGGCAGCGTCAAGAGCGCCGGCCTGAAAAGCAATCAAGCCCAGTAAGTAGAGGGCATCCCCCTGCCCGGGTTGTTGATTAAGGGCGTCGCGCGTTAGGGCTTCGGCCGTTTCGAAATCGCCGGCATTATAAGCGTCAAAGGCGTTATTGAGTAAGATATCGACATTATTCGTCATCGATAGATCCCCGGCGACCGATAACCATTTCACGATTGATGTGGACGCATTCTATCAACCCGAAACCGATACACAATGTCAGCATAGCGGTACCACCGTATGACATCAGGGGCAGCGGGACACCGACGACAGGCATTAAGCCCATAACCATTAAGGTATTGATAAAGACATAGAGGGCAAAATTAATAGTTAAACCGACAGCCAAAATTTTACCGAAGAAGTTATGGCAACGATGGGCAATGATAAAACCGTACACAATAATGGCCGTATAAAGTACCATCAGAACGACAGAGCCGATTAAACCGAATTCTTCGGCCAAAACGGTCAAAATAAAGTCTGTTTGTTTTTCAGGAATAAAGTTCAGACGGCTTTGCGTTCCTTCCAAAAAGCCTTTACCCCAAACACCGCCGGAACCGAGTGTAATTTTCGATTGGGCGATATGATAACCGGATCCGAGGGGGTCGCTTTCCGGATTTAAAAAAGTCAGGACCCGTTTTTTTTGGTAATCATGGAGAAAAGACCAAAGAATCGGCATGGACAAAATACCGCCACAGATCAAGACAACAAACTTCCAAATTTGCACCCCAACCAGAAAGAAAATACCGAAAGAGGCAAATACCAGCATCAGGGCCGTACCAAGGTCGGGTTGTTCCAAAATCAAAGCGACGGGAACGGCCATCATCAACACGGGAGGTATCATAAAGCGGATCGTTCTGACCTCGGTCAAACTGGCACCATGAAAGTAACGGGCTAATGCTAAAATCAAGGCTATTTTCATGATTTCGGAAGGTTGTAAATTGAAAAAGCCCAAGTTTAACCACCGTTGTGCGCCCATTCCCACATGACCGAAAAGAGACACGCAAATCAGCAACAGCAAACCGACGCCATAGATGGCATAGGCGTACTTCATCCATAGACGCAAATTCGTCATGGCAATAGCAAAGAGAAACGTCAGGCTGACCGTAAAACGAAACAATTGTTTACTGGCCCATGGGTTAAAATTTCCCCCGCCGACCGAGTATAAAATAGCGACACCCATCAAAACAACAAGGGTAATTAACAACAGATAAACATAATTAAAACCGAAGATTTTATCTGTTAACGTAAGGTTATAATCTTTCAGATAGCAGTTACGATCTTTAAAAAAGCTCATTTTCCACCTCCGGTCGGAAGCGCGGTATTTTCTTCCAAATCAATGATTGTACGCATCAGGCGGGACATAATCGGTGCGGCCGTTCGACTACCGCCACCGCCATGTTCCACCATAACGATAGCCGCATATTTGGGCTTATCGGTTGGCATAAAGGCAACAAAAATGGCGTGATCCCGATATTCTTCGGGGAGTTCATCCTGAGATTTCAGACCTTCTTCCCGTTCTTTCATACTGATGCGGCGTACCTGGGTCGTGGCCGTCTTACCCCCCATCCGCCAACCGTCTTTTTGAAAGCGGACAGCGTATGCCGTACCACCGGGTTTATTGACGACATCGATCATTCCCTGACGCAATATTTTTAAATAAGATTGTTTAAAATCAATTTGTTGCGGATTATCTTGAACATTTTGCTTTAATAGTGTCGGTTGGATATTTTTACCGCCAGCAATCCGAGCTACGGCCGTCAACATTTGAAGCGGTGTGGCGTTAAGAAAACCTTGACCAATACTGAGGTTCAGTGTATCACCAAGGCGCCAAGCATCACCGAAGCGACGTTGTTTCCATTCATCTGTCGGCAATAAACCGCTGCTTTCCCCCAAAAGACCAATTCTGATAGGGGAACCGAAGCCGAGCTTTGCCGCGGTTTCGATAATTTTTTCGGGACCGATTTTTTGCGCTATTTCATAAAAATAGACATCGCAAGAATGCATGAGGGCTTCTTCCAATGTTAATGTTCCGTGACCGGCGTGTTTCCAACAATGGAAAACATGGTCACCGATTGTCACTTTACCGGTACAGCGAATATGGGTTTGAGGACCGATAATACCGCTTTCCATACCGGCCAAAGCAACAATCAATTTAAACAAGGAACCGGGGGAATAAAGACCACTCAATACTTTATTTTGCAGGGGACGATGCTTATCATGAAGCAGTTTATTCCAATTCTTTACGGAAATCGGAACGGTAAAAAGATTGGCATCAAAGCTGGGCGCGGAAACGAGAGCTAAAATTTCACCGGTTTGGACGTTCATGACAACAATGGAAGCGGCGTATCCCTTCAACAAAGAAAGCGCTTCATTTTGCAAACGACTATCAATCGTCAGGGTAATATCCTGACCCGCGCGGGGCGGCGTTTCGTCAAGGATACGGACAGTACGGCCGACGGCATTGATTTCGGATTGACGGCGACCGGGTTCACCTTGCAAGAGGGATTGTTGGCTGGATTCAATCCCCGTTCGACCGATTCGGTAACCGGGCAAATCCAATCGCGGATCCGACGTATCACCATCAACATCTTTTTCTGTTAACAGGGAGACATAACCGACCACGTGGGTATTTCCCTCCCCCGCCGGATAAAAACGCATCATTCCTTCTTCGATTTGAATACCCGGCAAATCGGGGGCATTCAATTGCAACAGGGTCATTTGATCAAAAGTCAGGTTATCTTTGATACGAACCGGCATAAAGGCGCGTTTCCAACGTAATTCTTTTTCTATACGCGCCAATTCGTCTTCCTCGACCGAAATCAGTTTCAAGAAATTGTTCAATGTTTTTTTATAGTCAGGGGATTGCTCTTTAATCAAAACAGCCTGAAAGGTTTTTGCATTTTCGGCTAATTTAACGCCGTTACGATCATAAATAAGACCGCGCATCGGCATCGTCATTCGGACAGAAATACGATTTTTTTCGGCTAACAAGAGGTATTTTTCCCCTTGCAGGACTTGCAGGTAAAACAAGCGCCCCAAAATAACGCATCCGATCAAGGCAAAGACGACGGAGATACCCAATAATCGGATAGTCATGACACGGGATTTTTCGTATTTCCAAACGCTCATGATTGATCTCCTATCCAATTATCTAAACGGCCGCACAGTTGAATCACAAGCGGATAAGCAAGAATCAAAATCAAGTAATGTCCGATCAGAAAGGCGGGAGAAATAACGGTGGCGGCGCATAAAGTAAACAGAAAAAAGTGCACCAAAAAGAGAGGAAGCATCATAAGGGCAAAAACCTGCCACAGTTTATCGAAGGAAAGCGCAGACAAAAACAGGCGGTTGAGGTTTGCCGTAAAAAAAAGTAAGACAAACAGGAATGTATTCAGGCCGAATGGCGTTTGCATAATCAAGTCGGTTAAAATACCCAAGGCAAAGCAGGCAAATCCGTTCAAAAGAGCCGCGTTAAAAATGGCAAAATAAAAGATAAACACAAAAATAAAAGGAACGGAAAGAAGAAAGGTATGCGGTGTTTGACCGAGCAATATCAGTAAAAGACACAGCAGGAAAGGAATACTTTGTTTTACTCTGTCAAAAAAAGGAACGGAGGTTGGCATATTATTTCTCCGCCCAATCAGAATCGGATAGCAAAACATCGGACAAGCCAAAATCAACCAATCGGACAAAGGTTAAGTTCGGATTATTTTCAAACAAAGCGATTCGAATCTCACCGTTATCAATCCGACTAACGACACCGACACCCAAACCGGCCGGATACAAACCGACATGACCGGAAGTCATAACGACATCCCCGACAGCAATATGGTGTTCTTCAGGCAAAGAGGTTAATTGCGGCTCATCCGAATTATCACCGGTCAACATACAAAGAGTGCGATCTTCACCCACGGTAACAGGCAAGCGCGACAAATAATCGGTCAACAACATCAATCGACTGTAATATTGACCGGATTCGACGACACGACCGACCAACCCGCGGGAAGACATGGCGACAAAACCGGGACGAATACCGGCCGAGAGACCGCCCTGAATCATAACGGAACGATTAAAGCGACCGCCGTTATCGGCTAAAATCCGAGCGGTATAAGCAACCGATTTTTTCGGCGGAATATAATTCAGCAGGGATTTCAATTCGCGGTATTCGGTCCCCATATGTAGGGCGATATTCCGCCAATTTTGCAGAGATTCATTTTCGGCGCGCAACCGTTTGTTTTCGGTATAGGTCATCAGAAAAAAACGACCGCCGGCGACGGCTTCTTCCAACCAGCGAACGGGAGCGGACAAAACGGACACAACCGGAGCCGCCGTTCGGGCAGCCGTTCCCCGTATTTTTTGTAACAAGGGCGGGTTAACCTGTCCCAAAACAATCAGAAAAACGGCTATCAATAACAGGACAAGCGGAAAGAAAAGCTTAATTTGCGTTTTCAATCTTTTCAAACGAAATTGGCGGCTTTCCATGCACGTATCCCGACCGAAATTAGTACATGCTTGTCAAAATATTTTCAAACTTGCTGACTTCTTCCAAAGCGCGGCCGGTTCCCAAGGCCACGCATTGCAGAGCATTTTCGGCCACACAAACCGGCAAACCGGTCGCGTCACGCAACACTTCATCCAACCGGCTGAGCAATGCACCACCACCGGTTAACATAATCCCTTTATCCACGATATCGGAAGCCAACTCCGGATCCGTATGTTCCAAGGCAACTTTAACAGCCTCCACAATTTGGCCGACAGGTTCGGATAACGCTTCGGCCACTTGCCGTTCAGAAACAATAATTTCTTTCGGAACACCATGCATTAAATCGCGCCCTTTGACAGAGATGGTTTCCCCTTCCCCGTTTTCGGGAATGGAGGCGGCGCCGACGGCTTTTTTAATACGTTCGGCCGTTGCCTCACCGATTAACAGGTTATGGTTACGACGGATATAGGAAACAATGGCTTCATCCATTTTATCACCGCCGACACGAACAGAGCGGGCATAAACAATACCGCCAAGGCTCATCACCGCAACTTCGGTTGTACCGCCGCCAATATCGACGACCATACTGCCGGACGGTTCGTTAACGGGTAAGCCCGCACCAATTGCCGCCGCCATCGGTTCTTCGATTAAGAAGACTTTACGAGCGCGGGAATTTTCGGCGGCTTCCTGAATAGCGCGGCGTTCCACGGCAGTTGAGCCGGAGGGAACACAAATAACAATCATCGGACGAGAAAAAGATTTACGTCCCAATGCCTTTTGAATAAAGCGTTTAATCATTTCTTCGGCGACATCAAAGTCGGCGATAACCCCGTCGCGCAAGGGGCGGATAGCCTGAATCTGTCCCGGTGTTTTACCAAGCATTTGTTTTGCTTCGTTCCCGACCGCAATCACCTGTTTTTTACCGCGATTTTCGGCAATGGCAACAACGGACGGTTCGCTGAGAACAACGCCTTCCCCACGCACGTACACCAAAGTATTGGCGGTGCCGAGGTCAATCGCCATATCGGAAGAAAACAGGTTCATCACTTTTTTTAAACGGTCAAACTTTAACATAAAAATGCGCCTTTCGTATATCAAAATAAAATATCTGTTATTACTTTTTTCTTTCATACACCACTTCCGTCATAAACACAATATTTTTTTATCTTTTTGTGCGAAAAAAATGAGACTTTTGACAGAAATAAAAAAATAATATCAAACGGATAGGAACAAAACAGGAACAAGGCGGATAAAAAGGGATGGTATCGGCACCCCTTTAAAAAAGCCCCGATAAGACATCGGGGAAATCAAACGGGGAAGAAAAATTTTAACAGATACTTTATTTTAATAATCAATAAATTGAAATATATATAAAATCAATAAATACGCTGATACTCCTGTTCAATGGGATAAGGAACATCCCGACGGGACGCAATACAAATCGGTTGAGCTAACTGTGGCTGTTCCGCGGCAGGGGTATCGTTACCGAAAGGATTGCTTTGCCAATAGTCCGGATTCCAATAACAAGGTTTTTGAATCAAGTCCGTTTCGATCATGATGTTTTTCCTTTCTTGTTGGGCAAAAGCGGTGCCGCATCCGAGGCTAATTCCAGTTGTTCCAATTCTTTAATTTTATCCCGCAAACGGCCAGCCTCTTCAAAATTCAGGGCATCGGCCTCCTGCAACATTTGTTTCCGAAGACGGGCAATCACATCCGCCACATTTTCAATGATTTCAACCGATCGTTCGGCCGGTGTTTTGTCGGTTTCAAACTCACCGAATTCTTTCAATAAATCGGGGATTTCTTTTTGAATACCTTTGGGGGTAATATGATGTTCGGCATTAAAAGCCATTTGTTTAGCCCGACGACGTTTTGTTTCACCGACGGCCGCGGTTAAAGAACCGGTCATTTTATCGGCGTACAAGATAACGCGCCCGTTCACATTACGAGCGGCACGCCCGATTGTTTGAATCAACGAGGTAGTGGAACGTAAAAAGCCTTCTTTATCGGCATCCAAAATAGCGACCAGTTCGACCTCGGGGATATCCAATCCTTCCCGCAACAGGTTAATACCGACCAATACGTCAAAAGTACCGAGGCGCAAATCGCGGATGATTTGAATACGTTCCAACGTATCGATATCCGAATGCATATAGCGGGCTTTCACACCGTTTTCATTGAGATACTCCGTCAAGTCTTCCGCCATTTTCTTGGTCAATGTCGTGACCAGGACCCTCCCCCGACGGGCGGCGACTTCCTGACATTCAGCCATTAAATCTTCGACCTGACGGGCTATCGGACGGATAATACATTCCGGATCCAACAAACCGGTCGGACGGATAATTTGTTCGGTAAAGACACCTTTCGTTTGTTCCATTTCCCAAGGTCCCGGCGTTGCCGATACAAAAATCGTCCGTGGGCGCATGGCATCCCATTCTTCAAATTTCAGAGGGCGATTATCCATGCAACTGGGCAATCGAAAACCGTATTCGGACAAGGTTGTTTTGCGGGAACGATCCCCCCGAAACATAGCGCCGATTTGCGGAATTGTCACATGGCTTTCATCCACGAACAGAAGAGCATCTTTGGGTAAGTATTCAAACAGGGTTGGCGGAGCTTCGCCGGGGCGGCGGCCGGTTAGGTGACGAGAATAGTTTTCAATACCTTTACAGGAACCGGTTGCCTCCATCATTTCTAAATCATACCGAGTTCGGGAAACCAACCGTTGCGCCTCCAACAATTGATTATTAGCTTCATAGTAGGCCAGACGGTCTTTCAATTCGGCTTTAATCGTTTTAATGGCTTGCGACAAAGCGGGACGCGGCGTCACATAATGGCTGGCCGGAAAGACGGTAATATCGTTCAAAGCTATTTTCTTTTGCCCTGTCAAGGGATCAAATTCCGAAATACTTTCGATTTCGTCCCCGAAAAAAGATAAACGCCATGCCAAATCTTCATAGTGTGACGGGAAAATATCCACAACATCCCCGTTCACACGAAAAGTTCCACGTTCGAATGCGATGTCGTTTCTTTTGTATTGCAGTTCAACTAATTTTCGGCCAAGTTCCGCCAAATCGACCGAATCGCCTTTGCGCAGGGTAAAAGCCATAGAGGAATAACTTTCGGCATCACCCAAACCATAGATACAGGAAACGGAGGAGACAATAATAACGTCACGACGTTCTAAAATATGGCGCGTAGCCGAATGGCGCAGGCGGTCAATTTGTTCGTTAATGGCGGAGTCTTTTTCTATATATGTATCCGTTTTGGGAATATAGGCTTCCGGTTGATAATAATCGTAGTACGAGACAAAATACTCGACGGCATTTTCCGGAAAAAAGGATTTCATTTCGGCATACAATTGGGCAGCCAACGTCTTATTATGTGCCAAAATCAAGGCCGGACGTTTGAGTTCGTTAATAATTTGCGCCATTGTAAACGTTTTACCGGAGCCGGTAATACCCAATAAAACCTGATCTTTTGCATTGGCACGCAATCCGTTAACCAGTTCAGCGATAGCCTGAGGCTGATCCCCGGCCGGTTGATATTCGGCATGCAGTTTAAAATCCGCGTCGCCCCACAGTTCCGGCTTTTGGTATAACGGAATCATTTGCGCCGCCCCGTTTTACGGAGAGCCTTTTGTTTCTGTTGCGGCAAATCGGTCTTTTTCCATTCCTGCTTTAAAGCACCGATGCCGGCACGCACGTCACGGAAAAGATCACGATAGGAGGGTGTCGGCTGCCCCCAATTGCGATAGCGAACAACCATACCTATCAGGATAAAGAGTATGACAATAACCGCATTTCGCGGTTGAAAATAGCCGCGACTCAATAAAACAACGGATAAAAGAGCCAACAAAACAAAGCAAAAAGAAGTAAAACGAATCAAACCGCGGCGATTAACATTTTGCGCCCAGACCCGTTCAAACAGGATAAGCGGTTGTTCTTTTTGCCGATGACGAATCGCCCAATATGTCATTGCCGTCACGGCAATCCATTCCAGCGCAACATAGGAAAAGAGAACAACAGGAATACCGACAAAACCGAAAGAAGCGATATACATCAATGATCCGCCGACAATAAAGCCGATAACCGTGGCACCGAAGGAACCGAGTTTAGGTTCCCGAATCCAAAAGCGGACTGTTCCGAGAGCGGCAAAAGACCCCATACTTAATATGATGGCCAGATTTGTCATAAAAGCGGGTAAGACCTGTAACAATCCGGCAAATGCGAAAAAAACACCCACGGCCAGCGTCAACATAAAAGAAAAATAGGGAAGTCTATCCGCAAAAACAGTCAAGCGCAACAAAACAAACCAGAGCAACGCCAATGCCGGCGTTACAATAAACGCGGGAAGTGTTTGAAACAACGGCTGTGTTTGGGGCAACATGAGGGTTCCCAGTAAACAAATGAGGTACTGTCCCCCCATCAAAATAATACCGGAAAAACGGGCCTGCGTATACAAGGTCAGCAGCAACAGGACAAATAAGGCACCTATCCAACCGACGGTCATTGAGGGGCAAAGCAATAAAAAGGACATCAGGGCAAGGATGGTCAAGACGGAAGCCGTCGTTGATTCAATCGGACAAAAGGCTTGTTTCCCGGCGGCGGAACGACGCATCCGAAAGCGTGTCAACCAACCGATTAAGGCTATTGTCCCGACGAAAACACAAATACATGTCAGGAGCAGTGTCAAAAAAGACATGGTTTTCCCTCCCCTGTTTATACTGATTAAGCTTTATGCCGGAAAGCAATACGGCCCTTTGTCAAATCATAGGGGGTCATTTCGATTTCGACTTTATCCCCGACCATGACGCGAATACGGAATTTACGCATTTTACCGGATGTATGCGCCAAAATTTCGTGTCCGTTTTCCAATTTGACGCGGAATGTTGCATTCGGCAAGGCTTCCGTAACGGTACCGGTGAATTGTAAAACTTCTTCTTTTGCCATAAAAACTCCTTAAAAAAAATAAAAAGTGGCTTTATGTTAATCTTTTTTCCGTGATTTTGCAAGAAAAAAATACTAAAAATCAAGCATCATGTCGAAAAATAATCAGAAAGAGCGGAAAAATAAAATTTTGTATTGCTTTTTTCGTTTTTTTGATAGATAATTAAATAAGTCGTGTTTGAGGAGATAGCATGAGTGAACCTATTGTAGAGCAAGAAAAAAAGTATAACATTTTAAAAAATGCGGCCGGAGATCTGATGATTTTAATCCGCGCCCGGATGAATGATGCACAAAATCCGCGTATGGTATATAATGGCGGAAAACATGCATTACTTTACCGCAATGAAGGAAATGTTATTGTGTTGGATTTTATTCATCCGTCTATTCGGCAAGAGTTAAATAATGCTTCGCAAATTTTAATTGTGGAGGCATATGACGGATCTATCGTTCGCGAATATACATCCGATATCCGGCATTTAAAGGAATTACCGATACCGGAAGACATCATTTTAAATTAATTGTAATAGTATCACAAAACCCCTTGATATTCAAGGGGTTTTGTTTTTCCCTTTTTCAAAAGTGTAACATTTTAATGAACATTAAATTGTTACA
>CALXZG010000015.1 GCA_944393195.1 uncultured Alphaproteobacteria bacterium
TTTATTAAGAATTAATCGGTTATCGATTTGTCATTTTTTGTCCAAAGTGTAACACGAAAGGGTACATTTTTGTGTTACAGTTCGAAAGGAGTAATAAATGACTGAAATCAAAATGGAAAATGGTCGGAGTATGGTTGAAATGTTGGGCGTTCTGGCCGTGATGGGGGTATTATCGATTGGCGGGGTGGCCGGATATCGGTATGCGATGGACAAGATGAATGCGAATGATATTATCAATGAAGTGAAAAAGAGAGCCGTGACGGCGAGTCAACAACGCATCTTGGGACACGATATTAATTTATCGGAATACGGGGATAACGGACGGATTAAAGGAATTCATGCTGTCACAGCAACAAACGATTATGCGGGGGATAAAGGATTCTTTGCGTTGACGGTATCGGCAGTCCCGCAACGGGTGTGTGATGAAATTCTGAAACAGGATTGGGCAATGCCGGTAGAAACAGCGGTCGGAGGTGTTGTGGTTGATGATGATACCGCCTGCGCCGCCGGGGATAATGAAATGTTGTTTGCGTTTGCGAATACATTGGATAATTCCCGCTTACCGGGGGCAGGGGGAGAAGATGATAACGAACCCGAACTTGAACCGTGCGGAGAGGGCGAGTATCGATTGTCGACAGGGGAATGTGTGACAGATCCACATCCGGAATGTGGTGATGGGGAGTTTTATAATGGATACACGAGTTCCTGTACGGTTTGTCCGACGGAGGGAAGTCCTGTTGAAAATGATTCATCTATAGAGGATACGTGTGCAAAATGTACGGGGTCGCGGTATGGTGGGGAGTATCCTAATTATTGTGTCTATTGTCCGGATGGCGTTACATGCGGCGATCAATGTTGCGGTGAGGGGGAATGGTGCCAATATAATACATCAACGTACAGTTATGAATGTACTTCAACTAAAACAGAGGGAGAATGTTTGACGAATGATGATTGCACAGGAGAAAATCAATATTGCAAGAATGATTATGGTTGTGAAGTGACGGTTGGGACGTGTGAAACAATCAGTAGCACGACTATAACTATTAACGGAACAGAATACACAGCGTCAACGGGTTCTATGTCGTATCATGCGGTAGAGAACTTCTGCGATGCGCTTGGGAAGCGTTTAGCACCGGTGACAGACGGGTGTACGGCGGAAGAATTGGCGGCGGCTAGGGCAAATGGTTATTATGGTAGCTGTTCGGGATGGGCACACACGACAAACAAGTGGTATTGGACAGCAACTAAATTAAGTGGGTGCGCTTCGTATTATGTAAGCAGTGACAGTTCAGGCGCGGTCGAGTTTTACTATTGGAACAGCGGCAACTACGCCCTGTGTCGCTAAGGATCCCGCTTTTTGTGTGATAGGGCAAGCGAAACGGGGTGAAGAGGTGTTTCTTCGCCCCGTTGAGCGAAAGTACGCCCCGCGTACGAAACGCGAAACATAGGTGGAATTGATCCCTCCGAGCGGGTATAAAAAAAACAGCCCTTTCGGACTGTTCTTATAACTGGTAGCGAAGACTGCGCAAGAAAAAACAATCCGGTGAATTGTTTTTTCGCGCAAAGCAATGAACCTTATTGAAATCGAGGATGCCCCGTCATCCGATGATTGAAACATAGGTGGAATTGATCCCTCCGAGCGGGTATAAAAAAAACAGCCCTTTCGGACTGTTCTTATAACTGGTAGCGAAGGAGGGGATCGAACCCCCGACACAAGGATTATGATTCCTCTGCTCTACCATCTGAGCTACTTCGCCATAACCGTCCTTATTTATACCTGTATTTTTTGATGAAGTCAACAAAAATCTTGCATTTTTTTGAAAAATATTATAAACTGTCAAAAACAAATGAATTTTACCTCATTTTTTCAGACGAAAAGGAGTTGACAATGGCAGAAGTTTTCTTTAACGGCGCGGCCGGTCGTTTAGAAGGACGTTTCCACCGTTCCGAAAATCCGCGGGCACCGTTGGTCTTAGTATTGCACCCCAATCCGCAACAGGGCGGTACGATGAATAACCGCGTGACATATGCGATTTTTCAGGCTTTTGTCAATATGGGTTTTTCCGTTTTACGCTTTAATTACCGCGGTGTCGGGCATTCCCAAGGGGAATTGGACGGAACCGGTGTCGGGGAGTTAAATGACGCTATCGTTGCGTTGGATTGGTTGCAAAATATGGATTCCGAATCCAATCAATGTTGGATAGCCGGGTATTCTTTCGGCGCTTGGATTGCGGCTCAGGTTTTAATGCGTCGACCCGAGGTTAAAGGGTTTACTTTTGTAACACCGCCGACCGGTTTGTATGATTTCAGCTTTTTGTCCCCTTGTCCGGCTTCCGGTTTAATTGTGCAGGGTGGGCAAGACACGGTTGTGGATGAAGCTTCGGTCGCAATGTTGGCGGAACAGTTGGGAAGCCATCGTTTTGTTCATGTCGAATATCGATTGTTACCGAAAGCCGATCATTTATATTCCCAAAATTTAAAGGAATTGTATGATACCATTGTGGAAATGGTGCCGGATATTAAGTCCCGTCAGCCTAAAACGACTCAGAAAAAAACGCCGCCGGTTGTACCGAACGACGATTATTAATAATCAGGCGGTTTATACCGCCTTTTTTAATGCGCTTCTTTCCAATTCGGGCCGATACCGACATCGGCAACAAACGGAATCGACAAACGGACGGCGTTTTCCATATGTTGTTTAATGAGAGCCGAGGCCGCCGCAATATCCCGTTCCGCCGTTTCAAAGACTAATTCATCATGAACCTGTAATAACAAAGTACAATCCAGATTTGCGGTTTTCAAAGCCTGTTGAATTGCATTCATCGCTTTTTTGATAATATCGGCCGCGCCGCCCTGTATCGGTGCATTGATGGCCGCCCGCAGAGCAAAACTGCGCGTTCGACCGCTATCCAACCCTTGAATAAAACATTTGCGACCAAACGGCGTTAAAACATACCCGTGTGCCAGAGCAAACGTTTCTGTTTGTTGCATATAGGTTCGAATTTCCGGATATTGTTCGAAATAGGCGTCAATATATTGTTTTGCTTCTGACCGGGGAATACCTAAATTATTGGCTAATCCAAACGCCGAAATACCGTAGATAATGCCAAAGTTAATGGCTTTGGCCCGGCGGCGCGTGTCGGCGTCGATTTGGTCCAACGGTATGTTAAAAATCTGAGAGGCCGTTCTGGCATGAATGTCTTCGTTTTGCATAAAAGATTCTTTTAATTGCCGGACGTTTGCCACTTCGGCCATCAGGCGCAGTTCGATTTGCGAATAGTCGGCGGCGATCAGTTGATATCCCGGTCGGGCAATAAAAGCCCGGCGAATTTCTTTACCGTCTTCGGTTCGGACAGGAATGTTTTGCAGGTTGGGATCGGATGAAGCCAATCGCCCCGTATTGGTTGCCGTTAATGAAAAAGATGTATGTACCCGTGGATCCCGTTCCGATACGGCCAACAAAGCATCAACATATGTGCTTTTCAGCTTGGCATATCCGCGGTAATCCAAAACCAAATGCGCCAATTCCGAACCGTCGGCAGCCAATGTTTCCAATACCTTGACATCGGTCGTCCACGCCCCATTGGCTCCTTTTTTGCCGCCTTGAATCCCTTGCTTTTCAAAAAGGATTGTCCCCAGTTGCGCCGGTGAATTAATGTTAAATACCTCACCGGCAGCGGTATAAATCCGGTCTGTTAATTGTGTCAGCTTTTGTGTCAGTTTTTGACCGACTTGAACCAACCGTTCCCTGTCTACCAAAATACCGGCTTCTTCCATTCGGAATAAAATGTCAATCAGCGGTTTGTCAATCGTTTCGTAAATACGGGCGGTATCTTCGGCCGCTATTCGTGAAGCAAGGAGGTTATAAAGCCGCAGTGTGATATCGGCATCTTCGGCGGCATAGGCACAGGCTTTATCCAAAGCCACCGCATCAAACGTTATTTTCGTCCGACCTGTTCCACACACATCGGTATACTTGATCGTTTGATGATGCAGGTGTAAATCGGCTAATTCATCCATTCCGTGGCCGTGTCGGGAACCGTCCAGAACACTGCTCATCACCATGGTATCATCAATGGGGGTACATTTAAAATCCTGCCCGTATTCATGAGCCAAGATATGTAAATCATACTTAATGTTATGGCCGATTTTCAGGATGTTTGGATTTTCCAAAATCGGTTTTAATAAAGCCAAAGCCCGTTTAACGGGAATTTGTGGCGGTCGTTTTGATCCGGCCTGAAAAGAAAATAAATCAACCTGTTCCGCTTCTTCTTCCCCGCCATGGCGCAACGGAACATAACAACTTTCCCCCGGGGCGATAGCCAGAGAAAAACCGACAAGCTTGGCCGTCATAGCATCCAGGCCCGTTGTTTCCGTATCAATTGCGACCTTATCTGTAATACGACCGAGCCATTGACGCAGCGCGTCTTCCGTTTGAATCAAATCATAGTGTGTTTCAATCGGATCGGGGGATGTTCCAATTTCACCCACAGATGCGGGTTGCTCCTGTTCAGATTCGGGTAGCGTGTCAAATAAACCGATATCGGATATATGGGTACGGTTCACGGTTTGTGTTCGCTTGTTTGTCCAATTTTGGACACGGGTTATCAGGCTTTTGAAATGATTCTCCTGTAAAAAGGACATGACCCGTTCCCTGTTGGGTTCACGTACCGCAAATTGATCCAATCCTGTGGTGACGGGAGCGTGATCGTCCAATTGCACCAATCGACGGGAAATTAAAATCTGTTCTTTATCCCGCTTTAACCCCTCACGCCGTTTGACCTGCGGAATTTCATCCAAACGGGCTAACAACGTATTCAAATCACCGAATTGGTTAATCAATTGTGCCGCCGTTTTGGGGCCGATACCGACGGCTCCCGGCACATTATCAATAGCATCCCCCATTAAAGCCTGTACATCCACGATTTTGTCCGGTGTTACCCCAAATTTATTGGCAATATCGGCATCTGTTATGATCTTTTTTTTCATCGGATCATACACGGATACATGCTCCCGCTTTAATTGTGCCAGATCTTTGTCGGCCGAAATAATACGAACATCCCACCCTTGTTCCAAAGCCAATCGCGTATAGGTCGCGATTAAATCGTCGGCCTCATATCCTTCCATTTCCAACCATGGAATGTCCAAAGCTTCCGCCGCCTGTCGTATCAAAGGAAACTGAGGCACCAATTCCGGCGGTGTTTCCCGTCTGTTTTCTTTGTAGGCCGAATAAATATCGTTTCGGAAATTCCGGCGCTTGGCATCAAAAATAACGACGATATGGGAACACGGATTATCCTGACTCAGGTTCATCAACATGTTCATAAAACCAAAAACGGCATTGACGGGAGTCCCGTCCGGTCGCGTCATAGACGGTAAAGCATAAAAAGCCCGGAAAATGTAACCGGAACCGTCGACCAGACAAACGGTAGGACGTTCTGCCATACTTTCTAATCCTGTTTTGATGCAGGTGTTTTGATGGTCTGATTGGCCAATTCTTTAAGGGATGTATACGCTATTTTACAATGTTCGGCGCAATACGGTTTGCCCGTTACCGTTTGTTCTCCGCAAAAATGAAAATCCGCATCATTCGGATCCCCGATAGGCCAATGACATGTAGTGAGTTTCAAATCCAACAATGTACATTTTCCTTTTGGTTTTTGAACGGCCGTTGTTTTGGCGGTTGTTGCTTTTTTCTTAATCGGGGACGGACGATTCGCTAACTCCAACCGATGTACTTTTCCGACAACCGAATTTTTGGAGATACCCAATTCTTTTGCAATTTCAACCGTACTGCGCCCTTTGGCCCATAATTTTTTTAATTGTTTAATCTTATCCTCTGTCCACGCCATAATTACTCCTTATTGCTTTGGTCGATAGTATACTCCATTTTCGTCGGTTCGTCAATCATCATCGGATCCAATATGTGTTGATATCCGGCTTGTTGAAAAGTTTGATACACCTCTGTCAAGTACGGTTCGATGAAATATACATCCGCCGAAGAAGCGTCATGCATTTTAGCCTGAACTTGAATAATCTGTTCGGCATCATTTAAATCCGCTTTGTCGGCTCCTCTGATTTTATGATATAATAAAGCCGTCGGGATGTCCAAATGATACGCCCGGTATGCCTTGGCCATCGTGTCGGCTTTTTCGGCAAAAGCATCCGCGTTTTGAAAGCCGACCGCTTGAAATGCCTGATCCAATGCGGCACCGCGTCCCATCATCCGAATGCGTTGAACCTGACTTTGAAAGGGATTGATTTTATCCGCATCCGGATCGGTGGCAAATGTTCGCAGTAAGGACAATGCCCGGGCAAATTTGTCTCGGTCCGGTTGTTCGTTTAAAAAGTCGGCTATTGTTTGAAAACCGATGCCGGCTTGTTTGATATCTGTCGCCGTTAATGTCGCTACCTGATTTCTTTTTTGGCGGTCAGGGGAAACGGACAGATAGGATTGAATGGAACCGTATCCCGTAAACGGTTGCCCCTCCGGCATCGGCAAAGGTTTCATGTTTCGTCGCATGACCGGCCAATGAATGCTTCCGCTCAATTCGGTATCCGGCTGATGCGTCGGTAATGTTCGGGGGGCTAAAAACATGTAAAGTCGCGGATTTAAATCGACCAGATATTTTTGGGCAAAATCCTGCATTTCCGGCGCAATATCCGTTGGCATTTTCCCTTTCCATACGGCAATTTCGGGATGGGTCCGGATTTTTTGCGGGACTAAATCCGATTCAAAAACCGCCGGAAAGATATACTGCCGTTGTTCAAACGGCGTGGCCAATAACATACGAAGCACTTTGTCCTGAGCCTCACGGGCATGACTCCGCTCATTGGCTGCTTTAATAAGCAACCGTGGCGGTACCATTTCTCCGGCCAGGACAAGGCGGACAACTTCATCGACTGCCCCCGT
This sequence comes from uncultured Alphaproteobacteria bacterium, assembly GCA_944393195.1. Lineage (GTDB taxonomy): Bacteria > Pseudomonadota > Alphaproteobacteria > CAAHEQ01 > UBA3637 > CALXZG01. Next base: position 6,914 of record CALXZG010000015.1, read on the forward strand.
TTGGGCATATCCCGTTACCGCACCGATGCACAAACCGATGCCGGTCAAAAGATGCCATGCCCATCTTGACTTCATTGCAAACGTCCGTTGTGCTTAACCGGCACACGCTCCTGAACCTGATAGGTGAGTTTGCTTTCCCCGCCGGCCGGTACGGCAACCGTCCATTGAGCCTGTCGTGCCGTCGGTTTTTCGGAAGCCTGACTTTCCTTTAATATCCGCCATGTTCCGTTAAAGTTTTCCAAAATAGTTACCGTTACATTGTGTTGAGAACCGTTTTTAATTGTGATTTCATATTCCTTTTCCGTGACACCAGCGGCCGGTTGTGTCGAACCGATCAATCGGGCATCCGCAGAAATATCAAATGCCGTTCCCAGATTCAGACGGACTTCCTCTAAATTACCCGTGTGATTGATACGATCTTCCCCGACAAAAATCATCTGACCGCGACTATCCTCTTTGTACATGCGGATAATGCCGCGCGGTAAGGCCATTCCCAAATGATTTTCGGCCGTATTCATAAACGTCATTTCAACGCGGGGTTTGACTTGTTTAATTTCATCATAGGGCTTTAATTGATTGTCAAACAGGTATGTTTTGTGAATACCGACATTATCGGCGGACAGTAAAGATACCTGTTTGGTTTGATTGGACAGAATATCCGTTTGACGCGGCAATGTGTATAAATGGAAATCCCCGATGCTTTCCGTCCCCATGGCGGCCGCCGTTTCGACCATGGCCGTATCCATGGCTATGTTGGCTTTCAGCATGCGCGGCATGATTTGACGTACAACGTTAACGTCCCCGGCCACGACCTGTAAGTTGGCTTTTTTGTAATCCGTTCCTGAATTGTTGGTTAAGGAAACCCATCCGTTCAAACTCATGGTGGTGTCATCCGCGTTTAACCGCGCCACATAGTTGGCATTCCAAGATAATCCGCGACTCATGTAGTTAAGCGTTAATTCCCGATCGGCCGTCTGATCCGATTCGACGCTCATAACCAAAGTCGGCTTGGCACGTAAGTTAGCCGGAATCTTATTGAATAAAACCCGACCGGGATATGAACTGTCGATTTTACCGTTTATCCGTAAAATCGGTTGCATACCGTTTAATGCCAATAATTCGGCCTGATTGACTTCCGCTATCCCCGTTTTGGGATTCATATATTCAACCGTCACGATATCACCAACGGATTTTTCCAACAACGATTCATACGACAACACGTCGTAATTAAAATTGTTTTCCAGGAAACGAATGCCGGTCCCCGCCATTAAAACGCTTTCGGGAATAATTTGACTGGATATACCGGCAAAAGCAATTTCATTGACACCTTTTTGCATGTTAACTGTTCGGCTGTCTTTAATTAACGCCCGATCGCTGTTATAAATAACAATATCCAGTTTTTTTTGAGCCTCTACCCCGACATTAATTTCGGCGGTAGCCGGTAAAATGAGCATTGTCGTTGCACATAAAGCCAGTAAAAATGATTTCATTCTTTTTCCTCCTTTGTTAGAAACGATAAACGGTCATAGGCCGGATTGTTTTGTCGTAAGCGCCGACACCACTCTTGCGAAAAACCCAGACAGACGGTATAGGGATAATAGGTTGCTACCGTCTTGGTTGCCAGATTTAACCCCTGAGGTGTTTGTAATAATAGGGTTTGAATATTGTTTTTCAGGTTCCTTAAATCCCGACGTACCCCAAACCTGTGTATCAGGATGGCTAATACAACGGCAATGCCGCATAAAAGAAGCGTCGGGCGTGTTCCGAAAGAAATACCTTGATATACCGCGTATTCGATTGTTAAACCGATGAGTACGGTAAAACCGATGATATATTCGTAATTAAAGCGGATAAACGCCATCAAACGGAGTGCGGCGGATATGAGAACACGGGTTCCCTTGTGTTGTAAGAACTTGGCTGTTTGAGATATTCCCCATACCTTGCCGCCGCTTTGTTTTTGCCAACGGATCAGGTCGTCTGCCTGACCGCGGGTCATTATCTTTCCCATAGCCGCCTGCCACAATATCGGATTCAGACGAACCATATCTTGTAAGGGTTTTTGATGCTTTTTATAAATCAGTGTGGCGATACTGGCCATTGTATATAACAACATAATACCAAGGCAAATGAGTGTAGCTATAAGGGTGCTTGAAATCCGTTGCAACCATGGGATTTGTACCGGTGGAATGGCGGCCGCGTCAACAATCATATGCAGGCGAACATCCGAAAAAGCCGGTAAAATGTGGGTTGTTTGATACACACTATTACCGTTTTCATCAACCTGAACGGAAAAATGCTCGGGAATTTGAACCTGATTACTGCCAAATAAAAGCTCTTTTTGGTAGGCTTCCGTTTTTCGGGGAAACAGGACGACGACGCTGAATCGTTCCGTTAATAAAGGCCATGCCGGCCCCGTCAGGCCGAGTGTGATATCCGCCACCGATCGGTTTTGATAAATGGCTCCGTGCACCAGATATGAAATGGTTACATTATGGATGCCGACCGATAACGGTTTATTACCGGTTAAGATTAAAGCCGTTCCGACATCTCGAACATTAATCGACATCGGGCGGTTGTCAGCCGTCACATTTAATAATTCTATTTTTGTGTTTCGAACGGTATTGCCGTTGGTCGATAAAGTTTGCGGTAAAACCCGTTGAAAAAAAGCCGTCGGCTGCGTATTAACAAGTTGAATTTTTTCTTCAACCCGTATCGTGTCGCCATCCAGTATTTGAATCAGAAAGACGAAATCAGGTGCATGATCCGTAAAAGCTGCCGTTCTTTCGTGTCCGAAAGGTGTGTGTATCGGAATCGGCGGTGGGGGCGGGATGGGAGTCACCTCTTCCGTGTCGGCTGTCGGGGTTTCCGTCGGTTCTATTAAAACAGCCGGTATACCGCCGCGATATGTTACGGATGTTTCCGTTCCGACAATTTGTTTGTTGTTTATATCCAGTAATGTTTCCGGTGAAATGGTCTGAGCGATGGCTCCCAACCCCGTCAACATAAAAAGAAAAGCAACAATACCATGCCGGAAAGCCATATTTTATTTCTCCCGTTTTTTCTTTTCGTCCGCAATACACACATCGTATATCGGGCATTCTTCACATAAAGGTTTACGCGCCGTGCAAATATAGCGTCCGTGCAATACCAAAGCCAGCGCAACATCCGGCTTGTACCATTCCGGTACGATTTTGTTTAATTTGGCCTCAACTTCTGCCGGTGTTTTACCCGTACAGATTTTTAACCGATGACACGTCCGAAAAACATGCGTATCAACCCCGATATATGGTGCATGAAAGGCAATATTCAAAAAAACATTCGCCGTTTTACGACCCACCCCCGGTAATGTGATAAGGGTTTCAAAATCCGTCGGTACTTCACCGTTATATTGGTCTAACAAAATGCGGGCCAAACTGACAATATGATGTGTTTTATTGTTGAAATAATTGATGGATTTTGTGTATTGCTTGACTCCGTCTTCTCCTAACGCTAAAATTTTGGCCGGTGTATCCGCTACCGGAAATAATTTGGCCGTCACATTATTGACATTTTTATCCGTACTTTGAGCCGATAAAATAATAGCCGTCAGTAAAGAAAAATGGTTCGTCCAATTCAACTCACATCGGGGATTGGGATAGGCTTTGTTCAATGCTTCCCAAAAATCGTGCCGTTCGACGGGGGTCATCAATTTAGGCATTACCGTTTCCTTTCAATCATAAAAGCAATGACATCGCGCAACGTGTCGGCATCCGCACCGAATGGTTCCAAAGCCGCCAATCCGCGCCCCAACAGGTTTTGTGCCAAAGATTTGGCCTTTTCCAATCCCAAGACGGAAACAAACGTTGATTTATGCGCTTCCGAATCTTTTCCGAGGGTTTTGCCGACTGTTTGTTTATCCCCTTCCACATCCAAAATATCGTCCGTGATTTGGAATAATAATCCGATTGCTTGGGCATATTGGGCTAAGGCATTCAATTGTTGTTCCGACGCTTTGGCCGCCAAAGCTGGCGCAATACAGGAAAACCATAATAAAGCCCCCGTTTTTAACGCTTGCATTTGTTCGATTTCCGGCAAGGTTAAAACAGTTGTTTCCCCAATCAGATCCAACATTTGCCCGCCAACCATGCCTTTGGTACCGGCCGATCGGGCCAATTCCAACACCAACCGACTGCGGATTCCGGCATCCGGATGTGTGGCCGGATCAGCCAGTATTTCAAAAGCCAGAGCCTGTAACGCATCACCGGCTAAAATAGCGGTGGCCTCATCAAATTGTACATGATTTGTCGGCTTTCCGCGTCGCAACGTGTCATTATCCATGGCCGGCAAGTCATCATGAATTAAAGAATACGTGTGCAAAACTTCGATCGCCAACCCAATCCGAACAGCCGTTTCCCGGGGTAACCCCAACATATCACCGACGGTTAAACTTAAAAAAGGCCGTAAAGCCTTTCCTGTTCCGATGGCCGAATACCGCATAGCCTCGACAACGCGCGCCTCTTTTCCGGCGGGGATTGCCAAAAGAGTATCCAACCGATTGTTGATTATTGTACGGACATCCGCCATTTTATCCGTTAATGTCATCATCAAAATTCTCCTGTCCGATAATGGTGTTTTCCTTGTCAATAATAAGTTTGTCAATTTTGGATTTAGCCTGTTGCAATTTTTCTTCACAATGTTTTTTTAACAAAACACCGCGTTCATAAGCCGATACGGCATCATCCAGTTTAATTTTACCGGTTTCCAATTGCCGGACAACGCTTTCCAACTCCTCCATCGCTTCTTCAAACGATAAATCTGTTATGTTTCGCTGCATGTCTGACCTCCGTGGCAACAACAATCTTTCTGATGCGTGTGATGATGACGGCATCCCTCCTTTTTGCCGGCGTGATGATGGCCGCAGGTACATGTTTCGTTGGATTCGGATAGTGCTTCCTTGTGCCGTTTTTCCCGTTCGGCCGGTGTTTCTTTCCGATGTGTTTTTTCTTTTAAGGCGATTTCCCGTTCGGTAATTTGCGCCATTATATCCCAAATACTTTCCCGCGCCGCAAAAGCCGCCTGAATTTGGGTAATATCGGTTTCATTTTGTTCGATTTGATCCAATTCAGCCATGATTTTCTCTTGTAAATCAAAAGCTTTTTGGGATATGATTTGCATTTCTTCCCACAACAGTTTAGGATTCTTACTGTCTTCTGCCAGGGTTGAAAGGCGTAGAATATATTGATTTAATTCGTTTGCCATATACTTCTCCTTTATGTGTTTAGTTATACCTAATCCCCGATCGAAACACAATATTTTTTTCTCTTCCCTGTAAAAAAATATTGCAGTTCTTTTCTTTTGAGATTATGATTTCTCTGTTTAAATAGGTGTATACCATGAAAAAGCTATTGTTTTTATTTTGTTTGCTGATGACCGCCACGGTACGGGCAGAACCGGATCCGTTTTCCGTTTATACGGCCAAAGCGCCGGAAGGATGTATTAATTCCTCCGAGTTGTCTGAAAATTTAACGCTACCCATGTTGATTCAAATCGGGATTTGTAATAACCCCGCCCTGAATCGCAATTATATGTCCGTTAAAACGGCCGAAGCCGCCTACGGTCAATCCAAATCCTCTTATCTGCCGTCCGTAACGGTTAAAGGATCGTTGTCACAGGACTATGTCCGGGTTGAAGAAAACGGTTCCGATAAAGATAATCCGTACGCGGGTAATATCGCGCTCAGCTGGTTGATTTACGATTTCGGCGGCCGTTCCGCGTCCAGCGAACAAATGCGTGCTTATTTGGATTCGGCACAATTTACCTATAACGCAACCCTGCATGATACCGTATTGGCCATTAATCAGGCTTATTTTGACTTGTTAAGCGCGCAGGAAGTTTTGAAAAGTGCCAAGACAAGTGAAGAATCTTTTAAAAAATCGTATGAAGAATCGTTAAAGCGGTTTGAACTCGGTCTTGTATCGGCCAGTGATAAATTGTTGGCCAAGACAAGCTATGAACAATCCCGTCTGGCGGTTGTTCAGGCGGATAACACCCTTAAAAAAGCACAAGGTTCATTGGCTGTTTTGTTGAATTTATCTCCGGATACCGAATTGTCGGTTGCCCGCCCGCCGAAAGAACGTGATATATCACAACTGGAAACAAATCAAACGGTTAGTGAGATGATGGAAACGGCTTTGTCTTTGCGGCCGGAATTAAAAAGCCGGGAAAGCGATATGTTGGCGGCGCGACGGGGAATTGATATTGCCCGAGCCGGGGCGTTGCCGTCATTGACGGCCGGTGCCTCTGCCGGATACAATGACAATTGGAAATATCATAATCCGTATCAATATAATACATCGTTGGGTGTTACGTTGTCCGTTCCGTTGTTTACCGGTTTTTCGGATACATACAATATAGCCAAAGCCCGCTATCAATATGATCAGGCCGCTTTGTCCGTTCTGGAAACGAAAGACACCGTTCGGAATGAAGTATGGGCCGCTTATCAAGATTATGTGACGGCCGTTGATTATCATGATATCAGTCGTAAAACATTGGAAAGCGCTTTGGAAAACGAACGGGTGGCATTTGCTTCGTATCAGGTCGGACGCGGCAGTATTTTGGAATTGCTGACCGCCGGATCCCAATTGGCGACGGCGCGGCAACAGGTAATTGTGGCTTTTTATACGATATTAACAAGTAAAGCGAATCTATATCGGGCTATCGGGAGGTTTTAAATGGGAAAGAAAACATGGATAACGATCGGCGTATTGGTTGTTTTGGGCGGATTGGGTGTCTATTGGCGACAATCTCAGGGGGCACATCTGACGGCGCAAAATTTTGAAACCGTGGCGGTGGCTCGCGGCCATATTCGGCAGGAAGTGACGGCCTCCGGTAAGATTCAACCGATTAACACCGTTTCGGTCGGAACGCAGGTTTCCGGTATTGTGGAAAAAGTGTTGGCCGATTATAATGATGAAGTTAAAGAAGGGCAATTGTTGGCGCAATTGGATACCTCGGTTCTGATTGAAAACCGGAATGATGCCAAAGCGCGTCTGGATTTAGCTAAATCCAAACAAAAGATTGCCAAGTTGAATTTATCCCGTATTGAAAAACTGTATAAAGATAAATTGATTGCCAAAGCTTCTTTGGAGGAAGCCGAAATCGCCATGGCTTCGGCGGATGCGGATGTATTGACGGCGCAGGCCGACTATAATAAAGCCGAGCAGAATTACGGGTATGCCCAAATTACGTCGCCCGTTTCCGGCACCGTGATTTCTAAGGAGATAGAACAGGGACAAACCGTTGCGGCCAGCTTACAAACGCCGACATTGTTTACCGTGGCCGAAGATTTATCCAAGATGCAGATTGAAGCCAATATTGCCGAGGCCGATATTGGGATGATTAAATCCGGTATGCCGGTCACGTTTACGGTGGATGCCTATCCGACGGACACGTTTTACGGTGAAGTTCGGCAGATTCGATTGTCCCCGACCGAAGAATCCAACGTTGTGATGTATACCGTTGTGATAGAGGTAGATAATTCTTCCCGCAAATTGTTACCGGGGATGACGGCTTTTGTGAATATTGTGATTGAAGAACGTTTGGATGTACCACGGTTACCGACGGCCGTTCTGCAATATAAACCGAACGCGTTTGTCCGGCAATTTATTCCGAAAGAACGGGTGGAGTTGAAACAAAACGAAGCCATGGCTTACCGCTTTGAAAAAGGGCAAGTTGTTCCGGTCGTGTTTCAAAAGGGGTTAAGCGATACGTCCTGGGTTGAAATTAAAGACGGGTTAAAAGAAGGGGACGAAGTCATTACCGAATACATTCAACGCGGGGGCAAACGCTGATGGCCGCGACCGATTCACACGAAAAGCCTGTTATCGCGGTACGTGATTTATGTAAGACATATTTCATGCCCGGCGGGATGAGTCAGTCTGTTTTAAAAGATGTTTCCTTTACGGTCAATAGTGGTGAGTTTGTTGCAATTATGGGGCATTCCGGCTCCGGTAAGTCAACATTGATGAACATCCTTGGGTGTTTGGATCGGCCGACATCGGGGGTTTACGAACTGGCCGGCAAAAATGTGTCGGATAAAACGGATGCCGAATTGGCCATTATTCGCGGTCGTGAAATCGGGTTTGTCTTTCAAAACTTTAATTTGTTGATGAAGCGCAGTATTGCCGATAATGTGTCCCTGCCTTTAATTTATCAAGGTATTGGGGAAAAAGATCGCTACGAACGGGCGGTACAGATGTTGCATAAAGTTCAATTGCAAGGATATGAAGATCGCTTGCCGACTCAAATTTCCGGTGGGATGCAACAACGAGTTGCCATTGCTCGCGCTTTGATTAACAATCCGAAAATTATTTTTGCGGATGAACCGACCGGTAATTTGGACAGCAAAACTTCGGACGAAATTATGGAATTATTTACGGATTTAAATCGCCAAGGTATTACGATTGTTTTGGTGACGCACGAAGATGACGTGGCCGATTATGCCCGCCGGATGATTAAAATCGGGGACGGTCGCAAAGTGTATGACGGCTTGCGTGCCGACTATGAAAAGGATGAAGCATGATCGGACAAATTTTACGGGAAGCGTGGATATCCATAACGGCCTATAAAATGCGGTCTTTTTTGACCATGTTGGGGATTATGATCGGTGTGGCGGCCGTTGTGATGATGGTGGCGGCCGGTCAAACGGTGCAGAATGAAATTACAAAGACGTTTGATTCGATGGGAACAAACCTGATTATTATCGGCCCCGGTGAAACGGTCACAGGCGGGGTGCGTGGCGGGCGTGGTCGCCCCAGCGTCAGTTTCAACGATGTTGAATCTTTACGCGATTTAAAGGATGTTGAAACGGCCTCTTACATTGTGAATGCCGCGGTTCAGGCCGTTTACGGTTCCAATAACTATGGTGTCAGTGTGGCCGGAACAACACCGGAATACCTGGCTATCGGTAATTGGGAAATAGAAGACGGCATTATGTTTTCCGAACGGGATTTAAAAAGCGGTAAACCATATATTGTGATTGGTCAGACGGTTGTGAACGAATTGTTTGGTTTACAGGATCCGATTGGCAAAAATATCCGCCTGAAAGGGCAACCGTTTACGGTTATCGGAACATTGAAAGAAAAAGGGGATGGCCTGATGGGGGATGATCAGGATAATATCATCCTGATGCCGGCGACGACATTGCGACAACGGTTGCGTGGTTCCCCGCGGCCGAATTATACGGACGTTGCGTTTGTAAAAGTGACAAGCGAGGATCGAATGGAATCCGTTGCCAACAGGATTGAATATCAATTGCGCGCCCGCCATCGTTTAAAGGACGGAACGGATAACGATTTTACCGTCCGCCTGATGACGGAAATGGTGGAAAAAGTTCGTAGTGTTGGCTTAATCCTGTCGTTATTGTTGGCGGCGATCGCTTCTATTTCCTTAATTGTCGGCAGTATCGGCATTATGAATATGATGCTTGTTTCCGTGACGGAGCGGACACGAGAAATCGGTACCCGTAAAGCCCTCGGCGCACCGAATAAGTGGATTATGTTTCAATTTTTAACGGAATCGATTTTGATTTCGTTTATCGGCAGTTTTGTCGGAATGGTTATCGGCGTATTGTTGTCACAGGTCGCCGGATACTATTTCGGACGGGAGGTTCCGATTTCCGTTTGGTCGGTTGTGATATCGGTATCGGTTGCCGTTGTCGTCGGTATCGTGTCCGGATTGATGCCGGCCATTAAGGCCATGAAATTGGATCCGATCGAAGCCCTGCGCTTTCAATAACGCCCCTTTCAAAAGGGGCGTTCGCACTAATGACAGAGGGCAATGAGGGGGATGCCAAAGGGCGATGTAGATGCTCCACTGATAGACCCGACCGTGCCTGACGTAATGTTGACATACCACGCGCTCGCGTCATTCGCCCATTGATCGGCAACCCAAACATATCCTTTCCCTTGGTATTTAGCTTTAATATTCGAACAGTCCCAGTTTTGCACACCGTCCAGCTTGACGCAACCCAACTCTTCAAACGTCACCATGCTCTTATTCCCGTTGTAGTCGCTTTCGCAGAAATCTTTCGCCGCATACCAATTCAAAGCACGACTGCTCCATACAACCCCTCCGGCGTTAGTATCGGCACCTTGTGCCAAATACGGATTCGGGGAACAGGTACCTGTAGTATTACTCGTATTGGTAAATAGACAGAAATACGGACAATTGTCTTGCCACGAATGACAAATGCATGCCCCATTTTCACACACACCGGTTTCGCATACCCCGTCTCCACACGCATTTGCCGCCGTGCATTGTCCGTTAATACAATTTTGTCCTGCCGAACAACACGTACTGCCGCAACTGTATTGCGGTGCACAAACACACAGGTTGTTTTGACAAATTTGATTGGCATTGCACCCCGATTGTCCCACACATGTTTTGACACCGCTTAAACATCCGGGACAGGGGGCCAATTCCTTGTTAAAGATAAACGATACCGTATTACTTCCCGTCATTGTACATCCCGATTGATCCGATGTCGTTAATGCTTTGTTGTTGGCTGTTATTTGTATCGCGCTGTTGTATCCTAATTTCCCGACTTCCTTGCAAACTTCACCGCCGACATTTTGAATATCCAGTTTAAAGTACAATGTGCCGTAGCGATACGCATCGATATGATAACCTCCTTCAATATCCGATGCCATTTCCGACGAATTTAACGGTGTTGATAATGTGGTGCTGTTCATTTGTTGGGAGTAAATAACGGATCGACGGGAAACTTCATTCAAAATCCGATTGGCATTCACACGAACCATGGCCATTTCGTAGCCTTTAACCCCCAACACGGCCAACAATCCCATTAAAGCCAAAACACCCAACATTTCAACCATAGTCTTCCCCGATTCGGGGTGGGTACATCTCTCTCCCGTCATCCCTGTTCTTTTTACCCCATCTGTCATCCCTGCGAAAGCGGGGATCTTTTTGTCTCCCACAGATTCTCGGGTCAAGCCCAAGAATGACGAGTTGTTATCATTTTGACACACATTACTTTTTCTGTTTTCAGTATTATTTTCAATCATTTAATACTCCTTTCGAACTGTAACACAAAAATGTACCCTTTCGTGTTACACTTTGGACAAAAAATGACAAATCGATAACCGATTAATTCTTAATAAAAAAGGACTTGCGCTTCACATCCGATTATGTTATAAAATCTGTAACAATTTAATGTACATTAAATTGTTACACTTCATTCGACAATGTAGGAAAATCAATACCTTTTCCGGAATGATTGTGACACGTTAATCAGATAATAAAAATACGTTATCACCCGAAAAAGAATTAATATCTTCATTTTTATCAGGTGGTTGGTACATCCGGCAGGTCAATCATATCCTGAATCCGTTGTTGAATAATCGGGGAATCATTAAATTTATCTTTTAATTTTTTCGCATTACGGCGCGCCTGAACCGAACTGCCGATTGCTTGATAATATTCCGCCATGGCATAAGCGGCCAGATCTTTTTTCCGTTGACGATCATACGCCCGCGCCAACAGTTGCCATGCCAGAGGTTCCGGGTCTTTTTGTTGTGTTAACGCCGTTAATTCTGTTTCGGCTTTTTGGATGGACGGCGTATCGCCTAATTCTAATAATGCCTGCGCATAAGATAATCGTATCAGGGGCGCATCCGGTTTTAAACGAACCGATATGGCATAGAGGGATACCGCCTTGGCCGTTTGACCGGTTTCAAATAAAAATTGTCCCTTTAATTCATAAAAATACGGATTGTCCGGATGATCCGCAATCAATCGGTCCAATAAAGCAAAGGAAGCCGAAAATTGATTGTCCCGATATAACGCAATAGCTCTGGCATATCGATCGGCATCCGTGTCGCCGCTGTATTTTTTTAAGACTTGTTTCGGGGGCAGTAAAAATCCGCTGAGCTTTGCTCGCACCAAATCAAACCGTTCATCCCGTATCATTGGCGGTGTTGATTGGGTGAAACGCTTCATATCCTGAATCCGTGTTCTGGTGAGCGGGTGCGTCCTTAAATAAGACTCTTCCCCCGGGGCATTGAGTTTTTCGTCAGCCAGAATAGCTTTCATAACTCCCTCAAAGCCCGCCATGGAGTATCCCGTTTTGGCCATAATATCGACAGCCGTCCGATCGGCTGCACTTTCCTCCGTTTGTCGGTATTGTGTGAAAACGCCGAGGGCTGATGCCTGTCCCCCCATCATAACGGCAATGCCGGCATCCGGTCGCCCGCCGGCAACGGCCGCCAATCCGCCGAGGATGGTTGAAATCAGGGCGGTTGTTTGTGCTTTTTGATACGCCTGTATCCCGCGGACGACATGCCCGCCGACGATATGCCCCGTTTCATGCGATAAAACAAAAGCCATTTCATCGGGATGATTCGTTTTTAAAATAAGGCCGGTATGAATAAAAATCGTTTGCCCACCCGCCACAAAAGCGTTTAAACTGTTGTCATTGACTAAAACAATACCGGCGTTGTCGGGGTTTAAGCCGGCCGCTTTAAATATCGGACGAACATAGCTTAATACAACGTCTTCCGTTTCCGTATCGCGGATAAAGCTCATTGCCTGTCCGATAACAGGAGTCAAAAACAACCAACAGGCTATGAAGCCGAATCCAATACGTTTCATCATAGGAAATAAGGTACGGTAAAAAAATCCGTTCGTCAATCGGTTATTCGGAAAAACCCGCTTTTTTAGTAAAAGAATGCTTGACAACGGCCATTAAATCCTGTCAAATACACATATGTTATACAAAGGAAACGATATGAAATGGAATAAAGAACTCGGGGTCGGCGTGATCCTGGTTGTATTATTGGGCATTTTGTTGATTTTTGTTCACGGTCGGTCGGTTCAGGATACGGCGACCGGTCGGTTTACTCTGTATGCCCATTTCGATAAATCGGACGGATTGATGAACGGGGCGGATGTCCGCTTGGCCGGTATGCGTATCGGGCAAGTCGCCGGACAGGAATTGGCCAACGGCTATCGTGTTCGGACACGGTTTGTCTTTGATCGCTATGTTGATATTCCCGTCGATTCATCCGTGATGATTGAAACAGATGGTTTGTTGGGGAGTAAGCATATTGAAATCCTGCCCGGCGGGGATGAAGAACTGATGCAATCCGGTGATGTGTTCACCTATCAACAGGACGCTTTGATTTTAACCGAACTGTTGGAAAAAGTAAACGGCTATATGCAGGATAAAAAGGCAAAAGAGGCTGCCGAAAAAGAGGCTTTACAGGCGGCATCGCAAGGAATAGGGGAGGAATCATGAAAAAGAATCCGGTTGAAACGATTTTGGGCTTTTGTGTGTTGATTTTTACGGGCGTCTTTTTGTTTTTTGCGGCGTCACGTGTTGATATTAAGAAAGTCGACGGATATACGGTTTCTGCTAATTTTTTGAAAATCGGCGGATTGGAAGTCGGATCGGATGTCCGTATTTCGGGGATTAAGGTCGGTTCTGTTTTATCCACGGTTTTAAACAAAGATGATTATACGGCCGATGTGTACCTGAGTATTGATCCGTCCGTTAAATTACCGATTGATACGGTGGCCGGTATTGCCGATGTGGGGATTATGGGCGATAAATACGTTCGGTTGGAACCCGGTAAAAGTCAGGCCGTTTTGAAAAATAATGACAAGATATTAAAAACACGAAATTATAAATCATTGGAAGACAGTGTTTCGGAATTTATCTTTTTATCCGTGAAATAATATGATGAAAAAAACAGGTATTTTTCTTCTTACGTTATTGACAGTCGGTTCCGTTTATGCCGCCGATATTGAAACGAATCAGGTTTTATTGCGCGGCGTTGATAAAGTAACCGGACGGACAAGTACGATGACGGCCGATATCGGCAAACCGGCTTTATTCGGTAATCTGACGATTTTGGTCCAAAAATGTTTGAAAAAGCCACCCGAAGAAACACCGGAAAACGCCGCATTCCTAACGATTGAAGAAATAAATCGGGACGGTGTACAGGATGTTGTTTTTAACGGTTGGATGTTTTCCTCCAATCCGGCGTTGTCCGCTATGGAACATCCGATTTATGATATTTGGGTTTTGGAATGTATGACGGAAACGCCTGTTCCCCAATGGCAACCACCGGAATCGGTTGTCAAACCTTTGGTGCGTCATCAAAAAGTTGATATTGATACGTTGGATGATTTGCCCCTGGAAGAGGTGCCCTCCGACGAATTTTTGGTTGACTAAGAAATTTTTTGAATCATATCATAAAATAGTATTGACTCTTATCGAAAAAACAGGTAAGAGTATGATTGTCATCTTGTCGTAAGGATGCAAAATGAAAAAATATGCTGACCAAAAGGCTAAGGCTGTTGCCGGTTTTTTGTGTAATCGTCGCCGATATGTTTAATCATATGGCATCTTTGCGACATAACGTGTTTTTTGAATAGGAGATCTTATGTCGCGTACAATCATTTCTTCCATTGTTATGTTGGCCATGGTTCTGTCGTCCGTTATGGGGACGGCGGTCGCAGCCGCTCCCGTGACTATGGCTCAGGTGTATGCTTACGCCAAAGCCGGTAATTTACAGGCATTGTCATCCCTTAAAAAAGGCGGCCATTCTTTGGAAACGATTGATAAGTACGGTAATACGGCCGTTTGTCGTTCTGTTTGGATGAAAGATTATCATACCTTTCATATCTTGAAACAAAGCGGGGCAAGTGTTTCTGCCCCGTGTATTTCAAAAATACCGGTTGAAAAAATTAAAGGGTTTAATACTTCGTATGCCCAATGGGCTAAGAAAGTTAATGCCGAAAAAGCCGTTTCGGTGGGATCGGGTATGATTACAAAAATATCGGTTTGTATGCCAAGTTTACTCAGTTCATTGAAAACGACACGCGTTTCAATATGAATGCCGGTATTCGGGTCGGATTTTAACAGGAGGTTTTAAGATGATGCATCGTTTTTGTTTTATTGTTGTGACGTGTGGGTTGTTGTTTTCCCAAACCGTGTATGCGGCGACAAGTTTATCCATGCCATGGATTTATGAAACCGCCTCACAAGGAACGGCACAATCATTAAGGCAATTGCGTGCGTTAAGAAAAGGGACGATTGATATAACCGACAGAACCGGTAATACGGCGTTGTGTGTGGCCATTTCCGGTCGGAATTATCGCGCCTATAACATCCTGCGTCAGGCTGGGGCGAATGTGCAACATAATTGTGTTTCCCGCCTGCCTCGGGCATTGATACAAAACTTTAATACCGGGTATACCGCCTGGGTCAAGCAGATCAGTATGGCAAAAGCGGCCGAAACGACAGCTTCTTCTGGTAGTCAAGTGGCGGTCATGGGGGATACGGGATTGTCCACCGGGGCAAAGGTTGCCATCGGTGTCGGTGCCGTGGCGTTGATCGGTGGTGG
>CALXZG010000016.1 GCA_944393195.1 uncultured Alphaproteobacteria bacterium
TAAAAAAGGACTTGCGTCACATTTTCAATTATGTTATAAAATCTGTAACATTTTAAGGTACATTAAATTGTTACACTTTGGTATAATTCATTCATAAATAAGCTTATTTTTTCAATTTTCTTATTTTTGGGTTTATATACAAAAAAACGCCCTGAAACCAGAGCGTTTTTCCCTCCCCATTTTATTACGCGTAACTCCGTTCGTACCGTTTTGCCAGCATCGGTGTCGTTTTTTTCGGTTGGCGTGCCAATGCTTTCGCAACACCTTTACCTGTTTTATAGGCCCATTCAATAACGCTGGCCGTCAACAAAATCGCGTCTAATACTTTTAATCCCGTTGTTAACATGGCATCCTCCTTTCATCCTTTAATTTTAGTATACCACACTTTCCGTTTTTCGTCCACAAGACAAAATAACACCCTGATTTTAATTCGTTTTTATCAAAACAAACAAAATCAGGGTCGTTATTTCAATCTTAAAACAGGCTTATTTCACGTCCGAAGCCACCTGCATTTTCACGATAATATCCGGATTAGAAACGGCACCGTTATTCGCGGACGTACCGGCCTTAATCATATCGACAAATTCCATGCCCGAAACAACTTTGCCGAAAACGGTGTATTGACCGTCCAAAAAGCGAGCATCATCAAAGCAGATGAAAAATTGGCTGTCGGCACTATCCGGATCCATTGCCCGCGCCATAGAAACTGTCCCACGGACATGCGGTTCTTTATTGAATTCGGCTTTTAACTTCCGACCGGAACCGCCCATACCCGTTCCCGTCGGATCGCCGGTTTGCGCCATAAATCCCGGAATCACACGGTGAAATTTAACACCGTTATAAAATCCCTGACGTGTCAATTCCTTAATCCGTGCCACGTGATTCGGTGCAATCGTCGGATTTAATAAAATTTCCACCCGACCGTAATCTAAATCCATATATAACAAATTGTCTTTATCCATTGTTTCTGCCTTTCCTGTTGTCATAATACCCAATGTTAATAAAATAATCGTTAAAATTTGTTTCATAATTCGCCTCATTAACGTCCCTTTTTCACTGTTTTACCGGCCGTTTTTGGGGAACGTGCCGCTTTGACGGCCGTCTTCCGAACAACGGCTTTTTTACCGGCCGCTTTTTTCACAACCGTCTTTTGAGCGATCGCTGCCTTTCGAACAGGTGCCTTTTTTTGACCCGCCGCCTTTTTAACCGGAGCTGGAGAAACATCCGAAGCCGCTTCCTTATGCGCACACACCGCACAATGGCAGGGCGTATGATCTTTCATATGTTCGGCATGCTGACAAACCTCACACGATTGATGATGACACATCACTTTATTTTTCAACCAAACCCGTGATTTTTTAAACAATAACAACGGTGCCAGCAAAATCACAACAGCTGTGCAAAACGGACACGGACACATATTATTCCTCTCCTTCCTCTGTTTCCTGTTTCATTTCTGGTTCAACCGGGGTGTTTTCCGAAGTGGTCGTTTCATGATCCGGCGTTTCCTCGGCCTCTTCCTCCCCAATATCGGTAATACAGGTTGCCGATACAACCTTTTCATCCTTATCCAAACGGAACAAGATAACACCCATTGTTGACCGACCGGCAATCCGCACATCATCCGTCCGCATCCGAATCAGCTTACCACCATCCGTCACCAACATGATATGAGACCCCGCCGGTACAGGCATGGACGCCACCACATCGGCCGCACGCTTGCCTTCATCCGTTTTGATGTTCACAACACCCGATGTTCCGCGGGATGTAATCCGATATTCATACGCACTGGAACGCTTCCCGTAACCGGCAGATGTCAATGTTAAGATAAACTCTTCCTCGGCCGCCATTTTGGCAAATTCATCAGACGTTAATACCGTATTAGTCACACTTTCGGTTTCAACCGTATCGTTTTCATCCGCAGTACCGGACGCCCGCCGCCGTGCCGCAGCCTCTTTCAAATACGCATCCCGCTTATCAATATCGGCTTTGGCATGTTTGATGACAGACATAGAAATCACGGCATCCCCATCACTTAACTTCATACCACGCACACCGGTCGACGCACGCGATTCAAAAACCCGCACATCACTGACAGGGAAACGAACACACTTGCCGTTCTTAGCCGCCAATAAGATGTCATCCTCATCGGTACAAATACCGACACCAATCAGTTGATCCCCTTCATCCAACTTCATGGCAATTTTACCGTTTTGATTGACACGCCAGAAATCGGACAAGCGATTCCGACGAACCCCGCCGCTGGCCGTTGCAAACATAACCGTCAAATTCGTGCATTCTTCCTCTGTTTCCGGCAACGTTAAAATCGTCGAAATCGTTTCCCCTTGCTGCAACGGTAATAAGTTAATCAACGCTTTACCCAATGAAGAAGGCGACCCTTCCGGCAACCGGTATGTTTTTAATTTATACACAATTCCACGCGTTGAAAAGAACAACAACGGACTGTGCGTACAGGCAACGAACAAATTAGCCACGGTATCTTCATCCCGTGTTCCCATGCCGGAGCGCCCTTTTCCACCGCGATGTTGCGCCCGATATGTATTGAGCGGCACACGTTTAATGTATCCCGTATTCGTCACTGTCACAACCATTTGTTCACGCGGAATTAAGTCTTCCATGTCTTGTTCGAATTCGGCATCCTCAATCGTTGTCCGACGTTCATCCGGATATTGCGTTTTAACAATTTCCAACTCTTCCCGCACAATGGCTAAAATCTTTTCACGAGACGATAAAACAGACAGGAAGCCCTTAATCAGGCCGGCCAACTCCCCAACTTCTTCATGGATTTTATCCCGTTCCAAACCGGTCAAACGATTCAGTTTTAAATCCAAAATAGCCTTAGCCTGAGCTTCGGATAACAGGTAGACACCGTTTTCAACTTTGCGATCCGGTTCGTCAATCAATTGAATTAAACTTTCAACATCTTGAGCTTCCCAGCGCGTTTCCATTAAGCGTTGTTTAGCCGTCGACGGATCCGGGGCCGTCTTAATCATTTCAATCACTTTGTCCAGATTAGCCACAGCAATAGCCAACCCGACCAAAACATGCGCCCGATCCCGCGCTTTGTTTAAATCATAAATCGTCCGACGCCGCACAACCTCTTCCCGGAACGAAATGAACGCATCAATCATTTGCTTTAACGTCATCAATTCCGGTCGACCGTTATTCAAAGCCAGCATATTCATACCAAAGCTTGTCTGCAACGGGGTGTATTTATAGAGTTGGTTGAGAACGACATCCGGATACGCGTCTTTTTTCAATTCGATCACAACCCGAACACCTTGCCGGTCGGATTCATCTCGCAGGTCGGAAATACCGTCAATGACTTTGTCTTTGACTAATTCGGCGATACGAATAATCATTTGGGCTTTGTTGACCTGATACGGAATTTCCGTCACAACAATCGCCATTTTATCCTTTTTGATTTCCTCAATCGCACACCGCCCGCGCATGATAACCGATCCGCGACCCGTCGTATAGGCCGACCGCGACCCACCACGGCCCAAAATAATACCTCCCGTCGGAAAATCAGGCCCCGGAACATACTCCATTAACTCCTCCAAAGTAATGGCCGGATTATCAATCGTTGCAATACAGGCCGAAACAACTTCGCCCAAATTATGCGGCGGGATATTTGTTGCCATACCGACGGCAATACCACCCGCCCCGTTGACCAACAAGTTCGGGAAACGCGCCGGCAATACATCCGGTTCCTGACACGTTTCGTCATAGTTCGGACGGAAATCAACGGTATCTTTGTCAATATCCTCCAACAACCAATGCGCCGTCTGCGCCAAGCGTGCCTCGGTATACCGCATAGCGGCCGCTTTATCCCCGTCCATAGAACCAAAGTTCCCTTGGGAATCAATCAACGGCACCCGCATGGAAAAAGTTTGCGCCATCCGCACCATCGCTTCATAAATAGAGCTATCGCCGTGCGGGTGATATTTACCCATGACATCACCGACGATACGGGCGGATTTACGGAAAGGTTTGTTGTAATCATAGCCGTTTTCATTCATGGAAAACAAAATCCGGCGATGAACCGGCTTTAAACCGTCACGCACATCCGGCAAAGCCCGCGATACAATCACGCTCATCGCATAATCCAGATATGATTTGCGCATTTCCTCTTCAATAGCGGTCGGCATTACATCAACAACACCTGTCGTAATTGCTGTTTCATTCAGTTCTGTCATTGTCTTTATTTCCTTTTCAATGCTTCAAAAATAACTGAAAACAGCGTATCATTTTTTCACTTTTTCCGCAAGCAAAAAAAGCTTTTTTCGGGATTTTTTTACCCCTTGCATTCTGTTTGGGAAACAAGGGGTAAAAGCCTTTGAAAAATCAATGACAGAGGGCATAATTTTTATTATAAAAATATCCCAAATTATCTCCGCATCCCCCCATATAAGGTTGTCCCGAAGCCGGAATAACAAGCGTTGCCTGCTGAGAGCACGTATCGGACACTTTACCTTGAACCCAATACCGTCCTGTTAACTGGCGAATAGCCGATGGAGCATCAAATCGTTGATATACCTCCTCAGGAGCCCCCAAATCAGCACGCGTTGCCAAAGCCTTTCCATACTTATCACAAAAGTCTGTTGCTGTTTCTGGTCTCATTGTCACGCTGGAAGCCATCCATCCGCCGGGACTTGTATCACTACCCGGAGCAATGTCGGATCGACCGGAGCAAGTATAATGCGTTTTATCTTGCCAAACACAATACGACTCCTCATTACAATCCCGCCAGCTACGACATCCGCAAACACCATCCGAAAAACAAATACCGTTATCACAATCACGATCACTTGTGCAGCCCTGAACAACCGAGCAAGAGCCATTAACACATGTCTCACCGCTTGAACAACACGCCTCACCACATGGAATTGCACAAGAGCAAACGCCGTTTTTACACTCATAATTTGCCTCACAATCTGCGTTTGAAGAACAAGTCGTTATATTATCCAAACAATCCTCACAAGGAGTTAACAATTTAGAAAATGTATATTCCAAAGAGGTGCTATTTTTCTGACAAATTTGTCTATCTCCGGTAGAAACTTGTCCATCAATCCGTAAGAGTAAAGCTGATTTTAAATTTAAATCCACAAGATGTCCACAAACTTCTTTTTCTACATTTTCAACAGTAATTGAAAACAAGCTGTTTTCTAACGGTTTTGCCGAAAAAGTATATCCACCCTCTATTGTTTCAGGCAGTTCCGACGAGTTAAAAGCAGACAACGTCGCATTACTCATCATCTGCTGAGCATAAACGACCGATCGTTTATTTACTTCATTTAGGATTCGCGTCGAAGCAACTCTCTCCATTGCCATGTTATACCCTTTGGCACCAAGAATAGTCAAGAGCCCCATCAAGGCCAGAACGCCCAACATCTCAACCATACTCCGACCATTTTCCATTTTGATTTCAGTCATTTATTACTCCTTTCGAACTGTAACACAAAAATGTACCCTTTCGTGTTACACTTTGGACAAAAAATGACAAATCGATAACCAATTAATTCTTAATAAAAAAGGACTTGCATCGTCAACCCGATTATGTTATAAAATCTATAACATTTTAAGGTACATTAAATTGTTACAGTTGCTCCAATCATATTTTGAAAAAAGTTGCAATTAACGCATACCGGGAACGGATAAATTCCCGCATAAAAAAAGCGGTTCCGAAGAACCGCTTTTCTGTACTCATCCAATATTAAAACGGAATCTCATCATCAAAACCGCCGGCCTCACCGCCCGCCGAAGCACTATCCCAGCCGTTAGAAGCCGTATTATCCATCGAAGCAGCCGATGAAGTATCGGAGGACATCCCCATGTCTGTATTTGAGTTACGATTATCCAAAAGAACCAACTCACCACGATAAGCACCCAAAACGACCTCGGTTGTAAATTTTTCCTGTCCGGAAGCATCTGTATATTTACGTGTTTGCAAAGCTCCCTCAACATAAACCTTTGACCCTTTTTTCAAAAACCGCTCGGCAAAATCAGCCAGATTTGAATTGAAGACGACAACCCGATGCCATTCCGTTCTTTCTTGACGTTCACCGGATTTATCCCGCCACGTATCTGATGTAGCAACGGATAAATGAACAATTTTTTGACCGGCATTTGTATGCCGAATTTCAGGATCACGTCCCAAGTTACCGACCAAAGTTACTTTATTGATACTACCAGCCATATATTTTCCTTTCTCAAATGGTTTAATCGGATATAGCATACTGCTTTTTGTCATAAAAAGCAATTATTTTATTGCTACCCTTTCAATAATTCACCGGCCAACCGTAAAACATCGGGGTTTCTCACACCTTTTTGCCGCCATGTATCAACGTCTTTCATAATCTGTGGCCGCGAAATACCGTTGCGCAACATTGTCGTAAAGAAATCGTGTATGGTTTGGGGTAAATCATCCGGTGCCGACGGATTATCCGACAATTCAAAATAAATGTCACGCGCCATTTCATACGCCCCTAAATCCGCCGCCATAGCCGCCGCCGTTTGACCGATGGCAATGTTTGTCGGGCTAAGTGAATATGCCTGCCACAAAGCCTCGGCCGCTTCATCATCATGTCCCAACTCGGCCAAACAATGTGCCACATTGATATAGGCCGGAGCAAATTCCGGATCTGTCAGAACAGCGGCATCACACGCATTCAAAGCCGGCACATATCGACCAAGGGCAAACAACGCCGCCCCGTAATTGGCCCGCGCCTGAACATCACCCGTATCCAAGCGAATAGCGGTTTCATACGCGGTTAAGGCTTCCTCAAACCGTCCCAGTCCATATAACGCATTTCCCCGAACAACAAACAATCCCGCTTCATCCGGATTATTTGCCAATAACGCATCGGCCTCGGCCAACGCTTCGGCAAAACGGCCCTGATCATTCCATGTATTCAGCTGCGCGATAACGGACGTTGCATTTTCCATATTGATTCTCCTTCCTTAAACCATTCGATCAACCGTTTCCCGCGCCAAAGCCGATAAAGAGGACATCGCTTGTAACTCTTGTAACGCAGCCCGCGCCGCGGCCTGACGACCGGCATCAAACTTTTTATACTTACTGAACGCCGTCAACAACCGTGCCGACAAATGCGGGTTAATCCGGTCAATCAACGCACATTGTCCGGCAAAAAAGCGATAGCCTTCGCCGTCCGCCCGGTTAAACGCCCCTAAATTACCGCTAAAAGCCCCCAACACGGCCCGCGCCTTATTCGGATTTTTATAGTCAAAAGCCGGATGATTGATTAAACCTTTAACAACGGCCAATGCGTCCCCGCTTGGATTCCGCGCCTGAATCGCCAACCATTTGTTAATCACCAAATCATCCCCTTCATACCGATGATAGAAATCGGCCAAAGCCTCTTCCGCTTCCGGCAACGCATTATTGACCAAAATACTCAAAGCACTCAACCGATCCGTTAAATTATCAGCCGCCCGATACTGTTCAGCTACCAAGCCGCGCTCATCCGTCAACGCCAAATAACCGAGGGCGACATTCTTTAACGCACGCTTGGCCGCCGGTTCCGGTTCGGGCGAATAAGGGGTATTATCCTGATTATCCCGATAAATCCGCAACAAATCCGCACGATAGGTATCGGCAAAAGCCTGGCGCATAACACGGCGAACCTCTTTAACCGCGTCAATATCAACGCTATCCAATCGATCAACCAAATCTTCTTCTGCCGGTAAGACAATGGCCCGAGCCAGAAACGCCTTGTCCAAATTCGGTTGTGTCAGGTAGGAACCCAATGCCCGAATCACGTCCATATCCGCTTCAAACCGACGTTGCCGCACCATATCCGTCATCACATCCAACGCATATTGATGACCGACATCATACCGATTGAACAAATCATTGTCATACGTCATCAAGCGCAACCGATCTTCACGACTGTAAACAATATCAATGTCTACCGGCGCCGTAAAGAAACGATTGACGGACAACACCGGCCGTTCTTTTAATCCATCAAATACCCATTCCTGCTTGGCTTGATTCAAAATAAACGTACCCGTCTTCATATCCCGTCCGTCGGCAGCAACCAATCCGTAGTGCAACGGTATCACAAACGGTGTCGTGCATGTCCGATGTGATTGCTTCATCCGAACGGTAAAAATACCGTCCTGCCAGATTGTTTCCACGGTAACCCGCGGCCGGCCGGCAACGGAATACCATTGTTTAAACTGCGTCATATCAACACCCGAACCGTCCTCTATCGCTTTGACAAATTCGTCAATCGTAACGGCCTGACCGTCATACCGCTTAAAATAAATATCGCAGCCTTTTCGGAAAGCTTCTTTCCCGACAATCGCCTGCTGCATTCGGATAACTTCGGCCCCTTTTTCATAAATCGTCAACGTATAGAAGTTTTCAATTTCATGATAGGAATCCGGCCGAACGGGATGCGCCAAAGGCCCGTCATCTTCCGGAAATTGGAAAGAGCGCAACGTAATGGCATCATCAATCCGACCAACGGCACGGGAACGCACATCGTATCCGAATTCCTGATCCCGAAACACGGTAAATCCTTCTTTTAAAGACAATTCAAACCAACTGCGCAACGTCACACGATCGCCCGAATAGTTATGAAAATATTCATGCGCTATCACATGTTCAATATACTCATACGTGGCATCGGTAGCCGTTTCCGGTGACGCCAACAAAGCCGCGTCATTAAAAATATTCAACGACTTATTTTCCATAGCACCGGCATTAAAATGGGATACCGCCACGATATTAAAGGAATCCAAATCATATTCTAACCCGAATCGTTCTTCATCCCATTTCATGGCTTTTTTCAAGGCTGCCATAGCCCAATGCATACGATCCTTTTTGCCCCGTTCACAATACAGCCCCAATTTCACAACTTTTCCCGACATCGTCTTAAACGTATCATGAATGGAATCCAAATCACCCGCCACCAAAGCAAACAAATAACTTGGCTTAGCAAACGGATCTTCAAAAACAACCGTATCACCCGTATCTTTGATTTTATTACCGTTCGACAACAAAACCGGATATTTTTTCCGATCCGCATGAATGGTCACCGTCCAATGACTCGGCACATCCGAATGATCGGGATAATAGGTGATACTGCGGAATCCTTCCGGTTCACATTGCGTACATAAAATACCGTCCGAGGCATACAACCCCATCAATCGGGTATTAGCGGTCGGATTAATCGCAACTTCCGTTTCCAAAACAAAGTTCTTTTTAACCGGATTAAGCGTCAACGTCGTATCCGTTAAAGCATATTCATCCCGCGACAATGCCCGACCGTCCATTTGCAATTGAAGCAATTCCATATACTGTCCGTTTAAAACCAACGGTTTTTTTGTATCATAATTCCGAAACGTCAATCGCGCCTTAACAATCGTCCGTTCGGCATCCAACGTAAAATCCAACCGTGTATCCGGTAATGTGTAATGCGGTGCCTGATAATCTTTCCGATACTTTAACGTCATGACTGACTTTCCTCCATTTTCTTTTTCAATACATTCAACCAATAATTCGAACGTTCCGGATTCGGTGCAATTCCACCGATACCGTCACCATATAAAACAATCAAACTCCGCATGGCGTTCACATGCCCTTTTTCGGCAGCCTGCTCATATAACGTCACAACCTTACCCATATCCGGCTCCCCGAAATGACCGCGTTCAATCCAAACACCTAATCCGTACAAAGCCTCCGGCAATCCGCTTTGTGCC
Source organism: uncultured Alphaproteobacteria bacterium (assembly GCA_944393195.1). Lineage (GTDB taxonomy): Bacteria > Pseudomonadota > Alphaproteobacteria > CAAHEQ01 > UBA3637 > CALXZG01. The sequence goes on from CALXZG010000016.1 coordinate 9,751, forward strand.
GCCTGATTCATCCAATTGTTGGCTTTCTGACGATTTTCCGGTATTTTATCTCCGACATCATACATCAACGCCAATTCATACTGCGCCGGCGCAAACCCGAATGAAGCCGCTTTTTCCAAAAATAATTCGGCGCGCCGTCCGTTAGGTGCTACCCCCTCCGCCCCCGTTCGATACAAATTACCCAATTGCCATGAAGCCTGTACCATCGTATCCGTTTCCTGAGCACCGGCCGCCCGTATCAAAGCCTGTTCCGCCGCCGGATAGTTTTTATCGGCCAACAATGCCAATCCGCGCGTCAAATGCTCTTCCGGTGTTCGAAATCCTTCACGAACGACGATCACAATAATGACCGCCAACGATAGCAATAGTAACCCGAAAATAATTTGGGATATCTTTCCGTTTCCTGTTTTTTTCATTTTGTGTTTCCCCTTGCAAACAGCCTTAATTTATGATATGCATATGGTTCAGGTATTGTAAAAGGAAAAAAAATTTTGTGCAAGGCTTTTTATTACAAAAATGTTGATTTTAACACGGAAACGGGATGTCTGCGCCTGACATACGGGACGGATGATCACGGTACGTTTGTTGAAGAAATCACATTCCCCGGCGCTCCGTTTTATCCGACACCGGTGGAAAGCCAGGCTTTGTCAAGCGTTTTTCACCTGACACACATCGCCGCCGGTATCAGTTATTACAAAGCTTTTCTGGCCCCTCAATTAATCATTGAAGGACAGGGATTATCCCCAAATGAAGCCGCCTTTTTTAATCGGTTTTATATCCAAGGACTGGGCGAATTTGCCATTCGCAACGGTTTGAATTTACAAAATTTGATTCGCTTCCCGTCTGATTCGAAAACGGTACGAACACCGATTATGCTGCCCCATACGCCGTCCGCCCTTATTCCCGTCGGCGGCGGCAAAGATTCTTGTGTCACAACCGAACTGATAAAATCCACCGGTTTGCCGGCTACCACAATTGCCGTCGGCAATCCGCGACCGATACGGGATTGTATGACCGTTGCCGGTTTGCCGCATATCAACCTGACCCGTCGGATTGATCCGCGTTTGATAACGTTAAACACCACGAGACAAGTCTACAACGGCCACGTCCCTATTACGGGTATTCTGGCGTTTGTTTTGTGGGCCGCCGCCATTTTATACCGCCATCCCTATATTATTATGTCCTGTGAACGCTCCGCCAATGCCGGCAATATGATGCAAGGGGACTTGGTTATCAACCATCAATACAGTAAATCCCTGGATTTTGAGCGCGACTTTTACGCATTAACACAAACCGTCACGCCCGATATTCGCTATTTTTCATTACTGCGTCCGATATCCGAAGCGCATATCGCCAAATTGTTTGCCGATCATTGTACCGCTTATTTTCCGGTCTTTACCAGTTGTAACAAAGCGTTTAAATTGGATGCAAGTAAACGTTTGGATCGGTGGTGCGGCCATTGTGATAAATGCCGGTTTGTCTTTCTGATTTTAGCACCGTTTATGGACAAAGATACCTTGATTCGTTTAGTCGGGTGTAATCCGCTCAACGATTCCAAACAAATCGACGGATATCGCGAATTATTAGGGCTACGCGGTCATAAACCGTTTGAATGTGTCGGTGAAACGGATGAGTGTCGATGGGCTTTTCACAATCTGGCCAATAAACCCGAATGGCAACAAGACACCGTTATCGCCGCCTTGTCTGACAAAGTACCGGCCGTTAACGGGGACTTGATATGGACACCGACCGATGCCCATTTAATACCGGGGGAATTAACACATGTATTGGCAAAATTTAGATCATAAAAAAATAGGCATCTGGGGAACGGGGAAAGAAGGGCAAGCCGCCCGTCGTGCTTTGGCTAAACATTGTCCGAATGCGCACCTGATTGATATTGAAGAAAACAATACGCCCGATATTTTAACCTGCGACGTTCTTATTAAATCACCGGGGGTCAGCCTTTATCGTCCCGAAATTCAAGAAGCGATCCAACACGGTGTTACCATCACCTCCGGCACCAACTTATTTTTTACAAACAAATCCCCTCAAACGCAAGTTATCGCCATAACGGGAACCAAAGGAAAAAGCACAACGACCGCCCTGTTGGCGCATACATTAAAACACTTGAATCAATCCGTTGTTTTGGGCGGTAATATCGGTGTGCCTTTGTTGGATTTAGTTGATACAAAAACAGACTACGTCGTTGCCGAATTATCAAGCTATCAATGTGCCGACCTGACCGGACGACCGGATATCGGCATTTTGGTTAATTTGTACCCCGAACACCTGCAATGGCACGGATCCCATCAACGGTATTATGAAGATAAACTGCACATGATTCGTCAGGCGTATCGTATCATTTTAAATGCAACCAATCCGGAAACCGCCGTTCATACAGATGATTTGGAAGCACGTTATTTCAACGCGTCCGACGGAATTCATATTCAAGACAACCTGTTTTATAACGGGGGAACACCTTTGTTTCCGATTGCGACCCTACCCCTGCCCGGCCTGCATAACGCCGAAAATGCCTGTGCCGTCTTAACGGCCGTTCAAATGCTGGGTTTACGTCTGACGGATTGCGCCGAAGCTTTTAAAACATTTCATGCCTTGCCTCATCGCCTGCAAACCATCGGGATTAAAAATGGAATTACTTATGTGGACGACAGTATTTCCACAACACCCGAAACGGCTATCGCCGCCCTCAAAGCTATCGATAACGGGCAACCGATTACACTCATTGCCGGGGGATTGGATCGCGGTCAGGACTATGGCAATTTGGCCGCTTTTTTAGGTGACCATGCCGATCGTATGCGCCTGGTCACACTCCCGGACACGGGATCCCGCCTGGCCGACATGACGCAACCGCAGGGTGTTGAAACAAGCATTACTTCCGACATGCCGACGGCGGTCAGTATTGCCCAACATATGACACCGCACGGCGGCACCATTTTATTATCGCCGGCAGCCCCCAGTTATAATATGTATCAAAATTTTGAAGAACGCGGCAACGATTTTAAACATTGGGCCGGTCTTTAAAAAAATAACATCATAACCGGTTTATTTTTCTTTACACATATTTCGTTTTCTGATAGCATATCATCAAGGCGGCTGATGACCGCCCCGAGGGTTAGAAGCCTCTTACTTAGACGTTATCGTCATGCATGACGATATTTTATGCCATCCGGTCAATCGACTGGAAGGTAGTAAAATAAGCCATATGGTCAATATACTGCGCTATTTCTAAGTATAGCTTCTAACTTCCAGTCGCCACTCATCACGGCGATTTTTTAGTTAAAGGAAGCAGCATGAAAAAGAAACAAAAAAATGTCAGTATAACTATACCGACCGCGACGACCGTAATCTCAACGTCCGAATCGGGGAAAAGCATGGTTGAAATGTTGGGTGTATTGGCTTTAATGGGATTGTTGGCCGTGTTGGGTGCCAAAGGATACAGCATGGCCATGGAACGGGCAACCGCCAATCGGATCGTGGAGGAAATCAATCGACGCTCCATTGTCTATTCACAACAATTGTTGATGACAACCTCCAATACCGCCCTGAACCATTCGGAACTGGCAACGGAAATCGAGGGCGGATATCCGGTCTCCGGCAACCGTTTCGGGGACGATTATTTTCAAATCGTCGTTCAAAAGCTTCCCCAAAATATCTGTACTCGGATTGGTAAACTGGGTTACGCCCGCGCCATACAGGTGTTGGCAAACGGAACAGCCTTAACCACCGCCGATCAATCGGCGTGTCAAGCTACCGGAAACGTGTTGATCTTTACATTTACCAAAGATATGACGCCGTGCGATGAATGTTTAAATAATACGAAGAGCTGTGAAACGGATAGCCAATGCGCGACAAATCAAACATGTCAAAATGGTATGTGCTTGTGTTCACCGTATTACGCGTGTAACGGGACATGTTGTCCGGCAGGTCAATTTTGTGTAAACGGACAATGTTCGGCGAATGACAGTTGTCAAAGCACGGACGATTGTGATCAAGGATTGTGTATTAGCGGAAAATGTCAATGTCGGAGTTACCGAGATAATTGTACATATTTCTGTGAGATGAGCAATGAAAACTACGGTATTTGTTCGACAGGGGCATATTATGAAGAAGGGGCATTCAGTATGGCCGGCACGATTTGGTCGACAAAGGCAATGAAGTGGGGTGCAGCCTTGGATTTTTGTGCGTCACACGAAAAACAAATGGTCAGTCTATCCGATTTGGGATGTGTTGCAGACGGAGATACCTATACCTGCACCATTCCGGAAAAATTTAAAGGACATGGGAATGTATGGACATCGGATCCGAAAGATAATGCTAGGGTTTCCATATGGGTTGTCAATACAAGCACAGGAGCAGTCGGATCTGGCGGTTGGAACGGCTACCAACATTTCTTTCTAGCCCTTTGTCATTAACCCATCAAAAAAATGCCGGTGGGAACCGGCATTTTTGACAGACACAACGGATTACTCCGACAACTTAAATGTACTGAGCAATTCGGCGGATTTTTGCGCGTTCCGCGGGTTAATCATGGCATTACGGCTATATCCCGCATCCACGTGAATAATTTCACCCGTCACGCCCGACGCTAAATCACTGCATAAATATAAGCCCGTTCCACCGACGTCTTCAATCGTCACGTTGCGGCACAAAGCCGAATTGTTTTCCGTCCATCCCAAAATTTGACGGAAATCGCCGATACCGGCCGCCGCCAACGTCCGAAGCGGACCGGCGGAAATCGCATTGACACGAATGTTTTGATGTCCCAAATCAAACGCAATAAAGTGAACCGAGGCTTCCAAAGCCGCCTTAGCCACACCCATAACGTTGTAATTCGGAACATACCGTTCGGCACCCAAATATGTCAACGTCAGGCAAGACCCGCCATCCGGCATCAATTCTGCGGCACGACGACAAACGTCCGTGAAAGAATAACAAGAAATCAACATTGAATTACTGAAATTCGCGGCGCTTGTATCCACATACCGACCCTTTAATTCATTCTTATCCGAAAAAGCAATGGCATGAACCACAAAGTCCATTTTACCCCATTTATCCTTAATCGTTTGAAACGCCGTATCCATGGAAGCAGAATCCAACACATCACACGGAATCATAATATCGGAACCGAGAGATTCGGCCAACGGACGCACCCGTTTTTCCAATGTTTCCCCTTGATACGTAAACGCCAGTTCAGCCCCTTGATCGGCCAACGCTTTTGCAATTCCCCATGCAATGGAATGATCGTTCGCCAACCCCATAATTAAGCCTTTTTTACCGGACATAATACCTGTTTTCATTTTGTTTCCTCTCTTTTTGTTAAAAAAACTGTCTTATTATATACCCGAAATACAGACGAAAAGCAAATGACACTTTTGTGACACTGTCTGAACCCGACGTTATTAAGCGTCTTTGTTCCCTTTGGCGGATTTAAGCTGTCCGCAGGCTGCCATAATATCTTCCCCACGCGACCGACGGATCGGCGCAGCAAACCAATTTTCCTCCAATATCTTGGAAAAACGATGAATGGCATTGTTGCTGCTGGGCTCAAAAGGTGCCCCATCCCACGAATGAAACGGGATTAAATTGAATTTGACTTCTAACCCTTTGACAAGCTCCATCAATTCCCGTGCATGTTCGGGTTGATCATTGACACCTTTTAACATCACATATTCCATCGTGATGAACTGCCGCCGTTCGGAACGACGTTGATATTCTTTACAGGCTTCAATTAACGTCTTTAACGGGAATTTACGATTAATCGGCATAATTTGATTGCGAATCTCATCGTTCGGCGCATGCAGGCTGACCGCCAACTTCACACCTAAATCCGCCAACTCCGGAATATGATCCGCCATACCGGCCGTCGACACCGTGATTTTCCGCTTGGAAATCGCAATCCCGTCACCGTCCATTAAAATCCGCAAAGCCGTTTTTAAATTATCAAAGTTATAAAGAGGCTCCCCCATCCCCATAACCACAATATTGGACAAATACCGTGTTTCATCCGTCGGGGTCGGCCATTCGCCATAGCTGTCCCGCGCCGTCATAAATTGCCCTACAATCTCACCGGCGGTTAAATTCCGCATCATCTTTTGCGTTCCGGTATGACAAAATTTACACCCTTGCGCACAACCGACCTGCGTCGAAATACACACCGCGCCACGATCGGCCTCCGGAATATAGACGCATTCCACCTGCTTGCCGTCCTGAAATTCAACCAACCACTTGCGCGTCCGGTCAACAGAGGTCTGCTCCGTCACAATTTTTGGATGCGTAATCGTGTATAAACCGGCCAATTTAGCCTGAAACGGCTTGGCCAACGTGGTCATTTTGGTAAAATCCGTTTCCCCTTTATTGTAAATCCAGTGCCACAATTGCTTGGCACGAAAAGGCTTTTCGCCTAATGATGCCATTTCTTGCACTAAGGCGTCAAAACTCAACCCGATTAATTCCGTCATCTATTCACGTCCGCACGCTTTTTGAATCGCCTGATAGGCTTTTGTGAACCCTTTTAACGAAAAGGTATCCGTCGTTAATGTACCGCGACGGGACGTTCCTTTCAACACCGCTTTTCCCCCGGCGCGCATTTGATCCACCAATAATTTGTCCGTTTTGGTGTCTTTTGTCCACGCCGTATCGGCATGCGAAACCAATGTCACCGTTTGCTTTTTATCCACCTTAAACGTCGGTTTGGAACCTGTTTTATACGTGTATCCGGCCATGACATTCACGGTATCGAACGTCTTATCCGCCATCCGATGCGTGACAAACAAAAAGACATCATCCCGAATTTTATACTTACCTTCCGATTTAATCGGTTCTGTCGCCATATAGCAAACCTTGCCACCATTATCGGAAAAGACATAAGCCGTCCAATCATCAAACGTTCCAAGGATTTCGGTTCCGGCGGCCGCCATTGCCTGAGTCGACAACAATAAACTGACAACAAAAGATAATCCAAGTTTTATACGCATGTTTTCTCCTTTTTTCTTTACCCTACACAAAATAAAACAAAAAGGCAAGCGTAAAATCACACAAGTCGACTTAAATCATAAAATCCGCCCTTTTCGAGCATTAACTGTAACAATTTAATGTACCTTAAAATGTTATAGATTTTATAACATAATTGAGAATGTGACGCAAGCCCTTTTTTATTAAGAATTAATCGGTTATCGATTTGTCATTTTTTGTCCAAAATATAACACAAAAAGGTACATTTTTATGTTACAGTTCGAAAGGAGTATTAAATGACTGAAATCAAAATAGAAAACGGGAAAGGGAATGCGTGTCGGAATGATAACAACCCGTCATTCTTGGGCTTGACCCGAGAATCTTTGGACGACAAAAAGATCCCCGCTTTCGCAGGGATGACGGAGAATATAAGGGGCGCAGGGATGACAGATGGGGTAAAAAGAACAGGGATGACGGGAGAGAGGGGTAGCCGTGGAGAACGGGGTCGGAGTATGGTTGAGATGTTAGGCGTGTTGGCCATTATGGCGGTTTTGACAATCGGTGCCGTCGCCGGGTATCGATATGCCGTAACAAAATATCAGGCCAATGAAACTTTTAACGAACTACGCCGCCGTGTTGTTATTCACACACAGCAAAGTTTAACCGGTGCGCCTCTTTCCCAATCCGAAATGGGGGATACAACCCGCCTTGGCTATCCGATAGAGGTTTCCTCTCTACCGGACGGTTTATTCGCATTGACACTATACAATATTGACACTCGGCTCTGTCGGGAAATGATACGAACGGGATGGACCATGCCAATACAGACATATGTCAACGGAATGATCGCCGCGGTAAATCTGGATATCTGCGGGGAAGATAATAAATTAGTCTTTCGGTTTCGGGCGGATATGGCCGGATGTCAGGATGACGCGGATTGCCCTTGCGGAACATGTGATAATGGAATTTGCCAAACAACATGTGCTACCGGTGAAACATGTGCAAAAGATTTTGACAACGGGCAATACGTGTGTTGTGGAGAGGAAAAGATCATAAACGGAACGTGTTGTCAAAATCCGGGGGAAAACGGCACCTGTTGCGATGAAAACAGCAAATATTGCTGTCCTCCTGACAAACCGCTGTATACTTTTTTAGGTGGATGTCGTTCCTGTGAAGATATGGAGGAACCAGGATTCTATAATAATTTAGTTGGTGGTGGTGCAACAGACAATCCTGTCGGCTTATGTCAACGGTGTCCGAACAGAGTTTTGATTGATAACGGATACTGCGTCATTCCCCGTTGTACCACAGGTCAATTCATGGATCGATATGGGGCATGTCATAACTGCGAAGATATTACCCGAATTTATGTAGTAGGTGCCGGAGCTTATGGCGCAAAAGAATGCCCACAACGTATTCATGATGCCGGTTTTAATTACAGCACCCATTGTAATTACGATCTAGATGCTATTTTCTTAGATCGCAATCCGGAAGAGTGTGCAAAGTGTAAAGGCAGGTATTATGCATATCCTACCTGTGTGCGATGCCCCGATGATATCAGCACCTTAACACCAGCACAACAAGCGCAATGCACAGGCTGAAAAATCATTATGACAACATAAAATCTGCTTGATTTTCGTTCAGTTTTTCGATATAGTCAGACTATGACTGAAAAACAAGATGATATGAAAACAACCGAAAATGTAAAAGAAACCAAGCTGGCCGATGCGTTGTCCGAACGGTATTTGGCTTACGCCATGTCCACCATTGTGGCGCGTTCGCTTCCCGATGTGCGCGACGGGTTAAAACCCGTTCACCGCCGCCTGCTTTACGCAATGCGACAATTAAAGTTGGACCCGAACACCGGCTTTAAAAAGTGCGCCCGCGTGGTTGGGGATGTTATCGGTAAATACCACCCGCATGGGGATACGTCCGTCTATGAAGCTATGGTGCGGTTGGCTCAGGATTTTGCCGTTCGTTATCCGCTTGTCGACGGACAAGGCAACTTCGGTAATATTGACGGCGATCGGGCAGCCGCCATGCGGTATACCGAAGCCCGCTTGACACCGGTTGCCATCGCTTTGATGGAAGGATTGGACGATAACGCTGTCGATTTTGACAAAACATATGATGGGGAGGAGGAAGAGCCCAGCGTGATGCCGGCGGCTTTTCCGAACCTGCTGGCCAACGGATCTTCCGGTATTGCCGTCGGTATGGCGACCAATATTCCGCCGCATAATGTCGGGGAAGTTTGTGATGCCTTGCAATACCTGATTAAACATCCGGATTGTGATGTAGCCAAAATGTTGGATTTTGTGCAAGGGCCGGATTTTCCGACCGGTGGTATTTTGGCCGAATCCCGCGCTAATATTATTAAAGCTTACACAACCGGCCGTGGTGCCATGAAAGTACGCGCCAAGTGGGAAAAGGAAGAACTATCACACGGGCAGTATCAGATCGTTGTTTCCGAAATTCCGTACGGTGTTCCCAAATCGGACTTAATCATGAAAATTGCCAAGCTGTTGTCCGAAAAGAAGTTGCCATTGTTGGCCGATGTTCGGGACGAATCCGCCGATCAGGTTCGGATTGTTTTGGAACCGAAATCACGAACGGTCGCACCGGAACAATTGATGGAACATTTGTTTAAAAATACGGATTTACAGGTTAATTTCAACCTAAATATGAATGTGTTGGATGCCGATCACACCCCGCGCGTTATGAATCTGAAAGAAGTCTTAATCGCCTTTTTAAAACACCGCGACACGGTTTTGGTGCGGCGTTCAACATTCCGATTGGATAAAATCGCTCACCGGATGGAATTATTGCAAGGCTTCCTGATTACATACCTGAATTTGGATCGTGTAATTGAAATTATCCGGAATGAAGACGAACCCAAGCCGATTATGATTGAAGAATTCAGCCTTTCGGAAACACAGGTTGAAGCCATCCTCAACATGCGGTTGCGGTCGTTGCGTAAGCTTGAAGAAGCACAATTAAAAACCGAATTTGAAAATTTGGCATTGGAAAAAGCGGGGTTGGAAAACTTATTGTCAGATGAACAGACTCGGTTTAAAAAGTTATCTGAGGAAATCAGCGAAATCAAAAAAATGTTTGGTCCTAAAACAACCATTGGTGCCCGTCGGACACAAATTGCCGAAGCCGTTGCCATCGTGGATGTACCGATCGAAGCCATGATTGAAAAAGAACCGATTACGATTGTCCTGTCTAAAAAAGGCTGGATTCGCGCTTTAAAAGGACACACGGAAACCGACGATTTAAAATTCAAAGAAGGCGATAGCCTGAAATTGACGGTAAAAGCCTATACGACGGATCATATTATTTTGTTTGCCTCCACCGGTCGTTTCTATACGATTTTAGGGGATAAAATACCCGGTGGTCGCGGTTTTGGGGAACCGTTGCGTTTATCCATTGATTTGCCCGAGGATGCCGATATTGTGACCATGTTTGTATACGCGGCGGAGGATCGTTTCTTGGTCGCTTCCAATAAAGGAAAAGGATTTATCGTTGCCGCCAAAGATATTGCGGCGCAAACACGGTCGGGGAAAATTATTTTGAATTTGGGCGACGGGGATAAAGCCGTTTTATGCCGTCGTGTTAACGGGAATCATGTTGCCATTATCGGCACCAACCGGAAAATGATTGTCTTTAAAGCCGATGAAATTCCGACAATGACACGCGGCAGTGGTGTTATGTTGCAAAAATACGCCGGTGCTGAATTGTCCGATGCCACATTCTTTAATTTAGAGGATGGCTTGGCTTTCCCGTCCGGTAACGGAATCCGTGTCGAACGAAACATCGGGTTATGGTTGGCCAAGCGGGCAACTATCGGTAAAATTCCGCCGGTTGGTTTCCCGCGTAGCAACAAGTTTAAGGTATAGTTCCAAACTTTATATGGGGATAGGGCATCTATCCCCTTAACTGGTTCGTCCGTTGTTTTGCGGATGCCTGAATTAAAACGGGCGGTGTTTGGAAACGGCTGACAATATAAACACCGACAATGACACCGATTCCGCCGATAACCTGTGGCCATCCGATATATATCCCCAGGAAAAAAGCCGCCTCAATCATACTGAACACCGGCAACAAATAATAAACAATGCCGGTTTTCATCGAGCCGATCCGCCCAAGCGCATTGTTCCAACATAAATACGCCAATACCGAATTAAAAATCCCCAGGTAAATAAAAATAGAATAATCCGTCACGGAAAAAGAACTGATCCGATCCCAAGGCGTTGTCATTACCAAAAAAGGTAACAACATCATGACACCGACAATAACCGTTGCGGCAAGGAGTGTCGCCTGTGGTAAATAAGCCGGCCTTTTATATTGCAAAAAGCTGTAAACGGCAAAACAAAAAGCATTTAAAATAATCCAAACATCCCCGATACGCCACATACTTCCTGTCAACCCGCTCCATCGACCGTTTGTGACAATAACCATAACCCCGATAACGGCAATCGCCATGCCGATTATTTGCCCGATACGGACGGGTACTTTTAAAAAGAAAACCGTTAACCAGACCAAAAAAATAGGGCCTAACAGATTTAATAAACTCATACTAACCGCATCTATGGTATGACCGGCGATATAAATCAAAGTGTTATCCAACACAATACCGGTTAAAGCCAATCCGATAATCCAAATCCAATGTTGTATTAAAAAGTGCCGATTTTGCCATAAACTCCGCGCGGTCCAAGGAACCAATAAACATCCGGCCAACAACCACCGTCCGAAAGCAAATTCAACAGGTGTCAGATCGGTTGCAAAACGTTGCGCAATAACAACATTAAAGCTCCAAAAAAAGACGGCCGTTAAAGCCAGAAAATATCCACGCCAATCAACGGAAAATCGCGTTGTCATATCATCCCTCCCGGATTGAATTCATATAGAATGTCAACACGGGATACGTAAAGTAGTCGGAAGTATTTACCAAAACACCCCTATCAATATAAGGGGTGTTTCTTTAGCTCAAGGGCTCTATGAAGCCGAACAGGTTTCCGTTGAATCATTCCAATAATACCCACATTCATAGCAATTTCCTTCATTTGTAATTAAATCACCGTCCGCGACACACGACCGACAAACACCAGTCGTATTATCCGGATAATA
>CALXZG010000017.1 GCA_944393195.1 uncultured Alphaproteobacteria bacterium
TCAATATGTTATTTAACGAGTGTAACAATTTAATGTTCCTTTTTTTGTTATACTTTTTGCACCTTACACGACTTTTAGCCAAATGAACGGGAACTCCTTATAATATAAATATTTTCTTCTTGCTTTACCTTTCTTTTTGTGATACACAACATCTATAACATTTTAAGGAACATTTTTTTGTTACAGTTGAAAAGGAGTATTAAATGACTGAAATCAAAATGGAAAATGGGAAAAGCAATGTGTGTCAGAATGGTGATTTGGGGGCGGCGGGGGTGTGTCATAAGATCCCCGATCAGGTCGGGGATACCGCGCAAGAAAAAACAATCCGGTGAATTGTTTTTTCGCGTAAGGCAATGAAACACCGCGCGCCAAGGCAGCGGAAGTCGCCGCCGGCAAGCGGATGTTGGAATTGAAAAGGTGTGTGCGTCATGAGATCCCCGCTTTCGCAGGGATAACGTTTTTTTAGGGGGCGTTAAGAGATTCCCATCTTCGAGGGAATGACGAGGTATTTATGGGGTTGAGGGTGGTTGAAAGATCCTCGCTTTCGCAAGGATGACAGTTTTATAAAGGGTGAGGCTAGGCTTCGGTTAGGTATTCGGCCAAGACTTTTTTGAGGCCATAGGTATCAAAGTGGACTTCCAAGCGGTGTCCTTCCTCCCGTACGACGGTGCCGAAACCGAATGTATCGTGAAAGACGCGTTTACCGATCCGGCGTGTCGGGTTATATGTTTGCTTTGGAGTCAGTTGTGGCGGGTAGGTGCGTGTCGATGACGGGGCATCATCGTTTCGGCGCGGTGTATGCCGATACGGGGAGTCTTGCGTTCGTATCGGGTGATGATAAAACGGATCAGACTTTCTTTGATAATCAAACACAGGGCGATCCGTCGGATCGTTTTTTTGCCAGAACGTATCGCTACCGCGACCCCAGCCGGTATCCGATGCAGAGGAATCGGATCCGGTGCGGGATTGGGACGAATGCCACATCAGAGGGGCGATATCATCGGCCCCGAATCTGCAATGATTGTTCAGGGTGCTATGGTCGGCGATATGTTCGGCCGGCAGTTCGGCGATAAAGCGGCTTGGCAACGCGTTTTGATATTGACCGTAGACACGACGATTTTCGGCAAAAGAGATGAAGGCTTTTTGGCGGGCGCGGGTTAAACCGACGTAGGCCAAGCGGCGTTCTTCTTCCAAACCGGCTTCGCCGACTTCGTCCAATGCTTTTTGATGCGGGAAGAGGCCTTCTTCCCAACCGGGCAGGAAGACAATGTCGAACTCTAAGCCCTTGGCCGCGTGGAGGGTCATGACAACGACTTGGTCATCGGTGGCGGTTGCGTCGGCATCCGTTACCAATGCGGCGTATTCGATAAAGGCAGAAATGGTTTCAAATTCTTTGAGAACGTTGGATAATTCTTTCAGGTTTTCGATCCGGCCTTCGGCTTCGGGGGATTTATCCGTTCGCCACATGGGAAGGTAGCCGGATTCTTCGAGGACTTGTTGGACGAGAGGGGCCGGGTCGATGGTTTCGGTCAAGTCGTGCCAGGCTTTGACTTGGGCCGTAAAGGCGTTCAACGTTTTACGGACGGAGGGGCGGAGTTCGGCCCAGGTGACGGCTTCAAAAAGGCTGATTTTATGTTCCCGGGCTGTGGCGGACAGGGCGGCCATGGCACTGTCGCCGATACCGCGGCGGGGCTTATTAACAACACGGGCAAAAGCGAGGTCATCATTTTGGTTGAGAATCAGGCGCAGGTAGGCGACGGCATCGCGGATTTCTTCGCGTTCATAAAACTTAAAGCCGCCGATGATTTTGTAAGGAATACCGGCGCGGATGAGTTCGTCTTCAAAGGGGCGGGTTTGGACAGAGGCGCGAACCAGAACGGCCATCTGAGAAAGAGGTGTGCCGCGGGTGTGTTCGACTTCGATTTTTTCGATGACTTTTTGGGCTTCGTAAAAGCCATTAGCGTAAGCGTTCAGGGCGACACGTTCACCGTCGGCAGCGTCGGATTTGGCGGCTTTGAGTGTTTTGCCGAGGCGGCCGGTGTTATGCGCGATAAGCGCGGCGGCGGCACCGAGAATATGGGCGGTAGAGCGGTAGTTACGTTCGAGGCGGATAACGCAGGCATCGGGATAGACATCCTGAAACTTCAAGATATTTTCGACTTCGGCACCGCGCCATGAGTAAATCGATTGATCGTCGTCTCCGACACAGCAGAGGTTATGATGTTTTTTAGCCAGTAAGCGCAGAAGGAGGTATTGGGCGACGTTGGTATCCTGATATTCATCGACGAGAATATAGCGGAATTGATTTTGGTACAAATCGAGGATATCGGGTCTGTTTTTAAACAAAAGAAGCGGGAGAAGGAGAAGGTCGCCAAAATCGACGGCATTTAATTCGTGCAGGCGGTTTTGGTAGAGTTGGTAAAAGCCTTGGGCGCGACCGTCGCACCACGGTGTATTTTCGGCGGGAGTAATATCCGTCGGAGCCAAGCCGCGGTCTTTCCAGCGTTGAATAATATCGAGCATAACGCCCGGATCATACTTTTTAATATCGACACCGTTTTGGGTCATGAGTTGTTTCAAAACGCGTTCCTGATCATCCGAATTCAGGACGATGAAGTTGGGTTTCAGGCCGGCATCGGCCGCCCAGCGCGTCAGAATACGGATACCGATGGCGTGGAAGGTACCAAGCCAGACGGATCGGGCCGCAAGGCCGGCCATTTTTTCGAGGCGTTCTTTCATTTCACGGCTGGCTTTATTGGTAAATGTGACAGCCAGAATTTGCCATGGGCGAGCTTTGCCGGTGGCGAGAAGGTAGGCTATGCGGGTTGTCAGGACGCGGGTTTTGCCGGTGCCGGCACCCGACAGGACAAGCAAGGGGCCTTCGGTATGTTCGACGGCTTGGCGTTGTTCGGGGTTCAGGTCGTCCAGAAAGGGAATCGGTTGTTGCGCCGGCGGCGGTGTGGTCGGTTGTTGTATCGGTGTGGTCGGTGTATCGTCGGATAAGTCAAAAAAATCTGTCATTTTAATGTACTTTCAATATCATATATCAACGGATTTATTCCGAGAAAGGTGCGGTGAAACGTGGTATCAGTTACGCTCCTTCGTCGGATGGGAGAGGTAGAGTTTTCGGTCACGGCTTTGGCACGAAGACTTGGGCTTGGGCGGCGGCGGATCATTTTGGTTTTGTTGGTAAGATTCCCAGAGGACTTGCGCCATTTGACGGAGGCGGTTCATGCGTTCAATCATATCCGGCCGTTGCTTGGTTGTTTGATAGATATCATTGATGCGGGCAAACAAGGCTTGACCGTCACGGGTCAGCGAACGATTGGCTTTGCGATACAGGCGCAAAACTTCGGCGGTTTCGGTTTGATCTTTCGGATGATGCGCCAGAACAGATTTTAGTTTTTTATCAAAATGTATAAGGTTTTGCTCCGTATCAGATTTAAGTTTAAATTCATCAATGCGTTGGCGCAGGGTGTCGGCGACGGCATCTTGGCAGTTGCCGATTTCGAACAGAGCAATTGCTTTCCAGACGGTGACGGCATTTTTCAGAAACATATTGTGGTTCAGCAAGGCTTCATAGCGGGTGCGATTCGGGCCGTTCAGGTGTTCCCAGAAAAAAGCAACGAATTCGGCCGGGTGGGCTTCGGCTTCGTATTGTTGACTGATACCGAGGCTGTCGGCCATGTAGTTTGTTCCTTCGGTGGATTGAAAGAAGGGAAAGCACTCTTTTTTTTCGACATCGGTCAAGGGCAGTCGTGTCAGGTTCAGGCTGCGGCGCCAGAAAGCGGCGGCCGTCCGAAAATAGGGTGCGTCGGTGAGTTGGGTTTGAAAGCCGTCGTCTATATCAAGGGCGTGTCCCAGTTCATGGAGAAGGGCGTTTGTGGTTAAGTCCAAAATTGCCGCATTAAGGTTGATACAGATGGTATCGTCGGATTGATAGGCGGCGGTTTCGTCAGGGTCGGATTGTTTAAAAACAAGATGATCAACGGCGGGAAAAGAACCGCCGATAATTTCCGGATTATCGCGGCGGATGTCCATATATAATTTGAAGAAGAAATCAATCACGGTTGTGTGGGTGGGGGAGGTGACGCGTCCGGCAATGTTGTTTTGTTTAAACCAGTTATTCAGGGCATCAGTCAGGCTATTGTTGCGAATATCGTTAATAAAAATGGGGAAAACGGTTCGTTCGACCGGAACGGTGGTATTCGGTTCGGTTGTCGGGACAATAATCGGCGGTAGGACTTCGCGCAGCCAGACGGCTTGGCATCCAGGGTTGGCGGATGCGGTCAGCGTTTCTTGTATCGGTAAATGGTATTTTGTCAGATCCATAGTGTATCCTTATGATTTGATCAGGGAATGAATGGCGTAATCGGCAAGAATGAGGCCGAATTGGCCGGTGATGGTAATCAGGCTCCCCATTTGGCGCCCGGGTTCGGTGGCTTTGACGGGTGGTTCGTCGGAATAAACGCAGGGAATATCGAGCGGTATATTTCTGTCTTTGAGCAATCGGCGCAGGCGGGCGGCGACGGGGCAAGTTGTTGTTTGATTCAAGGGGCCGACACGAATTCGGCGAAAGTCTGTTTTTAATGCGGCACCCATGGCAGAAACTGTGGGAATGCCGGCGCGGTATAACCATGCGAGCATATCGGCTTTGGCGGTTAAGGAATCCATGGCGTCAATCACGAAATCCGGGGTATCGGAAAAGGCTTCGGCACAAGTGTTTTGATCAACAAACAGGTGGTGTGATGCGGTTTGGGTATCGGGGCAAATGTCGCGGATACGGGCCGCGAGGACATCTGTTTTGGATTGTCCGATAGTTGATTCAAGGGCGCAGAGTTGGCGGTTAATGTTGGAGCGTTCGACGGTGTCAGGGTCGATGAGTGTCAGGTATCCGACACCGGCGCGGGCAAGGGCTTCGGCCGCAAAAGAGCCGACGGCACCGCAACCGACAACGGTAACATGCGCCGCGCGCAAGCGGTTCAACGCGTCTGCCCCGAGGAGGAGGCTGGTTCGATGAAAGCGGGTTTGGATATCAGTCATGGATAAACAGTTCCCAATTTTGGGCGATATAGGCGGGATCGAGGTTGAGGTCGGCGATCAGATCGGGAATACGGGCAGGATCCCGGATACCGTCGGGGGCATCGGATTCAATAAGCAGGCGGTTATCGGGGATAACGTCGATGACACGGCCGTTTAAAACGGAGAAATAGGCGTTAAAGAGGCGCAGTTTTTGGATAATGACTTCATCGCCGGAAAACCGGTGGAAGAGGGGTTTGATTTCACGGTATTGACCGAGAATTTCAAAGAGATCGGGCCAAGCGCGAACGCAATGGATATGGACAGCGCGGTTATATTCGGCGGCGATTTGGAGGCTTTGTTCAAAAATGGCGCGTTGGCGGGGCATGTCGGGTCGGGTTGCGTCGAGGCCGATTTCGCCGACCATGGCCGTCGGGTAACGGCGCAGCATATCGCGCAGTTGTTGCGTCCAATCGGCAGGGGCTTCGGCAACGTACCACGGATGAATACCGAAACAGGGGTAAATGCCGAGGACTTGATTTTGCAGAGCGATGACCTGTGCCCATTCGGTGGTACGGGTGGTATTGACGCAAAAGGTGCGGACACCGCGTTCCGATGCCCGGCGGAATGTTTCGGGCGGCAACAGGTGGCAATGAGCGTCGCAATAGATCATCGGTATATCCTTTGTTTGTTATGGGGACAGTATACACTTTTTTATTGCATTTGGAAAGAAATAAAAATAACATAGATGCATTCAGGAAAGGAAAGCGGAAAATGCGTTTCAGATTAGTGGCTTCGATTGTCAGTATGATGATTATGTTGTGCGGTATCAGTATGGGAATACCGGCAGTGGTTGATTTTTTGGCCGGAGAACGGGCGGCGGCGGAGCGGTTTGCTTTGGCGGCCGGGATAACGGTAGCGGCGGGATTACTTGTCCGATTAATGGCCGGATCGGGGCGGGAGCCGTTGCGCGTTAAAGAGATGTTTTTATGCACGACCTTGATTTGGCTTTTTTTCGCTTTATTTTCGGCGGTTCCTTTTTTTGTATCGGCGTATGGAATTTCGTGGACGGATGCCGTTTTTGAGTCAATGTCGGGGTTGACGACGACGGGGGCAACGGTCTTATCCGGTTTAGATGAAATGACGCCGGGAATTTTATTATGGCGGGCGATGACGCAATGGATGGGCGGGGTCGGTATTATCATTGTGGCTATTTTAATTTTACCGGCTTTGCGGATCGGCGGTATGCAATTTTTCAATACGGAATCGTCGGCGCAATCGGAGCGGGATTTACCGACGGTTGCAAAAAACATGCGGGCCATTTTGGTTTACTTTGTGGGATTATCCGTTGTTTGTGCGGGATGTTTATGGTTGGCCGGTATGGGCGGATTTGATGCGGTTTGTCATGCGATGACGGCGATTTCAACCGGCGGATTTTCGACGCATGATTTGTCGGTGGCTTATTTCAACAATGCGGCAATTGAATGGATTTTGACGTTTTTCATGTTGGTGGCAGGGATGCCCTTAATGTTGGGGCTATTGCTTGTACGGCGGCAGTGGCAATCTATTTGCAACAACATTCAAATTTGGTTTTACCTGCGGTTTGTCGGGATGGTGATTGTGTTATTAACAGCGGTTCGGTGGATTGCGTCGGCAGCGGATTTATCGGTGATCGGTCGGTTGTTGCGGGAAAGTGCATTCAGTGTGATATCGGTTGTGACGACAACGGGGTTCGTGGCGGCCGATTATCAGGAATGGGGGGCTTTTGCCGTTGCTTTATTTATGTTTTTATTGGCCAGCGGGGCGTGTACGGGGTCAACATCGGGCGGTATTAAAATGTTTCGGTTTAGTATCTTACGACAGACAATCGGTGTTCGTTTGAAAAACCTGATTCAACCGCACGGGGTGTTTGTCGCGCGGTATGGGGATCGACCGATCGCCGATGATGTGTTAATCAGCGTCCTTGTCTTTTTAGGTTTTTTTGCGGGAACGGTTGTGGCGGTAACGTTGGCTTTGTCGTTGGTCGGATTGGACTTTATGACGGCTTTTTCGGGGGCTTTGACGGGAATAGCAAATGTAGGGCCGGGGTTGGGGACGATGATCGGGCCGGATCAGACGTTTGCGGCGTTACCTTCTGCGGCCAAGTGGATTTTAGTGGTTGCGATGATGGTGGGACGGTTAGAGTTTGCGACTGTTTTCGTGTTATTTTTCCCGTTTTTATGGCGGCGAAATGCGTGAGGGCGGCTATTTCGGAATTTCGTAAAAAAAGGTTTGCAATTTGAAGCGGATATGCTATAACGAAATATATTCGGACACAAAGAGAATCGGAAACGAAGGACGATTATGAAAAAGGTATTATTTATCATCGGGTTTATTGTAATTGCTGCCGTCGGCGTGTTGGCGGCTTTGGTTGTGATAACGTTTAATCCGGAAGTGTATCGGAAGCAGGCGATGGCATCGGTTCGAGAACTGACGGGACGGGATTTAACGGTTGGCGGCCAGACGGTGATGACGTGGATGCCGATGCCGACGATTGTGATGGAAAAAGTCCAATTGAGTAATCAGGGGCAAAGTACCGAAAAGACGATGTTAACGGCCGAGAGTGTTCGGGTTCAGGTGGAATGGTCTTCGTTATTGAAAAGTCCGTTGGTGGTTAAGAGTATTGAGTTGCGCAAACCGGCGTTATTATTGGAACGGTTGAAGAGCAATCGGGCTAATTTTGCTTTTCCGTTTTTATTGGATCCGGATCAGCAGTTGGCGGAAGCGGATTTTTTAACGGGTGCGTCGACGACAACGAAGATTGATCGGGTATCGATATCGGATGGGACGGTTCGGTATGTGAATCACATTACGGGTCAGGACATGACGGTGACAGATGTCAACGGAGATTTAACGGTTGATTCGTTACGGGGGCCCTTCCGGTTTCAGGGATCGGGTGTTATTGACGGGCATGAGATGACGGCGCAGGTCACAACCGGGGTATTTAAGACAGCAATACCGGTTGATGTCGGGGTGAAGATTAATGAAGCCAAGAGTAAAACGGTTTTGGATGTATCGGGGCAATTAACGCCGGATGCGACGGATAAATGGTTTTCGGGTGTCGGAACATTTTCGGTTCAGACGCCGAACACGCTTTTGGGTGTGTTGGGGTGGCCGGGTGTATCGGATGCGTTAAACAAGCCCACGGTCGGAAACATGACGGTTGAAGTGACACCGACGACGGATGCGTTGAAAGATTTTACGGTTCGGTTCGGGGAAGGAGAAACTGCGGCGGCTTTGACAGGGTCGGTCATTCGATCCGGTGCGGGGGCTCAACCATCATGGCAGGTTCAGGTCGGAATGAATGTCTTTAATCCGGAAGATTGGCGAGAATACTGGCAATTAGCGGGCTGGGATGATTTAGGGGCGGACAAGAAGTATCCGGATGTATCATTTCAGGTGAATATGCAGACGGTGCCGTATTTAAAAGATGCGGTTCAGAATGTGGCCGTACAGGGGCGGTATCAGGCCGGTCGGCTACGGATTGAAAAAGCGTCGGCTTTAATGCCGGGGCGGACGACGGTGGCTTTGTCCGGTGTGGCAGAGAGCAAAGGAGGAAAACCGTCGTGGGATATGCGGGTATCGGCATCGGCCGATTCCGCGAAAACATGGCTCAGTTGGTTATTCCCGGACAATGCTTGGGTTCGGGAGACGAAGATGTTGCAACAAGCCAAATTAGAGGGGCGGGTTGTTGTTGAGCCAAAGCAGGTTTTAGTATCGGCGCAAGAATTCAAAGTTGATGCGACGACGATGACGGGAACGGTTCGTCGGACGGCGGGGGAAAAGACGGCCTATGACGTTCAAGTCAGTCTGGCGAATTGGGATGCGGATGCGTATACGGGATGGCAGAAAGCCGAAAAGCCGGTGGAGATGGCTCAATTACCGTGGATATTGCGGTCGGCTTTGGAAAATGCCGGTCCGGCAGCCGATGCGACGGTTCGGGTAACGGCGGATATGCGCGACGGAATGATCTTCGGGTTGCCGGTATCATCGGTTCGGTTTGTGGGCGGATTGGATCAGAATGTGTTAAAAATTGACACATTAACGATGCAAAATCTGGCAATGGCAAATGTCGATGTCAGCGGGCAGATTATCGGTGTGGGACGGCCGCAGCCGCGGGTATCTCAGCTTAGTTTGAAGCTTAATACGAAACAGTTGTCCGGTTTGTTGGAACGGGCGGGTGTGACGGCAGGATGGCCGCTTATCACATCGGCCGGTGAGACGGAGATGGCGTTAATGGCAAACGGGGGCAATGACGGTATTTGGCGCGTATCGGCTATGGGGCATCTTGGGGAGGCGAATATTCGATTACAGGGGGATTTGGTATCGCCGGAGACGACTTTGGGTGTGAAGGATTTGAGTGTGGATTTGGCTCATCCGAGTTTCCGTCAGGCGATGGCTTTAATTTGGCCGGAGCAGGAGATTTTACCGAAATTGGCGGGTGCCTTTAAAGTAAAAGGAATGATTAACGGCGGCGGGACGCATTGGGAGGTTAAAGACGGGTTGATCGGTGTCGGGACGCAGCGGATAACGGGCGGATTTGTCTATGACGGTAAAGGCGGTCGGCGGACGGTGCGAGCCGAATTACAATCACCGTCTTTGGATATCGGGAAGTTTGTATCGGATGATGCGGCCTGGTATGCGCCGGCGAGCGGTTTTGCGACGGCTCCGTTTGATTTCGGATTCCTGAACGAATGGGAGGGACAATTGGCTTTGTCGGCGAATCAGATTCTTTTCCGGGATTGGGATGTCCGTAATGCCGAGGTTGAGGTTGAGGCTAAGGACAAAAAAATCAGCTTAAAACGGTTTGAGGGAAGTGCCGAGGCCGGGCAGAGTACGCCGGTTCAAATGAAGGGGGACGTGGATTGGAGCGGAACGCCGGTGATGAATGCGGAAGTTTTAGTCCAGAATATGCCGTTGCGTCCGGACTTTATGGTATTGGAAAATTGGGCTTTGGGAAGCGGACAGTTATCGTTGCGGGCGGCCGTGAAAGCGCAAGGCAAATCCCCGGCCGAAATGAGCCGAGGATTAAGCGGGCAGGGAGAAGTGATGATTCGCGGAGCTCAGATGATCGGTGTCAATATTGAGCAGATGGTACCGATTGTGACACGGGCAATGCAACGGGGTGAAGAGCCGTCCGTTTTTGAACCGCAAATGAAACGGGTATTAAGCTCCGGAAAAACGCCGGTGACTTCTTTACAAGGGGCTTTTGGGATAACGGACGGTGTCATTCGGATGATGGATTTAACAATGAAAATGCCGAATGCGGAAGCGAGTCCGACGCAGGTGATTTGGGATTTACCCAAGCAAACGATGGATATTTCCATTCCGGTTCAGTTGACACCTTTGTCACATTTACCGCCTTTTGTGTTGGGCATTTCGGTTAATCGCGGCAAGAGTGTTTATCGGCCAAGTGTGGCGGATTTATCGCAGGCGATGGTACAGCAGATGAAGCATGAGCAGGCGGAGGAGGTTGCCGAACAGCAACAACAGGCGCAACAGGCGGCGATTCAGACGCGGACGGAGCGGTTGGAGGAAGCAGCACGGTTAACGGAAACGGCGCGCGTAATGGTCAATAACATGGAAATTCAGATACGGACGTATCCCAATGATAAAGCGGATCGGATTTTACAGGCAGCGCGGGATGCTTTGGCGATTGTCAATCAGATTGCAATTCGGGAAGAACCGACGGATGCACAATTGATTCAGCAGATTGAACAGGCGCGTTTGGTCATGGTCAAAAACGATGAGTTTACGGCGGTGATGTCTCGGGAAACGTTAATGTCGACGCAGGCAACAATGGATG
Source organism: uncultured Alphaproteobacteria bacterium (assembly GCA_944393195.1). Lineage (GTDB taxonomy): Bacteria > Pseudomonadota > Alphaproteobacteria > CAAHEQ01 > UBA3637 > CALXZG01. The sequence continues at coordinate 10,865 of CALXZG010000017.1, forward strand.
ATTATGTACAAAAGGGGCGGGCGCAGGTGCGGCAAATGCAGGCTTGGGCGACGGCTCGGTCGGAAATTATTATGTTAGAGCGGTTGGCTCAAAATGCGGCGCAGAATCTGGCGGTTATTGAAAAAGCGGCTACGTTGTTAGAAGATGAGCGGTCGGCAGCAGAAGTGACTCAGATCATGACGACGGCGGAAACGGCTTTGGCGCGGATAACGGCGGCGTATGAACGGGCGGCCCAGTTTGACATGGCGGCGGAAGAGGCGGTGTCGGAAAGTACGGATGACGGGACGGTGCCTTTGGCAGGTGCTATCGGACGGGCAAATTAGAAGGAGGCCAGGACATGGTACCAAAACTGCATATTTTAAGAACATCGGACGGGAGTGATTTTCCGTTGCCGTCGTATACGTCCCGGTATCATGTCGGGTTAAATTTACGGGCAGCGGTCGGGGCGCCGATCAAAATCAATCCGGGGGAGCGTTTGCGGGTACCGACGGGGTTTGCTATCGGAATTCCGATGGGATTTTGCGGACAGGTCGTCAGTCAACCGGAGTTGGCTTTGGCGCATGGTGTGATTGTGTCGGATGCGCCGCATGTGATTCATCCGGCGGATCGGGAGGCTTTGTTTGTTTTATTACAAAATACATCACGGCAGCAATATGTGTTGCATCGAGGAGATGTCATTGCGCAATTAGTGATTGTGCCGGCGGTTCAGGTGTGTTGGCATGAAGTGGCGGCGGCACCGATCGGGGCTAAAACGGCGGAAGCGGATATGATTGTGGAAGAAGGGGAAGAGCCGGTTGTTCCGTCGGAGAAAAAGGGGGAAACAGCGCATCCCCGTCGGGAGAAAAAGTCGATTCGAAACCGATATAAAACTTCGGATGATGATGCGTAGATTATGGGGATTAATCAGTTTTATGATGATAGGGGTCGTGGCCTGGCCGGCCATGGCGGTACCGTATTATGCCTCCATTCGCAAGGACAGGGTTAATTTAAGAACGGGGCCGGGGGAGCGGTTTCCGATTGAATGGGTGTATCAGGAGCGCGGGTATCCGGTTGAGGTTATTGATCAGTTTGATATTTGGCGGCAGGTTCGGGAAGCGGACGGAACAATCGGGTGGATGCATCGGACGATGTTGGGGCGGCAGCGGACGGCTTTGGTTCGGGAAGAGGGGGTATTAACGGTGGATCCGGACGGGAAAAAGGTTGTTGCGGTTGTGCAACAGGGAACAATTGGCAACATTGAGCGGTGTCCCAAGGGAGGATCCTATTGTTTATTATCTTTTCAGCGGGATGGTCAGTCGATTGAGGGATGGTTCCCGCGGCGAATGATTTGGGGATTATATCCCGACGAAGAAATCGATTAGGTTTTCGGATGGCGGTGTTGCAGGGCTAAACCGGCTTTGACAAATTGATCCCAAGGAAAGTGGGGGCCGGGGTCTTTTTTGCGGCCGGGTGCAATATCGGAGTGTGCGACGACGTTTTCAAGCGGAATGTGGTAACGGGTTATAATATCCCGACACAGTTCGATACCGGCGGCAATTTGTTCGTCCGTGAATGTTCCGAGTTCATCCGTATTGGGAGAAGGGCATTGAAATTCGATACCGATTGAATGGCTATTCAAGTCGGTCATCGTTCCCCATTCGGAAACACCGGCGTGCCAAGCGCGTTTATCTTCGGGTACTAATTGGTAGATTGTGCCGTCACGGTCAATGACGTAATGTGCGCTGACGGGTGCTACGCCGATTGCGTCGATGAGGAAAGCGAGGGTTCTTTCCAATGTCGGTTCGGGAGAGGCGTGAATGACCAGCATATCGATCGGGGCTTTGCGTTCATTAAAGTAGCGGGACGGTTTGGAAATGATTTTCATGAAGCATTCCTGTGCATAAGGGTGGCTGGGCGCATAAAACCGTGGCAGAGGGCTATGGCCAATGCGTCGGCAGCGTCGGGAGGGATATGTTCGGGGACTGTTTTCAACAGTGTTCGTACCATCATGTCGACTTGTTTTTTATCGGCGTGACCGGCACCGACAATCATTTTTTTGATTTGGTTCGGTGTGTATTCGGCGACGGACAGATGGAACAATGCCGGTGTCAGGAGAACGACACCGCGTGCCTGACCTAATTTCAGGGTTGAATTCGGGTTTTTATTGACGAAGGTTTCTTCGACCGCGGCTTCATCAGGGGAAAAGTCCGTAATAATTTTTTTCAGGCTTTCGTGCAATTCGGCCAAGCGGTCAGCAAGCGGTTTTGTGTCGTCCGGATTAATAACACCGGCCGCGACAAAACGGATTTTGGGGCCTTCCTTATCGACAATGCCCCAACCTGTGTGGCGCAGTCCCGGATCCAGCCCCAAAATACGCAGCATTTATTCCGCGTCCAATTGCGCCATGATATCGTCGGCGATATCGGCATTCGTAATAACGCGTTGGACATCGTCGTCTTCGTTCAACAAATCGATAAAAGACATGAGTTTTTGCGCCGTTTCCAAATCAGAAACCGGTGTTTGTACCATGGGTTTCCAATCCATACGTGCCGCGTTCGGCGTTCCGAACTTTTGTTCCAATGCTTCACGAACCGTTGCTAAATCTTCCGGTCGACACGTGATTTCGTGTGTTTCATCATCGGAAGCGACATCGTCGGCGCCGGCTTCAAGTGCGGCTTCAAACATGGCATCGGGGGAGGCAACGGCCGCCGGAAATTCGATATAGCCGATGTGTTCAAAGTTAAATGTGACGGAACCGGTTTCACCCATGGCACCACCGTTTTTGGTAAAAATAGAACGCAGGTTGGGGGCCGTCCGGGAGCGGTTGTCGGTTAAAGCTTCAACAATAACGGCGACTTTGCCGGGGCCGAAGCCTTCATAGCGTAATTCTTCATAATTAGTTGTATCGGCACCGCCTGTTCCTTTGGCAATCGCGCGTTCGATGTTATCTTTCGGCATATTTTGCGACCGAGCGTTTTGAATGGCGAGGCGCAAGCGCGGATTCATTTCGGGATCTGCCAGGCCGGTTTTAGCCGCAACGGTAATTTCGCGGGCAAGTTTGGCAAAAATTTTGGCCCGGATTTTATCTTGGGCGCCTTTGCGGTGCATAATGTTTTTAAATTGTGAGTGTCCTGACATAGAATATCCTTTGTGTTAAGTTAAATGATGGGTGTCTTTATATCATATTTTGTGTGTATTTTCAAGATGGGCGCCGATCCGAACCGGAAAAATCCGGCGGCAGGTACCTGTTTGTTCATCAATATCGGCGACAACACCGCAGAAAGTGCCGGCCTGTTCCGCGGGGGAAAGGCGGCCGGGGGTGCCGATAAAGCGAGGCAGGGCGCTATCGACCGTCATGCCGATCACGGAATGATAATCGCCACACATACCGACATCTGTCATATAACCGGTGCCGTTGGGTAAAATACGGGCATCGGCAGTCGGAATGTGGGTATGTGTGCCGACAACCAAGGATGCCTTGCCGTCACAAAAATAGCCCATGCCTACTTTTTCCGCGGTTGCTTCGGCATGAAAATCCACGATTAAAATATCGTAGTCGCGTCCGCGTTGGTGATTTTGGAAGAATGTCGTAATCGTTGCGAACGGATCATCAACGGCACGCATGAAGACTTTGCCGAGAAGTTGGAGAACGGCTATCCGAACACCGTTAACGGTTCGGATACAAAAGCCGCGTCCGATAGTGTTTTCGGGGTAATTCAGAGGACGGATCAGGACACTATCGGGATTTTCCAGAACGGGATTGATGTCTTGTTTATCGAACGCGTGGTTACCGAGGGTAATAACGTCCGAACCGTGGTCGAGAAAAGCCTGATACAATTTTGGGGTTAAGCCGAAACCGTGGGCCGCATTTTCGCCGTTTGTAACGACAAAGTCGAGATTCAGTTGGCGGCGTAATGCCGGAACGGTATTAAAAATCATGGTTCGGCCGGATTGTCCGACCGCATCGCCGCAGAAGAGAATTTTCATGGTTCGAGGCTTTCGGTTATGCGGTTGATTTGCGCCGTCAGGGCGGTAATGGTTTCGGTCAATGGTGCCAAAGAGGATTCTGTCGGTTCGGCCGCGATTGTTTTTTCGAGTTTACTTTTTTCTTCGGCCAGCAACAGGCAAATCATGGCGAGGAGTTGATTTTCCTGCATAAAACCGATGGATTTGGTCAATTGTTCGGCGCGTTTGTCGAGACCGGCGGCCAGTTCACGCATATGAACTTCCTGACCGTCATTGCAAGAGAATTTATAAAATTGGTTGCCTATTTTCAGGGATACAACAGCCATCAGGAACCTCCTTGGCGATATGTTGTCAGCGCGTTATCGAGACGATCGTGCGCAATACGCAGCGCTTGTTGCAATTCGGTTGCGCGGGTTTCCGTTTGGATACGGCGGGCGCGATTGGTTTCAATCGCCATTTCCAATCGTGCTAGAGATTGGCGCAGGGTTTCGAGAGATGCTTTCAGTTGTTCCATGGTCCCTCCTATCCGACATCGCGTCGGGATTTAAATGCCATTTGCAAAGTGCCGTCATCGAGATAGTCCAATTCTCCGCCGACGGGAACGCCGCGGGAAAGCGCCGATATTTTGACGGGGAAGTCTTTCAGGCGGTCGGTCAGGTAATGGGCGGTTGTTTGGCCTTCGATCGTGGCAGGCAGGGCAAGGATGATTTCCGTTGCCGAACCGGTAGCGGCTTTTTGGATTAAGTCGGCGATACGCAGGTCTTCGGGACCGACACCATCGAGGGCAGACAAAACACCGCCGAGGACGTGATAGGTGCCGCGAAAAACGCCGGCGCGTTCGAGTGCCCAGAGGTCGGCCACGTCACGAACGACGCAGATTTGACCGTGATTGCGGGTGGCATCGGCGCAAACGGCGCAGGGGACGGTTGTATCCATATTGCCGCAAATCGGGCAGGCCTCAATTTTATCACGAACGGTTTTCAAAGCGGTCAGCAGCGGGTCGAAATGGCTTTCTTTTTTATTCAGTAAAAATAAAACAGCCCGCCGGGCGGAGCGAGGTCCGAACGAGGGCAGTTTTGCCAACAGATGAATCAGTTGTTCGATTTCCGGTGCCGACATTGATATCCTTTAAAACGGCATTTTAAAATCCGGTGGCAGACCGAGAGAAGCTTGAATCTTTTCCATTTCGGTGATTTGCGTTTCTTCGGATTTTGTTTTGGCGTCGTTAATGGCGACCAAGATTAAATCTTCCAAGGTTTCGGTATCTTGCGGATCCACAACCGACGCGTCCAAATGAACACGGACGGCTTCCCCTTTACCGGTTAAGACAACACGGACCGCACCGTTAGCGGCTTCGCCGGTAAATTCCTGCTTTTCCATTTTGGCTTGCAAGATATTAATTTGGGATTGAACCTGTTGCGCTTTTTTCATTAATTCACCGATATTTTTCATACTATTCTCCTTATTATTAAGATGATAAAAAATATCATAATGCATTCCCGGTCGGATGGCAAGGATTTTTTTATGTGATTGTGAGAAGATTTTATTTAGGAGAGCGAATAATTCCGCCGCCGAGGACAATATCGTCGCGGTAGAAAACGATGGATTGGCCCGGGGTCAGGGCACGTTGCGGTTCGGCAAACGTAATGCGGACGGTTTGATCCGAGGCCGGTTCGATGATGGCAGGAACGGCGCGACCGGTTGAGCGGTATTTGGCGGTAACGGAAACAGCTTCCGTCAGGCCGGTTTTCGGATCAGGGCAAAGGCCGCCCCAGACAAGCGAATCCGCGATACAATCGGTTTGCCATGTATCGGCGGCGGGGCCGACAATAACCCTGTTATGAGCAGCATCCAGTGCCAAAACGAACAGTGGTTCGGGGTAAGCGATGCCGAGGCCTTTCCGTTGGCCGACGGTATAATTCCAAAAGCCGGTATGGTGGCCGACGACGGTTCCGTTCCGCAGGATAATATCGCCGGGGCGGGGCGGTTGTTGCAACAGGTCGGCATAATCACCGGCGTAAAAGTCCTGACTATCGGCTTTATCGGCAACGGTCAGACCACGGTCGCGTGCCATTTGGCGGACTTGTTCTTTGGTATATTCCCCCAGCGGAAAGAGTGTTTGTGCCAAGGTATCTTGCGACAGGCGGTACAGAAAATAGCTTTGATCTTTGACGGTATCAATTCCTTTTTGCAGGCAAAAATGATTGTTCAGGGATGTAATACGGGCGTAATGACCGGTGGCAAAGCGATCGAATATTATTCCTTGGGCACGGGCAGTATCGACGAGCAGGCCGAATTTCATCCAAGCGTTACACATAATGCAAGGGTTGGGGGTTTCGCCGGCGAGGTAGGTTTCCCGAAAATAGGATAATACGGCGGCTTTGTACGGTTCGGACAGGTCGATGATATGGGATTCAATCCCGTGATCGTGTGCCCATGTTTGAATGTCGCGAATATCTTGTTTTTCCGTCGGGCCGTAGCAGGATTTGCCAGCGAGTTTCATGGCGGGGATGTCTTTATTATAAATAGACATGGACAGGCCGATGACGTGGTAGCCTTGTTCTTTCAACAGAAGGGCGGTCAGGGTGGAATCGACGCCTCCGCTGAGGCCGACAGCGACGGTTTCGGGCATGGGGTTTCTCCTTTAAAACAGGGTAAAGGTATAGCCGGCGTATGCAAGCAGGAAAAGGGCTCCGACAAGGCGGGAGAATTTTTTCTGCCAGAAAGCAATACCGATCAAGACAGCGGTTGTCACGCCCATCATGATGATGTCGCGGGTCATCGTTGCGGGAACGGTAACCGGTATAAACAGAGCCGTGATCCCGAGGATGAAAAGGGCGTTATAGATATTGCTGCCGACGACGTTTCCGAAGGCGACGTCGTTTTCTTTACGAATGGCGGACATAACGGAGGTTGCGAGTTCGGGCAAGGAAGTTCCGACAGCAACGAGGGTGAGGCCGATGACGGCTTCGGAAATGCCCCAGTTGCGCGCCAGAATGATGGCGTTATCGACGAGCAATTTAGCCCCGAGGATGGTTAAGGCAATGCCGGCCAAGGCTTTGACAAGAGCCAGCCACGGATTGCCGGTTGGTGCCGATGTCGTTTCGGACGTTTGTTGTTTCTTTTTCTTTTGTTGTTTTTTATCGGAGATGTAAGAATAGACGACGTAAGCGATCAAGCCGGTCGTTAAAAGCAGACCCATTGCAAAATTAATCCGGCCGAGAGCGGCAGCGGCAAAGAGGCCGAGCGTTGAGAGAATCAAAAAGCCGCTATCCCGTCGAAAGGATTTAATATCGACGCGGACGGGGGAAATAACGGCGGCGGCACCGAGGACGAGCAGGATGTTGGCAATATTACTGCCGACGACGTTTCCGACGGCGATGCCTTCGGAATGATTCAGTGCGGCGATCAGGCTTGTCACCAATTCGGGGGTTGAGGTACCGAAGCCGACGAGGGTAAGGCCGATGAGGAGGGTTGAAACGCCCATGCCGCGGGCGAGACGAACGGCACCGTTAACCAGCATATCGCCGCCAATGATTAAACCGATGAGACCGAGGAGTAGGAAGATGTATGTCATGATGAATCCTTTCTTATGTGAGAGAAGTTATACCTGAATTCAATCGATTTGGCAAGATTGTTTTTTTATGTGACAGTTTTATGACAAAGAGAATACACTTATATGACAAAATGATACCTACGATGTTATTTCCTTGGGGATTCGATAAAAAGTGTGTAAACAGGGGACAGTTTCAATAACAGAAAAGGAGTCAGTATGAAACAAGTTATCATTTTATCGGCGGCGATCGGTGCCGTGGCTTTATCGGCCGTTACGGCGCAGGCGGCGGGGTTTCAATTAAATGAATACTCGGCGGCCGGAATGGGGCGTGCTTTTGCCGGTGCCGGTGTTGTCGGAGATGATTTTTCGGCGATCGGTTTTAATCCGGCGGGGATGTCTTTAAATAAAACAAGCGGTATTCAAGCCGGTGCGTCGATGGTGTCGTTGCATGCCGACTATAAAGGTGATAACGGAGCCGGAGAAATGGGGCATGGTCATACGCGGGTGACGCGGGTTATGCCGAACGGTTTCGCACAATATAAACTAAATGATAAGATGACGCTTGGTATCGGGGCTTATGTGCCGTTCGGGTTGGCTACCGACTATGAAAACGGTTGGTTCGGTGAAATGCATGGCGGGTTATCCCAAGTCAGCGCGACGAATATCAGCCCGTCTTTGGCCTATCAGATTAATGATATGGTATCGGTCGGTGCCGCGGTTAACTTTGAATTGATTGATGCGCGGTTGACGAGTTCCGCAAACGGTATTGCCCAAGATTTACGCGGTGATGATTGGGGTGTCGGGTATTCGTTGGGTGTAATGGTGAAGCCGACGGATAAAATGAGATTGGGTGTGTCGTATCGTTCCAAAGTCAGCCATACGTTGGAAGGAACGGTGAAATTGACAGCCTCTGATCCGATGTATGCAGCGAGACTCAATGGTAAATATGGGGTTACGGCCAAAGTGACGTTGCCGGAGACGGTGTTGTTTTCGGGAGCCTATGACCTGAACAATCAATGGACGGTATCGGCCAGCGCCCGGTGGACACGGTGGAGCCGGTTTAAGAATTTAGACGTGATTACGGCGGATAATCATTTCCCGTTGGCTCCGATTGCGGGTGCGGCTATTTCCCAGACGCATGAAAATTGGCAAAATACATGGTTCTATGCGTTAGGGGCGGACTATAAAGTCAACAAGAACTGGACGCTTCGGTTCGGGACGGCGTATGATCAGACGGTTATTCGGTCGCCGGAATATCGGACGACGCGGATTCCGGACGGTCGGCGTATTTGGGCTTCGGTCGGGGTATCGTATGCGACGGGTAATATTCAGGTGGATGCCGGATACACGCATTTATTCCTGCACGGCGGAAACGTCCAAGGCGGTGAAACAAAGAAAGCAAAGCCGAATATGAAGTATTCGTCCAATGCGGAAATGTTGGGATTAAGTGTACAATATAAGTTTTAATGCAACAGGTAAAAGAAAGGTCGGGTAATCGGCCTTTCTTTTTAAAAATTTTTGTTGCAATTTCAAAATCGATTTTGTATAACAAGGAATGTTTTATGTTTACCAATTGAGGAGAATAAAATGAAAAAGGTAAGTAAATCGGCAGCTGCCGTTGTTAAAAAAGAAGAAGCTTGTGCCTGTGGGGCGGATTGCCAATGCGGGAAAACTTGCGGATGTGGTTGTGAATGCAAAAAGACGTTAATCAAATGCGGGACGATGTTATTGTCGGCTTTGATTATTGCGGGTTCTATTTTATTTGTCGGCGAAGGTTGCCCGATGAAGAAAGGGTTCCGTTATGGGCGGATGCCGGTTCCGGTCGCGCAGAAAGGGGATGCGTCAGTACGTGATTTTATCGCCGCTAATCCGGCTTTCATTGCGGAAACGATGGAAAAGTATTATCAAGCGCAACAACAAAAGCGTCAACCGGCCGGTCCGAGCGAAGCCGAAGTTGCTAAGGCCGTGAAGTCGATTGTGGCCGATAAAACGAATTATTCTTTGGGTAATCCGAAGGGTAAATTTGTGATCATTGAATTCTTTGATTACAACTGTGGTTGGTGCAAACGGACGAACAAAGAATTAGCTGCGGCGGTTGCTTCGAAAGAAGGGAAAAACATTCGGTGGATTCCGATTGACAGCCCGATTTTCGGTGAAGGCAGTGAGACAATTGCCCGTTATGTGTTAGCGGCCGGTAAGCAAGGCAAATATGCCGAAATGCATGAAGCGGTCGGTGCTGCGCAAGGCAAATTGGACGAAGCCAAGTTGATTGAATTGGGTAAAGGTTTAAAATTAGACACGAAGCAATTGACGAAAGATGCTAACAGCCAAGAATTGAAAGACAAGCTGACGGCGAATCGCACTTTGGCGACCAAGTTGGGTGTCAACGGCGTGCCGATGTTAATCGTTGACGGCAAAGTCAATCCGGGTGCTTTACTGGGTGACAAGTTGGCCGAAGCGGTTAAGGCTTCTCAAGCTAAAAAATAAGCGGATACGCTTTGGAAAAGAGCTCTCGACAGAGGGCTCTTTTTTTTATGGGTGAAAAAATTCTTGTTTTAACAAGGACTTTTGTTTTATGTCATGGCGGGTTGTATGTCCGATTTTGGGGTAAAACATATTTATGTGTTACATATTAAAATGTAACAGTTGTTTTGGAAAGTGATTGTTTTTCAGTATGTTATTTAACGAGTGTAACAATTTAATGTACCTTAAAATGTTATAGTTTTTATAACATAATCGGGAATGAGACGCAAGTCCTTTTTTATTAAGAATTAATCGGTTATCGATTTGTCATTTTTTGTCCAAAGTGTAACACGAAAGGGTACATTTTTGTGTTATAGTTGAAAAGGAGCGATAAATGACTGAAATCAAAATGGAAACCGGTCGGAGTATGGTTGAAATGTTGGGCGTTCTGGCCGTAGCGGGTGTTCTGTCGATCGGTGGCGTGGCCGGGTATCGGTATGCGATTGATAAAATGAATGCGAATGACATTATCAACGAAGTGCGGAAACGGGCCGTGACGGCAAGTCA
>CALXZG010000018.1 GCA_944393195.1 uncultured Alphaproteobacteria bacterium
TTGGGTGCGTAGCTCAGCGGGAGAGCATTACCTTCACACGGTAGGGGTCACAGGTTCAATCCCTGTCGCACCCACCATCTTCTTTTTTTTCATATAATATTTGGGACATAAGTTGAATCATACGGGATTTTTGGTGTATCAATTTGCATGAAAATCATCACAATTAATCCCTTACATTTAAAAAGGATATAAAAAGATGGAATTTTATCCACAATGTTTTTTCGGTTCGACGGTTGTTTTGTTTTCAATTATTAATACGATCGGTAACTTACCCGTCTTTTTAAAACTGCAAGATCAAGGGAAAACAATTTTCCCCGGTCGGGCTGCACTGATGTCATTCGTCATGCTTTTGTCCTTCTTTTATATCGGGGAAGCTTTTTTACGGTTATTCGGATTAACGATTTCGTCGTTTGCCGTTGCCGGTTCCTTTGTTATTTTCTTGGTTTCTATGGAAATGTTGCTGGATATCAATATTTTCAAAAGCCGTCAGGATATGAATCAAGATACAACTTTTATGCCTGTCGTTTTTCCGACATTGATTGGTGCCGGTGTGTTTACCACATTGCTCAGTCTGCGGGCGCAATATACGGATATTGAAATATTGTGCGCTATTTTTGTTAATGTTATAACGATTTATCTGGTTCTCAGGGTATCCCGATTTTTGGGCCCCGGTTTCATTTATGCACTCCAAAAATTCTTCGGCATTATTTTAATGTCAATTTCGGTTAAAATATTTATTACCAATATTATGATATTGTTAAACCAACTTTCTTCCTAGGTCGGAGGGCTGGGGACTTACATCTTGTTTCCACACACCGTAAAATGAAAACCCTTGTCGGTTGACAAGGGTTTTTTTATTGCTGTTTAATTTGGTTTTATTCTTATTTATTAATCTGTTGTCAAATGAATACACTTTATTTTGAAATATTTTTATACATGTGTATAATTTTTCTTGACTTCTGTTAAATGATACATTAGGCTGATACCATTATATACGAAAGGAGTGTTATTGATGATAAAATCAGTTCATGATCAAATGATACGGGAGGCTGCTTATTTTCTGTGGGAAAAGGCTGGTCGGCCGGACGGATTAAGTGAAAAATTTTGGATAGAGGCCTGCGCACAATTTTATGCGCCGAAATCATCTCGTAAAGTATCCTCCAAACAGGTTCGACAGAAAAAAGAAAATGCCAAGACATAGCGCTCATTTAGATGAAAAACTTTTAAAAACAGGCTTGGAGCTGATTGCTTCGGATGGCTTGAAATCGTTAACGGTTCGAAAAGTCTGCCAAAAGGCGGGTGTTAACTTAGGTATGTTTTCATACTTTTTTAAAGATAAAGATACCTATTTGAAATACCTGTTTAAAACGATCTATATAAAATTAGATTTATTTTGGGGAATGGATCAGGTGGCTGAATTGGGTTCTTTGCAACGGCTAAAACATTTTTGTAAGCGTTCGGTTTGTTTCGCGTATGAAAACATGTATCTGTTGCGCGCTATTATGGTTGATTTTGCAACGGACGAGATTTTGTATCGGGATTGTGTTCAAAAAGGATTGCTTCACTCTAACGATTTGTTGTTGCAATTGATTCAATCGGCTCAACAGGATGGATATATTACATCTGAAATAAGTGCGGAAGAATTACACGAATATTTAACCTTTTCGATTATTTTCCCACCCTTGTTTCCCACAATTCCACACCTGCCGAAAGCACAAATGAATCCCAAAGCTCATGATTTGGAGTATTACTATACCAGATGTGATAAAATATTTAAAGGATTGGAGATTAAAAAAGATGAATAAGAAAAAACTATTGGCAACTTGCGCGTTATTGCTTGTCGGTACCGGCATTGCGGTCGGTATCCACTATTGGCAGGCAGGGAAAAAGTTTGTTTATGCCGGCACATTGGAAACGACAAAAATCATTTTATCTTCGAAAGTTGCTTCCGACATTGTTCAATTACCCGTGTATGAAGGCGATACCGTTCAAAAGGATGAATTGCTTGTCGAAATGAGTTGTGATTCCTATAAAGTTTTGGCGCCTCAAATCAACAATGATTACGAACGGGCTTTGAATCTGATTAAAAAAGGCCATATTTCTCAGGCTGAGTTTGATATTTTGGAGCGCAATAAAAAAGATAATGATTTAAAACTAGACTGGTGCCGCGTTAAATCCCCCATAGACGGTATCGTTATTACGAAGTTTCGGGAAGAAGGGGAAGTCGTTTCGCCCGGAACCGCTTTGTTATCCGTCGCCAATCCCAATGATATTTGGGCCTACTTCTATGTTCCTCATGACGAGGTATACCGTTTAAAGGTTGGCCAGAAAGTGATCGGTACATTGCCCGAAGCCGGTGATCGACAATTTACGGGTCATATTTTAAAAATCAATGAAGAAGCCGAATTTACTCCTAAAAATGTCCAAACGAAAGAGGAACGAACCCGTCTTGTCTACGGTGTTAAGGTCCGATTTGACAATCCTGATTTGATTTTAAAATCCGGTATGACAATGGAAAGCACCCTGTTCGATGAGTAAGGTTGAAATCACTGTTTCAAATGTACATAAAAACTTTAAAGATGTTCAGGCTTTAAAGGGTGTTTCCATGCATTTTGAAACCGGTCGTCTGTATGGTATTATCGGACCCGCCGGAGCCGGCAAAACGACACTATTCCGCCTGATTCTCAATCTGTTAACGATCACAACCGGACAAATTACGTATCGGGAAGATGGCCGCCCATTGCCTTTTGATGCGTTTCGTGAAAAAATAGCCTATATGCCGCAAACCCAAAGTTTGTATGCCGACTTGTCAATAGACGAACATTTGGCGTTTTTTAAAGACTTATACGGTATTAACGAACAAGAGTATACTCGTAAGAAAAAAGAATTGTTACAGTTGACACGATTGGATAAATTTTTGGACAGACCGGCCGGTAAACTGTCCGGTGGTATGTATAAAAAATTAGGTCTGATGTGCGCTCTGCTACGCTCGCCCAAAGTTATGTTGTTGGATGAACCGACGAACGGTGTTGATCCGATTAGCCGGCGCGAATTTTGGGATATGTTGCATGAAGCCGTGGAACAAGGCATTTTGGTCATTATGACGACGGCTTATATGGATGAGGCCGAACGTTGCGGTGAGGTTGTTTTGATGGAGGAGGGGCGTGTCCTGGCTGTTGGGGAACCCAAAACACTCCTGCAAAAAGCCCAAGTGAATAATTTTGACGAATTATTTTTAAAACGGGGAGGAAGTCATGTCGACAATGGTTGATGTTCGTCACCTTTTTGTCCGATTTGGTGATTTTACGGCGGTTCGTGATGTTTCTTTTACGGTTGAAAAAGGGGAAATATTCGGCTTTTTAGGGGCAAATGGCGCGGGTAAAACAACCACCATTCGTGTTTTGTGCGGTTTGTTGTTGGCATCGGAAGGACGGGTTTTTATCGATAATGAAGAATTGATTGCCGGTCATGAAAGCCTGATTAAATCAAAAGTCGGTTATATGTCCCAACATTTTACCCTATATGATGATTTGTCCATTCGTGAAAATATGGATTTTGCCGCTTCACTTCGCCATATGAATCATGCGGAATACCTGAAAAATCGGCGGGACTTATTGGATTTTATCGGTTTTAACGAAGATTTAACAAAGGTTGTTCGTGACCTGCCGACAGGTATTAAACAGGAAATCGCCCTCTGTGTTTCTTTATTACATCAACCTAAAATCGTTTTCTTGGACGAACCGACGGCCGGAGTTGCCCCGGTGGCAAGGCATCGCTTTTGGGAACTGATTAAAAAATTGGTGGCACAAGGGAAAACCATTTTTGTTACCACCCATTATATGGATGAGGCGGAAAATTGCGGTCGTATTGCCCTTATGCGTTCCGGGGAATTGATTGCGTTGGATAGTCCCGCCAACCTCAAACAAAATACATTCCATAAACAACTCTATCATTTAAGCCCGATAACAACGCCGGTTATTCTGCCCGATCGAAATTTATTTGATATTTGGGAACCGTACGGACAAAATTACCATGCCGTTTTTAAAAACGACACAGATATTTCGATTGTTCGAAAACATTTTAATATCCAAAAAATCAGTCCCTCTCTGGAAGATGTTTTTATTCAATTGGTGGAAGGACAAACAAGATGAAATCCTTTTCCTATAAACGCGCCCGTGCTATTTTTTTGAAAGAATTTAAACACATCTTTCGGGATCCGTTTACGCTTATGATGGCACTGTTGTTGCCGTTGGCCATCGTGCTGATTTTGGGAAACTCCATGGAGTTTAATATCAAATCCATTTCCATGGCGTATTTGGATCATGATAAGACCCAAAGTTCCCGTAAATTGGTGGAAACTTTTGCCAGCTCTGATTACTTTAAACCCTATACTGTTGAAAGCCCTGCGGCGGGGGAGGCCGATATTCGCCGGGAAAAAGCCCGGATGTTCTTGTTTATTCCGCCTGATTTTGAAAAAGAAATTATGGCTGGTCGTAAAGGAAAGGTCCAAATTTTATTGGATGGTGCCGATAATTCCACGATTTCTGCCGTTATGAATTATCTTAACACAATCAATATGAACGCTATTTATAAAATTAAAGACATTCCCGTGTCGAAAGACAGTCTGTTGGATTTTCGGTATCGGTATTTGTATAATCCGGAACTCAATTCACAATGGTTTTCTATTCCCGGTATTGCGGCCGTTATTATTGCATTGGTTGCTATGATGTTGACCACATTGACAATTTGCCGGGAATGGGAAACGGGATCTATGGAAATGCTGCTTTCCACACCGGCAACGGCCCTCGAAATCATGATCGGTAAGTTGTTCCCGTATGCCTTTTTAAGTTTCGGTGGCTTTATCGTTGTTTTCTTTTGCGCTCAAATAATTTTTGGTGTTCCTTTTGTCGGCAGCTATTTTAACATCATTTTGGGAACACTATTGTTTATTATCGGCTATTTGGCCACAGGCATGTTTATCTCCGTTGTTTCCCGTAAACAGGAAGTCGCCGTCCAATACGCCGCTACAATCGGATTGCTTCCTTTGTCCCTGTTGTCGGGTTTTATCTTTCCGATAGAATATATGCCCGATATTTATCAATGGATAGCCTCCGTCTTTCCCGCGCGTTTCTATATGGAATTATCTCGGGATCAATTTCTGAAAGGTAGTTCTTTTACGGATTTATGGTTTCTCTTCTTTGTTTTGGGGATGCAGGCCCTTGTCTGGATAGCCGCCTGCGTTTTGAAATTTAAAAGGTCAATAGAATGAATACACTATGGGGTTTTATTAAAAAAGAAATTATGACGCTTTTACGGGATCCCGTCCTGTTGGTGGCTATTCTGATTATGCCTGCGTTACAGGTCGTTATTCTGGGACAGGCTATTTCATTCGAAGCCCGCAATTTAAAACTCGCCGTCGATACCGTGCCGAATGATATGATGATGAGCCGTATCAAAGATCACGCCCTCGGTTCCGGTTGGTTTATCGATTTTCCCAATTCTCGTCAAAGTGCCATCAAGGCTGTTCAAACGGGGGAGGTGGATGCCGCCATTATTGCGCCGGCCGGCGGTTTAACGAAATCTATGTTGCGCGGCGAAGGGAAACTGCAAATTTTAATCGATGCGACCAATGTCTTAAAGGCGCAAAGTATCGAAGGATATTTACAAGGTATCATCGCCCATGTTATGAAAACGGAATATCAGTATCAAACGGTTCCCCCGCTTTCTTTTACAACACGTATCCTGTTTAACCCGCAATTGGAAACGCAATGGTTTATCGTGCCGGCCATTATGGGTATTTTGGTTTTGATGTCCATTTTAACATTGGTTTCTATTTCCATTACCAAAGAAAAGGAAAGGGGAACCATTGAAACATTAATTTCGGCACCGATTTCCAAACGGGATATTATTCTGGGTAAAACGCTGCCGTTTGTCTTGGTTGCCTTCCTGAACATGCTGTTGATTCAATGCGTCGGTGTCGTCTTGTTCGATTTACCGTTTGTCGGTTCATCCCTGATGTTCATTTTATCCTTTGTGATCTTTTGTGTCCCGGCTTGCGGAATAGCTGTCTGGTTGAGTACATATACCCAAACCCAACAACAAGCTTTACTGGGATTGATGATTGTCGCTTTCTTGATGATGATGCTGTCCGGTGCTTTGTTCCCGACGGAAAATATGCCCACCCTTCTTCGGTGGATTGCCGATATTAATCCGTTGACACATTTTACATACCTGTTGCGCAATATTGTTCTGAAAGGTGCCGATTTGTCGTATTTTATGGAAAAAGCCGCTTATATGCTCATTACCGGAATCCTGTTATGCCTGATGGCCGTTAAACGTTTTAAAACAACTTTATAGGAGATAATATGAAAAAATATATTGCTTTGTTACTGTTAACCTCTTTTTCCGTTCCCGTGTCGGCGGATATGTATACCTCCTTACAACAGGTATATGAAACCAATCCACAAATTTTGGCCGAACGCGAAAAAGTCAACAAAACCGCGGCTGACCTTGATTTGGCTAAAACGGGATGGCAACCGACAATCGGCGCAACGGCCGGTATTGCGCGGGCTAAAACCAAAGTCGACGCCTTGAATCAAGATGATAGCTATACCCAAAAAGAATACGGTATCAGCGCGTCTCAAAATATCTTTCACGGTTTTTCAACAACGGCCCAAATTAAAGCCATGAAAAGCCTTTTGAGGGCACAGGAAGCCAACCTTTACGCAACGGAACAACGTGTTTTCTTGTCTGCCATAGATGCCTATATTCATGTTTTGAATACACAGCAAGTTTTAAAACTGAACCAAAATAATGAAAGGGTTTTAAAACAATATTATGATTTGTATGTTGAAAAAGAAAAAGTGGGTGTTTTGACGAAAACGGATGTTGCTCAGGCTCAAGCCCGATGGGAGGGTGCCAAATATCGTGTGATTGAAGCTCGTGCGGAATACGATAATGCTTTGGAAACATTTCGCCGTATTTACGGTACGGTTGATGAAACATATCCGGAAATTAACTTGAAAAGGGCCGAGGATATCTTTCCCCGAAATATTGAAGAGGCGGAAAGAACGGCGTTGGCTTCCCATCCTGCCTTGACGGCTGTCGAAGCGCAGGAGGAAGCGGCCGAAGAAAATATTACCGTTGCCCGACAAACATTGATGCCGTCCGTGGATATTAAAGCGTCTGTCCTGAAATATCATGATATTCCCGTTGCGGAAGAAATAACCGATAGTCGGATTGGTGTCTACTTAACGGTTCCTTTGTACGATAAAGGAGCCACCTTTGCCAACACCAAAAAAGCCAAAGCCGAAAAATCTGAAATAAAAATGAAATATACCGAAACACGTCGTGTTGTTTTAGAGCAATTAAGACAAGCGTGGAATTTGTATCAGGCTCAAACATCGGCCATAGCCTCGGCCAAGGCGCGTGTTTCTGCTAATAAGTTGGCTTTGGCAGGGGTACGTGACGAACAACAAAGAGGGCGTCGGACGGTCTTGGATGTATTGAATGCCGAACAGGAGCTGTTGGATTCTCAGGTCATGTTGACACAAGCCAAACATGCTAAAATCTCGGCTTATTTCGCCGTTCTTTCCGGTATGGGGCAATTGACACCGCAAAATTTGAATATCGTACCGGTTGATTTTGATCGATAATATTGTTCTTTTTTCAATAACTCGGAACTTTTGCCGGGGCAATTGAGGGTACACCGATTGCTTTTTATCCATATCCCGCAAAATGAAAACCCTTGTCGGTTGACAAGGGTTTTTTTATTGGCTCCAGCGGTAGGGCTCGAACCTACGACCGATCGGTTAACAGCCGATTGCTCTACCACTGAGCTACGCTGGAACAATCGCATTCTATTTACACCAAAAAAAATAAAATTGCAATACCTTTTTTTATTTTTTTTCATAAATAGGTCTTTTTTTGGAGGCCGGTACCGGAATCGAACCAGTATAAAAGGATTTGCAGTCCTCTGCATAAGCCATTCTGCCAACCGGCCTTTTTGAAAGACAAATCCTTTTTACCTATTTTGATCCTAAAAGTCAAGAAAAAAAATAAAAATACTTGAAAATTGTTAAAAATTATCATATTCTATGCTCATAAAAACTAGAAAAGGAAAAAATATGTTTAATAAAATCACTGGGTTAACTCTTCTTTTATGTTCCGTTTCAACAATGGCTTTTGCGGACACGCTATCCGATATTTTGTCCTATACTTATGAAAATAGTTTGACAATTACCGCCGATCGTACAGGGTTAAAGGCGATTGACGAAACCGTTTCTCAGGCGAAATCCGGATATCGTCCGAATGTCGTTGCGGAAGGTAGTATCGGCCGCTCTTATAATAAGAATACGTATGATAATAGCTTTTTGGCAATGGAACAAAAAAAATATCTGAATCCGTCAACCGTTTCGTTATCGTTTGTTCAACCGGTTTTTTCGGGGTTCAGTACTGTTAACGCCGTTGAATCGGCCAAAAGCAATGTCCGTTCCGGTCGGGCGAATTTATTGAATACCGAACAAGCCGTTTTATTGGATGCAACCGCTGTTTATATGGATGTGATTCGGGATGAGGCAGTGTTGGACTTACAGATTAATAACGAAAAAGTCTTAAAAAAACACTTGGAATCCTATCGGAAGCGCTTCCGTGCCGGTGATTTAACGCGCACCGACGTGGCTCAGGCGGAAGCCCGCCTGTCCGGGGCAACGGCTAACCGAATTGCCGCCGAAGGTAATTTACAGGTTTCCAAAGCTAATTTTTTCAGCGTTGTCGGTTTGGAACCCGAAAATTTACAGGATGTAAAGGATTTTTCGTTACAACTTCCGAAAACATTGGAAAGCGCTATTCAAACCGCGTTGCGGGATAACCCGAAAATTAAAGCGGCCGAATATGCTACCAAAGCGGCACAGGCGGCCGTCAAAGCCAAAAAAGGTGGTTTGGCGCCCAGCGTGAATGTCGGTGGTGCCATCGGTCGGCAAAAAGAACAAATATCTATCAAAGAATCCGATTATTGGCAAATTACGGCGAACTTAACGGTTCCTTTGTTCCAATCCGGTCGGGAATACGCCGATGTGCGAGAGGCTAAACAACTCGAAAATAAATATCGGATTTTATGGGCGAAAACATCTCAGGATGTTCGTTCCGAAACCATTAGTGCTTGGGAAAGTTATAAAGCAACCCGCGCACAGATTGCCTCTATTAAAACCCAAATTGAAGCCTCCAAAATTGCTTTGGCCGGTGTGATTCGTGAAGCCAACGTCGGTTCGCGAACCGTTTTGGATGTGTTGGATGCCGAACAGGAGCATTTGGATAATCAGGTCGCTTTGGTCAAAGCGCATCGGGAAGAAATCGTGTCGGCCTTTTCATTGATGTCCGCTATCGGTCAGATGAATCCCCGCGGATTGGGTCTGAATGTGGAAACATATGATCCGAAAGCATATTATGAAGAAGTCAAAAATCAATGGTTTGGCTATTCGGTTGATTAGGAGTGTACATGGATACGGAACAACAGGAACCGGAAGAACTCTCACCTGAGGAAATTCTGATGGAAATTCGCCGCATGTTGACGGCCGATATGGCCGGACAACCTTTGCCGGCTGTACCGACAAACGATGTTTATGACAAAATAGAAACGACGGTTGCCGATTATATCCTGTTGACTCCCGAAATGCGGTGTGATGATGTGTTTGACGGTTCGTCCGATCGGGAATCAACACATGCCAAGGCACGTCAGTTGTTGGACAAGTTATCTCGTTTAAAGACAGGGGAGGGGGTTCCGGCAACATCCTCTCCGGCGTCAACTGAGGCTGTTGTCACCGACTGGTTGAATAAAAACCTGCCGAATATGTTGAATGAAATCGTTTCGCGCGAAATCGAAAAAGCACTTAAAAAGTAAGTTTTTCAAAAAGATACGACGCGATATAAAGTTAATACTTTAACGGATTTTGCCCCTGCTTTTTTCAATGCTTTGGCGCACCCTGAAACGGTTGCACCGGTGGTCATGACATCATCTATCAATAAAACAACCTTGCCGGCTACTTTTGCCGGAGCATTGACCCGAAAGGCATTTCTTAAATTTTCCTGTCTTTTTCGGCGGCTTAAATGCCCTTGACTTTTGGTTGCTTTGACTCTTTTTAAAATATCGGGAAAATAGGGAATACCGGTATGGCCGGCTAATTTGCGGCATAATAACCCGGCCTGATTATATTTTCGCTTCATCAACCGGAAACGATGCAACGGTACTGCCAGAATCATATCTGTTCCCGTAAATAAAGCCGGATCGGCGGATAAAAGAAATTTACCGAATAACGGTGTTAATTCGGTATGATCTCCATGTTTAAAGGCTAAAACCAACTGTTTGGAAAAAGCATCATAGGCCAATACGGAACGCGCCATATCAAAAGGCGGTTTCTTTTCCATGCAACGACCGCAGAGCAAATCGCCAAATGCATTGTATTCAAACGGCCTACCGCAAATTTGGCAATAAGGGCGTGTAATAAATTGCAGTTGTCCGAAACATTCCGGACATAAACAATGGGCGGTTTCGATTTCTTTCCGACAAATGGCGCAGACAGGCGGACATATTATATTCAGGCAAAATCGGCCGATTGTGGATAATAACGACATTTTTCTTGAATTTTCCTTTTTTTTATAGTATATCCTATTTACGTACGGGGAGGCAAGAAAAAATGGCGGATTTTAATTTAATACGTGATCATTTACCATCCATCTCATACACATGGGAAAAAGGAACAAAAAATCAGGCTATTGTTTATTTGCATGGTTGGACCTCTCATCGTAAAAGCCTGAAAGGTGAGATGTTATCCTTAACGGCTCGTATGGAAAATTGCCATTATGTATCATTGGATTATACGGGACATGGTGCTTCCGGCGGTAGTTTGGCGGATTTTACAATCGGTCGGGCTTTGACAGATATTTCGGATGTTATGCAGGCGACCATTGGTGATATGCCTGTTTGGATTGTCGGTAGCTCTATCGGCGGATGGTTAGGATTGTTGCTGGCGGAACGTTTGAAATCCCAAGCATTGGGATATATCGGCTTGGCACCGGCGGCAGATATGACGTATGATATTTGGCATGATTTGTTGCCGGACTATGCCCGTCAGGCTTTGGAAAAAGGAGATATTTTGGGACCCAGTCCCGAAACGCAGGGATTTTGTTTTACCCCGGAATTATTCGCCGATGGTGAAAAATATTTTGTCCTGAATCGCGGTCTTGAACTTCCAATGCCCGTTCGTGTTTTTTGGGGGGATAAGGATCATGTGATTCACCTCAAAAAAATAATGGCATTAAAGGATGCTTTGGTTATGAATGATGCCATTTTTTATTTGATTAAAGGGGCGGATCATCATTTGTCCGAAGCCCGGGATTTAAATCTGATTCAGAAAACAATATTAGAGTTGATAAAGGGAATTACAAAGTGATAACAAAAACGAAAAAAGTAATTACAAAAGCATCACAATCCGTCAGTCAAAAAGCCCTCCGATTATTTTATTTATTGTGCTTAACAATGGTGGTCGGATATATCGGTTCAACGTTTATTACGCCGGAAGCTTTGAAATGGTATAACACATTGATTTTATCGGATTTAACACCACCGGACGTCTGGTTTGGCGTTGTTTGGACGGCTTTGTATTTTTTAATGGCCGTTGCCGCCTTTTTAACCTGGGGCAAAACATCCCCGCGGCCGTTTGTTTTACAACTGGCCTTTAATCTGGTTTGGCCGTTTGGATTTTTCTACCTGAAAAATCCGGCTTTGGCTTTTGCTATCTTATTGATTATGATTGTTTTTATTGTTTGGACAATTCGCGCTTTCGGACGGGTTTCACGGATCGCCGGCGGGTTAATGGTACCGGTTTTATTGTGGAGCCTTTTTGCGGGGTATTTAAATCTGATTGTAATTCTGTATAATACCCGGGTCGGGGTTGTGTTAGGATTGGTATAATTCTTTTAATATATTGATTTCATGGGCGTATCCGGATAAGTTATCCTGAGGCGTTTCCAGATAAAATGGTTTATCTTTCAAAGCCGGATGGTTGATGATGCGCCCGATGGCATCTAATCCGATTTGGCCTTTACCGATTTTTTCATGGCGATCTTTATGTCCTTGAAACGGCATCAGGCTGTCATTTAAATGAATGGCCAACAGGCGGTTCAGGCCGACTGTTTTGTCAAAATCTGTCAACACGTTATCTAATTGATTAACAATATCGTATCCGGCCGAAAACAGGTGACAGGTGTCCCAACAGACCCCCACTTTTTCAGACAATTCCGTTCGATCGATAATGGCGCGTAATTCGGTAAAGCTTGAACCGATTTCACTACCTTTACCGGACATTGTTTCCAATAAAACAACCGTTGTTTGATCGGGAAATAATGTTTTATTGAGGAGGGAAACAATATGGTTGATACCGGTTTCAACACCTTGGCCAACATGGCTGCCGGGGTGAAAATTATACATCTGGCCGGGCAGGTGTTCCATTCTGGTCAAATCATCTTTAAAAACGAGTTCGGCAAATTCTCGTGTAGCCGGGTTCTCGGCTGCCGGATTTAGGGTATAAGGGGCATGTGCCAGAATGTGATGAATACCATGTTGTTCCGCATAGCTTTGAAAGCGGGCAATATCGTTTAAATTGAGTTCTTTGGCCTGACTGCCACGGGGGTTACGGGTAAAGAATTGAAATGTATTCCCACCGATTTGAATTGTTTCCTGCCCCATATGCAGGAAACCTTTGGTCGCCGATAGATGACATCCGATTGTCAGCAATCTTCCCCCTTTGGCCACAGGCCTTTTTCAACGCATTGTTCTTTGACAATGGTGTTTTCATTTTTTTGCAGATGTTCGATTCGGCAGGCGCGAACACATTCCCATTCCGTGACCGGATATATTTTATTCCAAGCCTGCATCAATTTGCGTTGTGAATCACTCATTTTATAGCGGGGGTAGGTTGTTTCAAAATAAAGATAGGTACGGGCAATCGGACCGCGGGCGCGGGCGGGCGGTTCGGCTTTTTTATCCTGAATCTTCATTAAACAAGTACCAAAAGAAGATTTTGTATCTTCTTGAAATTGTGTAAAATTATAATTTGATCTTGCGGCATTAACCGAACCGATGGCCGGATATAAATTATACATATCCGATTGCATATAGCGATACTCTTGATTGGATTTTTCAGCGCATTTTCGCCCCCGAAAAGAGGAACCGTTATAATTGCGGCAATCCGGATGACCGTCGCGCCATTCGGGAAATGTGCGTCCGAAGTTTTCGGCCGGAACGATATGTTCCCATTCGACACGTTGGGCTCGGCTTGCATATTTGGATGTATCAAATCCGACGGGGAGGGCTATCATTTTTTCGGCATTAAATTCCGCACCGCAGTAAATGGTAACGCGGTGGTCATAATAGACATGGTTTTCCAATAGTTTTTTGGCATGAGAAAAAGAATCATTTATGCGATTCCCTTCGGCCGTCAATGCCGGCAGTGCCAATAATAAGGACAGGCCGATCAAACCGGCGGTATAAATAGAAAATTGGTATTTTTTAAGGGATAATTTTATCATGCCATGTACTATAACCGAACGGATAAAAAAAGACAAGGGGAATTTGTATGGGACAGAAAGGGGAATAACGCATGATAATATTAAAAGCACCCGAAAACGGGTGCTTTTATATGGCGGAGAGGGTGAGATTCGAACTCACGGTGGGGGAAACCCCACGCCGGTTTTCAAGACCGGAGCCTTAAACCACTCGACCACCTCTCCCGGCCTTATCCGATTATTCGACCGTTATTTGCGGTCCGATACGGATCAGGTGTATTTTTACAAAAAAAAATGAAAAAATCAAGTGATTTTTTTTAAAAAATGGGATATGATAACGATAAGAGAAAGGTCGTTTTATGAAAAAATGTTTTAAATCATTATATTGTGCTTTATTTTGCGGAGCGTTGATGACAGCAATTCCGGGGATGGCCGATACCGAATTTGAGGCTTGGAAGAAAGAGTTTTATCAGGAAGCTTTGGAAAAAGGGGTTTCCCGGGCTGTATTGGATGAGAAAGTGCCACAGATGCAGTTATTGGATCGGGTGATTCATTTGGATACCAAGAAACCGGAGTATGTTTCTAATTTTTTTGATTATATTAAGACGCGTCTGACGAATTATCATGTTGTTAAGGGAAAGGAAATGGCGCGCAAATACCGGACGTGGTTAAAGCGTGTTGAAGACAGATATGGTGTGCCGTCCGTGTATATTTTGGCTTTTTGGGGATTGGAAACAAACTATGGCCATTATATGGGGAAGGTTAACATGTTGGATTCTTTGGCAACATTGGCCTATCATCCGCGGCGTCGGCAATTTTTTACGAATGAATTGATTGCTTATTTAAAAATGGTGGAAGAAGAACCGACGGTTGCGCCGGAGATGGGATCTTGGGACGGAGGTTTCGGTAATTTTCAGTTTATGCCGACAACGTTCCGCGCGTATGCCGTCGACGGGGACGGTAACGGACGGCGCGATATGATTCGGAATATGCCGGATGCTTTTTCTTCGGCAGCGAATTACCTGTCCCAAGTGGGATGGAAAAAGGATGAGCCTTGGGGACGAGAGGTTGTTTTTCCGGAGAATATTGACCGTAAAGATGTGCATCAAAACGATGTGAGAACTGTGGCAGAATGGCGAGAGATTGGTATTCGGCCAAAGCATATTATTGATTTTCCGTTGCCGGAACATGAATTAAAGGCGCAATTACGTATGCCGATGGGAATGTCGGGGCCGCTTTTCCTGACGTATCCGAATTTTAATGTTATTCTGCGTTGGAATCGACATGAATTGTATGCTTTGACGATTGGATTGTTGGCGGATGTTTTAAGCAATAGGGCTCCGTTGGTTACGATACCGGAGGATTTTAAACCGATTAAAACGGATGCGGTTATTGAAATGCAAAAAAAATTGGCAGAAAAGGGATTTTATGAGGGAACCCCCGATGGTCGGATCGGTCCGAAAACACGGCATGCCATTCGCCGGTATCAAATTGAAAATAATTTGTTTACGGATGGGTATCCCAGTTCTTCTTTATTTGAAAATTTAGGATGTTGTTCCGAATGATTAAAGAAAAGGTTTATCTTTTTTCCGTTTTGTTGGGGAGCTGTGTTATCGGGGGATGCACGGATAACGGGTTGCTTTTTCGGTCTGTCGGAGAATATGAACAGAATAAACCGGTCGGCAGTTATTATATTGGAGAACCTTATACCGTTCGGGGTGTGTTATATACGCCGTCCGAAAATTATGCGTATCGGGAGCGGGGGGCAGCTTCGTGGTATCGGCGGGATGATGCGCACCTTTTGACAACGAACGGGGAGGTTTTTGACGCTAATGAAATGACGGCCGCGCACAAGACGTTACCTTTGCCGAGTTTGGTTCGGATTACGAATTTAGAAAACGGTAATGTTGCAATTGTGCGTGTCAATGATCGTGGGCCGAATGTCAACAATCGATTGATTGATGTTTCCCAAAAAGTGGCGGCTGCTTTGGAATTTCCGGCGACGGGAACAACAATGGTTGAGGTTGAGGTTTTGGCTGATGAAAGTCGTCAGTTAAAGGCGGAAGCTTTGGGGCGGACTGTTGATGAAGGTGGCACAGATTCGGCATCCGTGGCTGTGGATGAAACGGTTGCCACTGTTCCTTTGGGAAGTAATCAGGCGATATATCAGCCGGATGTGGCCGTTATGCCGTTATATGAAATACCGGTGGCAGATGGGGCGGGTGTCGGTGAGAAAAAAGCAGAAGAAACGGTGTTGTCGAATGAGCCGTTAGATCTGGTCGGTTCGTCGTTCGGTGATGTACCACCCAAAGAATTGGAAAAGGCAGCGGTTGTCGTGTCGTCCGGGGCATCGGCGGAGGAGAGTGCGGTTTCGGTGATGAATGAGGCAATTACGGAAGACGCAAAACAGGTCGTTTCGGCACCTGCGGCTTTGGTTACGGCGGCGGGAAGTGTTGTGACAGGCGAATATATGATTCAGATCGGTGCTTTTGGTAATGAAATTAATGCCGAACGGGCGGCGGAGGCAGCGGCAAATTTCGGGTCGGTTATTCGGCTACCGAAAGGACAGTTGACGGTTATTCGTATTGGCCCCTTTGAAAATCAAGAAAGGGCGCGTGAAGTCCTTGACAAAGTGCGGCAAGCGGGGTATGGTGATGCTATAATCCAGGTTCAAAAATAGGAGTTTGAGATGAAAAAATTAGTTGTTTCAACGATTATTGCTTCGGTTTTATGTGTTGGCGGAAAGGCTTGGGCTTTCGAATCGGTTGCCAAAAATGCTTTGTTGATGGATGCGGGGACGGGATATGTCATGCTGAATAAAAATGCGGATGTACCGATGCCGCCGGCTTCGATGAGTAAATTAATGACGGCTTATATGATTTTTGATGCATTAAAAAAGGGAGAATTGACACCGGATACGGAATTTACGGTATCGGAAAACGCGTGGCGCAAAGGCGGTGCCAAAAGCGGTAGTTCGACGATGTTTTTAAAGCCGAATCAAAAAGTTAAAGTAAGAGACTTAATTCGCGGTATTATTGTTCAATCGGGAAATGATGCCTGTATCGTTGCGGCAGAAAATATGGCCGGCAGTGAAGAAATCTTTGCCGATATGATGACGCAGAAAGGGAAGGCGTTAGGCTTAAAGAACGCAACATTTAAAAATGCGACGGGATTACCGGAAAAGGGGCATGAAATGAGTTCTATGGATTTGGCGGTTTTGGCGCAGGCTCTTATTCGTGATTTTCCGGAATATTACGGTATTTATTCGGAAAAGGAGTTTACCTATAACGGTATTAAGCAAGGCAATCGGAATCCGTTATTATATGGTATTAACGGTGCAGACGGTTTAAAAACGGGGCATACGACGGCTTCCGGATTCGGGTTGACGGGATCTGTTAAAACAGGGGATGGACGGCGTTTAATTTTAGTTATCAACGGATTAAAGAGCATGAAAGAACGGTCGGAAGAATCGAAACGATTGGTCGGTTGGGGAACGGCGGCGTTTGAAAATGCGGATTTGGCAAAGCCGGGACAGGTCGTGGTTCGGGTTCCGGTTTGGTTGGGTGAGGCTTCGGAAGTGCCAGCTGTTATTGCGGAAGATGTCACGATGACCATTCAACGGGGGCATACGGCGGATATCATCGGAACGGCTTTTTATAACGAACCGGTAGCGGCTCCGATTGAAAAGGGACAAAAGTTGGGAACCTTAGTTGTTAAGGGGCCGGATAATCAAAGTAAAACGGTTGATTTGGTGGCCGGTGAAGGTGTTGCTCGCGTCGGTTATTTTGGTAAATTAAAAGCGGTTATCGGTTCATGGTTCAAATAAAAAAGCCGGGTCTGTTTATTACTTTTGAAGGCGGAGAGGGTGCGGGTAAATCAACGCAATGTCGAATGTTGGCAGAGGCGTTGTTGAATGATGGGTATCCATGTCTTTTGACGCGGGAACCGGGAGGGAGTGTCGGTGCCGAGGAAATACGAAATTTGCTTGTGACAGGGCAGGCGGCCAGATGGGATACTTTAACCGAAATTTTGTTATTTTCGGCTGCGCGGCGGGATCATTTGGTTAAGACGATTTGGCCGGCGATAGCCGACGGTAAAGCAGTTATCTGTGATCGTTTCGCGGACAGCACCATGGCGTATCAGGGGTACGGCTATGGGGATAAGCCCGAAGTCCGAAAAAAAATCAAAGCATTGTATGAGATGATTGCGGGTGATTTTCGACCGGATTTAACGATTATTTTGGATATTGATCCGAAAGAGGGATTGCGTCGCAGTTGTATGCGGAGCGGTAATACGGAGCAGCGTTTTGAGGGGATGGATTTTTCTTTTCATCAAAACCTGCGTCAAGCTTTTTTGGCTTTGGCTGCGGCGGAACCCGATCGGTATATCGTGATTGACGGTCGTGAAAATCCGGCGGATATTCACCAAAAGATTATGACGGTTGTACGGGGGCGGTTGTGATGTCCGAACCGATAGAGCAGATTCAAAAGGCTTTGAGCGCGGGTAAATTATCTGGTTCGTGGATGATTGTCGGACCGTACGGGGTTGGGAAAAAGGCTCTGGCCAATCAGATTTGTGCTTTGTTATTAGGGGAGGCGTTTCATGGTGAAACGGATTTCCATCCGGATGTCAAATGGATTGAGTGTGGGCTAACGGAAGAGGCCAAGAAAGAGATTCAGAAAGCTATTTTGGCCGGAAAAGCGGTCGACGACGGTGTGATGAATCGTCCCAGAAAGCGTGAAATCACGGTAGATGATATTCGGGAAGGAATTCAGTTTCTGTCTTTCAAAGCCGGTGCGACGGGATGGCGTATTTTGATCGTCAATTTGGCCGATCAGATGAATGAAAATGCGGCAAACGCTTTATTAAAGGTTTTGGAAGAACCGATGGACAGGAGTTTAATTCTGTTATTATGTCAGAATGTTGGGAAATTGTTGCCGACGATTCGATCCCGTTGTCGTCAGATTGCTTTACGACCGATCGGAAAAGACGAAATGATCAGTCGTTTAAAAAGAATGTATCCGATGGCGGAGGATACGGACTTAGTGGCAACTTTGGCCGGTGGTTCATTCGGGTTGGCACGGGATATATATGAAAACGATGGTGTTCGGATTTACCGTGATATGGTGGAGTTGTTTGTGCCATCCGGTTCGCTATCCATTGAAAATGTTCGTAATTTTTCGGATTATGTCAGTAAAAATCCGATGGCTTTTGATTTAATGCGTGTGTTTTTATTTGATTGGATACGGGAACGAATTCGACAAAATGCGGTCGTACAACCGGGGATAGCCGAGGTATGGTTAGAAGTTTACGATGAAATAGGGCGTTTGTTTGCAGATATCGATCGGATTTATTTGGATAAAAAGCAGGTTGTAATGCAGTCCTTTTTTAAAATAGCAGAGGTGTTGGGATGATTGACAGTCATTGTCATATCGGGATGGATGCGTTATCGGATGTGTCGGGGATATTAATGCGGGCTCAGACACAGGGGGTAAAGAGCGTTCTATCCGTGGCGTGTTATGAACCGGATTATCCGGCCTTGATTCAGTTGTTGACGGATTATCCGGTTATTTACGGGGCTTTCGGTATTCATCCGGAATATGCGGACAGTATGCCGGATGCAGATGTTTTAAAGCAAAAAATACAGGCGCATCCGCGAATTGTCGGGGTTGGAGAAATCGGGTTAGACTATCACTATATGGGAGCGTCGAAAGAGGTACAGCGTTCCGTGTTTGAACGTCAGATTGAAATAGCCGCCCAGATTGGCAAGCCGATTATTATTCATGCGCGCGAGGCGGATGAGGACGTTATGGCTATTTTAGAAGCGGCCGCACGGGGCGGGTTGTTGCAGAATAGTGGGGTTTTGCATTGTTTTACAAGCGGGATAAAGTTAGCCGAAAAAGCTTTGGAATTAGGTCTTTATATTTCGGCGTCCGGTGTTATTACTTTTAAGATGTCGGAGGGGGTGCGGGACGTTTTTCGCGCGCTTCCGTTGAACCGGCTTTTGGTTGAAACGGATGCGCCGTATTTAGCGCCCGTGCCGTATCGGGGACGTGTTAATGAGCCGGCTTATGTGATGAAAACGGCCGAAAAATTGGCAGAGTTAAAAGGTGTTTCCGTTGAGGAAGTGGATGAAATAACAACTTGTAATTTTAATCGGTTGTTCAAGATTGGAGTGGGGGATGAAGGTTAAAATATTAGGGTGTGGGCCATCGTTTGGTGTTCCGTCATTGAGTCGGGGATTTGGGGATTGCGATCCGATTAATCCGCGGAACAGGCGGAGAAGAAGTTCTATTTTAATAGAGGACGAGGGAACGTTTTTATTAGTTGATTCCGGACCGGAGGTGCGGGAGCAGTTGTTAAATGCGGGGCGGCCGAATATTGATGCGGTTTTGTACACGCATGCGCATTATGATCACATGGGCGGTGCGGATGATTTGCGGGCGGCTTTGCATGAAGACAAGCGTATTTTGCCTGTTTATTTATCGGAATATGATGAAGCGCATTTTAAAGAGCAATTACGATATGTGTTTCAAAATCAGGAAAAGCCGGCGTTTGATGTACATGTTATTCGACCTTTTGAGGCTTTTCAGGTTAACAAGACGACGATATTACCGATCCCGCAAAAACATGGAGAAGGGCATTCTACGGGGTATCGTATCGGGGATTTTGCGTACTCGACAGATGTTGGTGAGATGGAGGATGCTTCTTTTGCGGCTTTGGCGGGTGTTAAAGTCTGGATTTTGGGCGTTGTGACATCGGCGACGGATACACGAAAGCATTTAAATGTTGAACGGGCTTTGGAATGGATTGATCGTGTTCGGCCGGACAGGGCATATTTCACCCATATGGGGACGAAGATGGATTATGAACGTTTGTGTCAGTATTTGCCGTCCTATATTCGACCGGTTTATGACGGTATGGAAATCGAACTTTGAGATTAAAATAAAAGAAAAAGACAAGCTCCCGTTTTGGGAGCTTTTTTGATGCTTTTTTATTAAAAAACTTTGATTTTTATGTCTGTAAAGATTAATTAAATCAATGCGTTATATTGAAATTTGTTTGATTTCTTGATGCTACTATACATAATATAAATTATGCGACAATTTGATGGGTGGAGAAGAGGGGGTAAAATCAAATTATTTTATTTAAACACAATATGTTAATGATGTCGTTGAAAATGCCTGTGGATAAATCTGTGGATAAAATTTAGACCTTAAAGAAAGATGATACGGATGATATTAAAAGGCATGTTTTTAGTGTTGCTAAAAGGAGATGGGTGGTGATGAGTAAGTGTTGAATCACGGGGTAATGATATGTCGGTGGTAAAATATTAACGGATGACAGCGGTAATGGGCGAGTTTTTCCTTGTGCATATGGTTTGGTCCGTGGATTATACCCCTGCCCTGTGTTATGTAACGGGAGCGATTTTTAGCGAGCTGAACTTTAAAAATCGTGTCATTGGTGGTTAAAATCGCTTAAAATACGTTTGACGGTGACGGAAACAAGAGAAAATTAATTGTTTTTATGTGTTAAAACAATGAGTTATATTTGTGATTGTTTTATTTGACCTATTGATACATTAATATGATAGGGATAAAGGTGTTTTGCTCGGAAAATAAGGCTTAGAGAGGTAAAAGTGTAACATTTTAATGAACATTAAATTGTTACACTTTTTATAGCATACCTTATACATATAAAGCAAGAGAAAA
>CALXZG010000019.1 GCA_944393195.1 uncultured Alphaproteobacteria bacterium
TATTATCCGGATAATACGACTGGTGTTTGTCGGTCGTGTGTCGCGGACGGTGATTTAATTACAAATGAAGGAAATTGTTACGAATGCGGATATGATTGGGATAGTACGACAAAAACCTGTTCCAGTACATAATCGGGGTATCAGGTGTGTTAAAATTAACACTTTTATGACAATTTCAGGATAAAACTTGCATTTTATAAAAAGGAATGCTATAACCCGATTGTTTAAAATCGTAAACAAAGGAGATAAAATGTTAGATTTTACAGGTAAAACAGCGTTGATTACCGGTGCGACCGGCGGTATCGGCCGGCAAATTGCCAAAAAACTGCACGCACAGGGGGCAACGTTGGCTTTAACCGATATGAATCTGGATACCCTTAAGGCTTTCCAAGCCGAACTGGGCGATCGGGTTTATGTCTATTCCGCTAACCTGACGGATGTTGACAGCCTGAACGATTTAGTGAAAAAGGCCGAAGCCGATATGGGCAAAATCGATATTCTGGTTAATAACGCGGGTATTACAAAGGATGGTTTATCCATGCGCATGACGGATGAACAATGGCAGATGGTGTTGGATATCAACCTGACGGCCGGATTCCGGTTGGCTCGTGCCGTTATGCCGGGTATGATGAAACGTCGCTTTGGTCGTATTATCGGGATGGCTTCGGTTGTCGGTGTGATGGGAAATGCCGGTCAAGCCAACTATTCCGCTTCCAAGGGCGCTTTAATCGCAATGTCGAAATGTATGGGGCAGGAATTAGCCAGCCGCGGTATTACCGTGAACTGTGTCGCGCCGGGCTTTATTAAAACGCCGATGACGGATGTCTTGCCGGAAGCGGCGAAAGACGCTTTGTTAAAGCGTATTCCGATGGCGCGCCTCGGTTCTGCCGAAGATATTGCGAATGCGGTTGTGTTTTTGGCAAGTGATGAAGCCTCTTACATTACCGGTCAAACCATTCACGTCAATGGCGGGATGGCTATGATTTAGTCTGTTTAACATACATATAATGCATTGAAAAAGAATGTTTTATGTGTATTTTTTGAACAGAAATGAAAAAAAGACTGGACGGGCGGGAAAAAATATGCTAAATAACTTTCGTTTTCGTCTAAAACGACAAAAATTATTAAAACAGAAAAGGAAATAAATATGAGTAATATTGCAGAACGTGTCAAAAAAATCGTTGTTGATCATTTGGGTGTTGAAGAATCCAAAGTTCAAGAAAATTCCAGCTTCATTGATGATCTGGGTGCTGACAGTTTGGACACCGTGGAATTGGTTATGGCTTTTGAAGAAGAATTCGGCTGTTCCATTCCGGATGATGCGGCTGAAAAAATCCGTACGGTAAAAGATGCAATTGACTTTATTGAAAAGCAAGCTTAATTTGCGACTTTAGAGTTATTAAAAGGAACGCTGTCGTATCTTTTGTTTCGCAAAAGGTGGGCGTTCCTTTTTAAATGATGAATTTTATTTTAAGAGGATCAATATGACAAGACGAGTTGTAATTACGGGTATGGGGATGTTGACACCGTTGGGACGTGGTTTAAAAACAAACTGGTCGAAAATTACGGCCGGGGTCTCCGGTATTTCGCAAATTAAATACTTTGACACGGAAAATTTTGTGGCCAAAGTA
This sequence comes from uncultured Alphaproteobacteria bacterium, assembly GCA_944393195.1. Lineage (GTDB taxonomy): Bacteria > Pseudomonadota > Alphaproteobacteria > CAAHEQ01 > UBA3637 > CALXZG01. The sequence continues at coordinate 1,632 of CALXZG010000019.1, forward strand.
GCCGGTCAAATTCCGGTTGGCGACGGGGAAGGGGCTTTTCAACCCGATTCCGTTCTGACACCCAAAGAACAACGTCATGTGGATCCCTTTATTTTATATGGGTTGGCTGCGGCGACGGATGCTATGGAAGATGCCGGTTATGTGCCGCAAACCGAAGCGGAAATGGAACGGGCCGGTGTGTTAATCGGTTCGGGTATCGGTGGTTTACAAGCGATCGAGGCCGGTTCGATTTTGGTTCATGAACAAGGGCCGCGTCGGTTGTCTCCGTTCTTTATTCCGTCGGCTTTGATTAACTTGATTTCCGGTCAGGTATCCATTAAGTATAACCTGAAAGGTCCCAACCATGCCGTTGTGACGGCGTGTGCGACGGGGACACATGCCATCGGGGATGCGGTTCGCATTATTAAGAATAATGAAGCCGATGTGATGGTGGCCGGTGGTGCCGAAGCGGCTATTTGTCCGATTGGAATTGCCGGTTTTTCGCAGGCAAAAGCATTGTCCACACATTATAATGATCATCCGACGGAAGCTTCCCGGCCTTGGGATAAAAACCGTGACGGTTTTGTCATGGGTGAGGGCGCGGGTGTTGTCGTCTTGGAAGAATACGAACATGCCAAAGCGCGTGGGGCTAAGATTTATGCCGAGGTTGTCGGGTATGCCATGACGGGTGACGCGCATCATATTACGGCTCCGGGCGGCAACGGCGGTTTGCGTGCTATGAAGCTGGCTTTGAAAAATGCCGGTTTGAATCCGGAAGATGTGGATTACATTAATGCGCATGGTACATCGACCCCGTTGGGCGATATGGTGGAATTTAATGCCGTTAAGGAAATTTTCGGCAATACGAAAGTGTCCATGTCTTCGACGAAATCTTGTATCGGTCACCTGTTAGGGGCTGCCGGTGCCGTGGAATCTATCTATTCGGTTTTGGCCATTCAAAACGGTGTCTTACCGCCGACGATTAACCTGCACGATCCGGAAGAAGGAACCGAAGGATTTGACTTGGTGCCGAATACGGCTAAGGAAAAAACGGTTAATGTCGCCCTATCCAATTCGTTCGGATTCGGTGGTACAAACGGAACGTTGATTTTCAAAAAGGTCTAGGAAAAAGCCTCGAAAGAGGCTTTTTTAATTCAATGCGGCACAGCGTTTTTATTTACTTCATTTTGTTTTTTATCGGTGTTTCCCTGATTGGGGGAAGCGTTTTGACAACCTATACCCAGTTTGTGGAGGAAGGACCTTTGACTGAGGCTAAGACCGTTGTCATTCCGAAAGGGTTGCCTTTGAAACAAACGGCGGCTTTGTTGAAAACAGAGGGGGTTATTACCAGCCCGGCTATTTTTATTTTGGGTGTGCGGGCCAGCGGTAATACGATGAATATTAAAGCCGGTGAATATGAATTTCCCCGGCATGCCAGTGCCAAAATGGCTATGGATATTTTAACGGCCGGTCAAACCGTTATTCGACGCTTTATTGCGCCGGAGGGATTGACTTCCGCACAAATTATTGAGTCAATGGATTTGTATCGCGGGTTAAACGGTTCGGTTGATCGGATTCCGCGAAACGGTACTTTGTTGCCGGATACATATCATTATTCATTTGGTGATACAAAGGAATCCATTGTGTCCCGAATGGAGCACGCTATGACGCGGACATTGGCAGAATTATGGGAAAAACGAAATCCGAATATTGCATTAAAAACCCCACAGGAAGCGGTGATTATGGCTTCTGTTGTCGAAAAGGAAACGTCTCGGGATAAAGAGCGCGGTTTAATCGCCTCTGTTTTTTATAATCGGATGAAGCAGGGGATTCGCCTGCAATCCGATCCGACGGTTATTTATGCCGTAACGGATGGACGTTTGGATTTAAAACGGCGCTTGACATATAAAGATTTACGTGTGCCACATCCCTATAATACCTATGTGATTTACGGGTTGCCGGAAGGTCCGATTGCCAATCCCGGACGGGCATCGTTGGAAGCGGTTCTCAATCCGCCGGAAACGGAGTATTTATACTTTGTGGCGGACGGAACCGGAGGACATGTTTTTGCCAAAACATATCAGGAACATCAAAAAAACGTTGAAAATTGGCGTAAAATTCGAAAGCGCAAGACGGCCGCTTCTCCGTCGGTTAAAAAAGCAACAATTCCGGCGCCAGCAAAAATGCCAAGCGGATTGAAAGAAAAAGAAACCGAACGGGAAACCACGGCCGAATTAGTGGATGACGCCAAGTCCGAAGGCGAATCAAATCGGTAATTTTTCATTTTTTTGCTTGCAAATCGGTGTTTTTTTCGGTATCACTATCTTATTATCATGTAAGGAGTCAGATTATGGATGCTTTTACCTCATTAAAACGACAACCCAAACCGACGGCCAAACAATTACAAAAACTAATTGAATGGCATATTAAATATTCTTTGTCCAAACGTGTATGCGAAGCGGATAGAGACCATTTATTTACGGCGTTGGCTATGGCTGTACGCGATTTGTGTATTGATGGCATGTTTGAAACGGCTGCCCGACATGAAGAAAACGATCCGAAGCGGGTTTATTATTTGTCTTTGGAGTATTTATTGGGGCGGTTGTTGCCGAATAATTTGTACAGTTTTGAAATCATGGATTTATTAAATGAAATCCATTTGGATAATCCGATTCCGTTGACGGAAGTACTGGATTGCGAATATGATCCGGCGCTTGGCAATGGCGGGCTTGGTCGGTTGGCGGCTTGTATTTTGGATTCTATGGCGACACAGGGGATTCCGGGATACGGGTATGGCATCAATTATCAATTCGGTCTGTTTAAACAATATTTTGAAAACGGTTGGCAGCGGGAGCATGCCGATTCGTGGTTGGATCGTTCTTCTCCGTGGCAATTGGAACGCGCCGATCGTTCCTGTTTGGTGCAAATCGGTGGAGAGGTTGTGTATGAGGAAAAGGACGGCCATCGGGAGCCACACTGGGTCAATACGCGTCAATTGTTGGGTGTTCCGTATGACATGCCGATTGTCGGTTACGGTGGTAAGACGGTTAATTACCTGCGCTTGTTTTCAGCACGGTCAACAAATACATTAGATATCGAAACTTTTAATAAGGGGGGATATGTTGAGGCGGTAGAGGAAAAAATTAAAACCGAAACCATTTCAAAAGTGTTATATCCGTCCGATGCGGTGGAACAAGGTAAGTATTTACGCTTGATGCAACAATACTTTTTTGTTTCCTGTGTCATTAACGATATTATTCGCCGCTTTTTGGAAACACATACGGATTTTGAAGAGTTGCCGAATAAGGCGGTCATTCAATTAAACGATACGCATCCGACGTTGGCGATTGTTGAGTTGATGCGGGTGTTGATTGATGTATATCGGTTGGATTGGGATAAAGCTTTTGATATTACGCGGCGTACCATGGCGTACACGAATCATACATTGTTGCCGGAAGCTTTGGAAAAATGGCCGGTATCGATGTTTGAAAAGTTCCTGCCGCGTCATTTGTTGATTATTTATGAAATCAATGATTGGTTAATGCATCAGGTTATGGAACGGTATCCGGGTGATACGGGGAAATTATCCCGCATGTCATTAATTGAAGAGGGGGCGGAGAAGAAAATTCGGATGGCGCATTTAGCCATTGTCGGTAGTTTTTCCGTCAACGGTGTGGCCGCCATTCATACCGAATTGGTGGAACATAAATTAGTTCCCGATTTTTATGAAATGTGGCCGGAACGCTTTAACAACAAGACGAACGGTGTCACGCCGCGTCGGTGGTTGTTGAATGCCAATCGCGGGTTATCGCAATTTATCACTCGGCATATCGGTGACGGTTGGATTACGGATTTGTCCCAGTTGCGGAAATTAGAACCGTTGTCTTCCGATCCGGTGGCCTTGGATGAATTGAATGCCATTAAATTTGAAAACAAAAAACGTCTGGCGGCTTTCATTGATCGGGTGACGAATATTAAGGTTAATCCGGAAGCGATTTTTGATTGTCAGGTCAAGCGGATTCACGAGTACAAGAGACAGCTTTTGAATGCGTTGCACATTATTCATCAATACTTATCGATTGTGGAAGACGGTGTTCGATTGCCGGTGCCACGTGTTTATATTTTTGGCGGGAAAGCGGCCCCCAGTTATGAAATTGCCAAGCTGGTTATTAAGTTGATTAACAATATTTCCCAGATTGTCAATAACGATCCGCGGGTTGGGGATCAGTTAAAGGTTGTCTTTATTCCGGATTACAAAGTATCCGTTGCCGAAATTGTTTTCCCCGGATCCGATGTCAGTGAACAAATTTCAACGGCCGGTTTTGAAGCATCGGGAACCAGCAATATGAAATTTGCCATGAACGGAGCGTTGACAATCGGTACGCTTGACGGGGCGAATATTGAAATTATGGAGGAAGTCGGGGAAGAGAACTTCTATTTATTCGGTTTAACGGCCGAAGAGGTCAATGATCGTCATAACGCATCGTCCCATAAACCGTGGGATTATTACAATCAGGATCCGCGTATTAAGCGGGTTATGGATAGCCTGACATCCGGTCTGTTTACACCGGGTGAGGACGCTAATTTATTTGTCCCTCTGTTCCAAACCATCATGTTTAATGATTACTATATGCTGTTGGCGGATTTTGAATCCTATGTTGCGGCGCAGGAACGAATCGCTCATGATTATTTGGATAAACGCTTGTGGGCTAAAAAAGCGTTGTTCAACATTGCCCGTTCGGGTAAGTTTTCGATAGACAGAACTGTGGACGAGTATGCCAAAGATATTTGGCATGTTTGTAGCAGTGATGAGGAACGTCATGGATAAACCGACAGAGGATAAACGCTTTTTCGGGCGCCGTAAAGGAAAACCGATTAAAGGATCTCGGCAAAGACTAATCGATGAATTATTGCCGCGTGTTGTATTACATGATGCCGATTCAATAACGCCGAATCTTCTTTTCGGAATTAAGCCTCGGGAAGTTTGGTTGGAAATCGGATTCGGCGGCGGGGAGCATGTGGCAACTTTGGCCGAGCGGTATCCGGATGTCGGTTTTATCGGTGCCGAACCGTTTATGAACGGGGTAGCGTCGTTGTTGGCGCACCTGAACGGATCGCATATGGTTCAGGCAACACATACGAATTTGGCCGAGGGGCGGACGGATAACGTGCGTATTTGGCCGGATGATATTCGACCCGTTTTACCGCATTTTCCGGCCGGTTCCTTTGAACGGATTTTTATTTTATATCCGGATCCTTGGCCAAAAGCCCGTCATGCCGAACGGCGTTTTGTCAATCAACGGAATATTCCCGAATTGGCACGCCTGATTTCTGCAACGGGGGCTGTTTATGTGGCGACGGATGTGGCCGCATATGCCGAATGGGCCGTTGAACAGATGGCTTTGTCCGGTTTGTTTGAACAAATTCATCCCGATACGTCCGTTCCGCCGGCGGATTGGGTTCCGACCCGGTATGAAAAGAAGGGTATTTTAGCCGGTCGACGACCGACCTATCTTGTTTTTCGTAAAAAAAATGTTAAATGATGATAAATAGGTCTTGACGAAATGAAAAAAATGCGCAAAAATGAAATAACTTTATTAAAAGGAGACAAGATATGAACTATAAAACAGTCGCTATCAAGGATGGAAAAGAAATTGCCATTTCCGGTTCGTTTACGTTTCGGGATCATGATACATTTTTTGAAATCGTTTCTTTGATAAAAGCGGGACAAGATCAAAAAATCGTTTTCAATATGTCCGAATGTGACTTTATTGATTCGGCTGCTCTGGGGATGTTTGTCATCGCGCATGATGAAGCATCGTCAAAATCCGTTAATTTGTCGATTAAGGGTGTTAAGGGGAAGGTTAAAGATGTGATGTATGCCGCCCGTTTCGACAGCCTGTATACATTTGAAGACTAATTTGATATACGTTTTATGAAGCCGCCTTTTCGGGCGGCTTTTATTTTTATCGCAGTTGATTTAATACTTGTTGCAACAATCGGGCGGCCACATGTGCGTCCAGTACTTTTTGACGGGTTTGGGAACGCATAAAACAGGCATTTTTTAAATATGCTTCTGTTTGAACAGAGGAATACCGTTCGTCTATCCATAAAATCGGCAGACCGTATTTTTCGGTTAAGCGGGCAGCAAACAGACGTGCTTGTTCGGCTGTTTTACCTTCGGTTCCGTCAGGTTGCAGGGGGAGTCCCATGACAACACCGACAACATTTTTAGCCGGAATAATATCGTCCAGTTCTTTCATCCGTGCAATGATTTTAAATGGCTTTGCCGTTTCCCGATGATCATCGGATAGGGCAATACCGATTCGCACGGAACCATAGTCAACCCCCATTAACACACCGGGGCGGGAACTCTTTTTTTTAAATTCCTCGAACAAAAAGGCTTGTGTTTTATCGTCGTTTCGTTTAGGATAAGCATCTGTCATATACCTGTTATATAAAGGAATGTTTGAAAATGCAAGGAAAAAAAATCGTTATGGCGGCCGATCATGCCGGTTGCAGCCTTAAAAGAGCGTTAAAAACATATTTAACGGAGCAGGGGTATACCGTATCGGATTACGGTACAAATGACGAAACCGTACCGGCGGATTATCCGGAAAAAGCTTTTTTATTGGCCAAAGGAATTTATACGGGGGAGGCCGATATCGGCCTGTTGGTTTGCGGATCCGGGATCGGAATGAGTATTGCCGTTAATCGGTATGACTTTATTCGCGGGGCCTTGGTTTGTACACCCGAAATGGCAACGTTGGCCCGGCGGCACAACAATGCCAATGTTTTGGTATTGGGCGGTCGGTTGACGGATATTGAAACGGCTAAGGCTTGTGTTGATGCTTTTTTAACAACGCCGTTTGACGGCGGGCGGCATGAAGCGCGTGTCGCCGCATTGGAAAGGATGCCTCATGACTTTGAAAACTGAATCATTTTTTAACACACCGTTATCGGCGGCCGATCCAATCGTGGCCGGTTTTTTACGGGATGAGCTGACCCGTCAGCAACATCATATCGAATTAATTGCTTCGGAAAATATTGTGTCGCGCGCTGTTTTACAGGCAGCCGGTTCCGTCCTGACCAATAAATATGCAGAGGGGTATTCCGGTCGACGGTATTATCACGGTTGTGAATGTGTCGATGCGGTTGAAACGGTTGCGATTGAACGGGCAAAGACGATCTTTGGTGCCGCTTTTGCGAATGTTCAGCCGCATTCCGGATCCCAGGCAAATGCAGCGGTATATTTGGCGTTATTACAACCGGGGGATACCTTGTTGGGGATGGGGCTTGATGCCGGCGGACACTTAACGCACGGTTCTCGGGTATCGTCGTCAGGTAAGTATTATCATAGCGTTTCCTACGGCTTGGATGAACAAACAGGTTTAATTGATTACGAAGCCGTTCGGACATTGGCGCGGACCCACCAACCTAAATTAATTATTGCGGGCGGATCGGCCTATTCACGTGTGATTGATTTCCCAAAATTTCGGCAAATTGCCGATGAAGTCGGGGCGTATCTGATGGTTGATATGGCGCATTTTGCGGGATTGGTGGCCGGAGGTGTTTATCCCAATCCGTTGACGTGGGCCGATGTTGTCACGACTACAACGCATAAAACACTCCGGGGACCGCGCGGGGGAATGATTTTGACAAACAATCCCGAGATTGCCAAGAAAATCAACTCGGCCGTCTTTCCGGGATTACAGGGTGGTCCTCTGATGCATATCATTGCGGCCAAAGCGGTGGCTTTTGGGGAAGCATTAACGCCCGATTTTAAATCATATGCCGCCCGAATCGTTGAAAATACACGTGTTTTGTCTGACACATTGGTTAATCGCGGTATTTCTCTGGTATCCGGGGGAACGGATACTCATTTAATTCTGATTGATTTACGGCCACAGGGGTTGACGGGGGCGGCCGTATGTGATGCTTTGGCTGCGGCCGGTATTGTCTGTAATAAAAATGCCGTGCCGGGGGATCCGCAAAAGCCGTCCGTTACGTCCGGTCTTCGTGTCGGAACGCCGGCCGGGACGACACGTGGTTTCGGAAAAGATGAATTCAGACTCATCGGAAATTGGATTGCGGATATTGTGGATATGATGGCGGCACCGGAGGCGGAACAGGCCACGATCATTGCCGATGTCAGAAGCCAAGTGAACAAATTGTGTGCGCAATTTCCTTTGTATGCGGGGGAGGTCTAATGCGGTGTCCTTTTTGCGGTTATGCCGATACGCAGGTTAAAGATTCACGGACAAGTGATGACGGATACAGTATTCGCCGTCGGCGTTGTTGTCCCAAATGTCAGTCTCGTTTTACGACATTTGAACACATGCAGATGCGCGATTTGATCGTTGTGAAAAAGAATGATGTTCGGGTACCCTTTTCCCGGGAAAAATTATATAAGTCTATTTTGTTGGCGGTTAGCAAACGGGATGTTGACGGAGATCGGATCGATCAGATTGTGAACGGTATTGTCCGCACCTTGGAATCGCGCGGAGAGGCGGAAATTCCGTCTTCCGTTATTGGCGAATTGGTGATGGAAGCATTATTATCTCTTGACAAAGTTGCTTATGTCCGGTATGCTTCCGTTTATAAAAATTTTACCAAAACGGAAGATTTCGAAGAATTTGTAGCAAAGTTGATGAAAAAATGACGACAACATCCCATTCCAAAATAAAATTTACCAATGCCCGCCTGTTGGCTGTTCAGGCTTTGTATGCTCATGTCGTGTCGGATGAATCTTGGGATAAAGTGACAAGCCGTTTCTTGTTAGGCGAAATGGGGGGCGAGGTTATTTTAGAAACCGGCCGTGGTGAGGAATATATGCCGATTGAAGGGGCCGATGCCGACCTTTTTGCCCGTTTAATGAAAGCGGCGGAAACAAATGCCGATACCATAGAACGGGCGATTCGCGATTCGTTATCTGATACCATTCAATATGATCGTTTGGAATTGACGGTGTTGTGTATTTTACGCGCCGGGATGGCGGAATTTTTTGCCAATCCCGAATTGGATACACCGATTATCATCAATGAATATGTTGATATTGCCCGTTCCTTTTTTGAGGGCCCCGAAACCAAAATCATTAACGCGGTTTTGGATCGATTTGCCAAAATTATACGTTCATAAATCGGGTTTTTCAATTTTTGCTTGAAATCGGAAAAATAGTTTGCTATAATAACAACATTGTTATTAGAGAAGGTTGTAAATATGTTGGTTGTTAACTCTTTGAGTCCTATTATTTTTGTTGTTTTTGGGGCAACAGATTACAACTTGACATGAAAATTTTGCCTGCTTTTGTAAAAAATGTTTTACAAGCAGGCTTTTTTTGTTATAAACTGATACAGGAAAGGGAAAAAGATGACTGTCACAATTGAAAAAAGAACGATTACGCCGCGTGTTCATACCAAAAAAGCACGTCCTGAAACACGTGAAGAAAAAATGATTGCGGCGTTATCGCCGAATTTGAATGTGATGGTTCAGGCTGTCCGTAAGGCCGGTCACAGTATGATTCGCGATTTTGGTGAAATTTCCAGCTTACAGGTTTCCCAAAAAGGCCCCGGTGATTTTGTTTCCAATGCGGATACGTTTGCGGAAAAAAAGCTGATCGCCTGTTTGAAAGAGGCGCGTCCGGACTTTGGTTTTGTATCCGAAGAGTGTGGCGAATTAAAGTCCGATAACGATTCGCAAATGAAGTGGGTTATTGATCCGATTGACGGGACAACAAACTTTTTGCACGCGATTCCTGTTTTTGCCATTTCCGTTGCGTTGATGGATGCGGATGAAGTTGTCGCCGGCGTTATTTATAACCCCGTCACGAATGAGCTGTATTACGCGGAAAAAGGGAAGGGAGCCTTCTTAATGACGCCGACGGGAAATCGTCGCTTGCGTGTTTCGGGTCGGACACAATTGGCTTATGCCTTGGTTGGCAGCAATGCTTTCAGTAATCAGAAAAGCCGTCAGACTATGACGAAAGTGGCCGAAAAGGTCGCTTCAACCCGCTTTAACGGATGCGCTGCTTTGTCTTTAACGGCCGTTGCTGCCGGTCAATTGGATGCTTATATTGCCCGGCAATTTAAGATTTGGGATTTGGCGGCAGGCTATTTGTTGATCAAGGAAGCCGGTGGTTTTGTCTCTGATTTTAACGGTAATCGTGATTTGTTGATGATTGTTAAATCGCAATCCTTGGTGGCCAGTTCGATGTCGTTACGGGATAGTTTGATGAAAATTTTGGAGGAATGATATGAAAAAGTATATGATTCTTTTCGTTGTTTTAATCGGAGCCGCTTTTTCGTTCCAGACAATGGCTCAGGAACGGTATCCTGTCTTTTCTCCGTCCGTTTTTATCGGTGGGCAGAAAGCTGTTCGGCGCAACAGTACGACAGGTGTGGCCGGAACATACACCCCAAAACCGGTATCCAACCGGCGGATTATTTTAAAATTCCATGAATCTCAGATGGAAATGACGGATGCACAAAAGACCGAGTTGTTAAAGGTTGTCGATCGGATTCGGGCCGGACAGGTTTCCCAAATTGATTTACGGGCTTTTTCGTCAAAACGATGGAGTTCGCATGTTCGCCTGATTAATTTATTGCGCTTTTTTAAGGATTATACCCCGGATACATTCGTCAAGGCCGTTATTGCGGATGAGGGGAGTGTACTGGAAAAAAACAACAATACGGTTTATTTAACGGAAATTCCGTAAAAAAGGCTTGCAATTTGTTTTGAAATGGTGTATAAAAGACACCTCAACCGTTTTAATGGAGTATAACATGAAAAAAGACATTCATCCCGACTATCATGAAATCACTGTTGTGATGACGGATGGAACGGAATTTAAGACACGCTCCACCTTGGGTAAAGCCGGGGATGTTGTGCGCTTGGATATTGATCCGTTGTCTCATCCGGCTTGGACGGGGGTTTACCGTTTGATTGATTCCGGTGGACAATTGGCCAAGTTTAATAAAAAGTTTGCCGCTTTTAAAAAATAGGCAATTGGTATTCGGTACTCAAAAAAACTCCCCGATTATGGGGAGTTTTTTATGTCCTATAAAAACGGAAAAGGATTGGTTGGCTGTTTGTGCGGGATATTGTTGTAAAGCAACGTATGGGTTTGTCATTGATATTGCCGGTCAATTGGTCGTTTTTCTTTGTTACCGATTCGTTTTGGGGAGGACACGCTTGGTATCGATACGGGAATATCCGGATGAGGGTGTGTCCGCGTAATATAAAATAAAAACCGCCGTTAAAAAACGACGGTTTAAAAAATGTGAAAGGATATTAGAATCCTTCGCTGCTATACCGCTTGCGTTGCATTTTACGGGAACGACGAATGCATTCCGTTGCTTTACGCAATTTCTTTTCAGACGGTTTTTCGTAATACCGACGCAGTTTCATTTCACGGAAGCTACCTTCCCGTTGCAATTTCTTTTTCAGAACGCGCAACGCCTGCTCGACATTATTGTCATGAACAACGATTGTAACTATGGGACTCCCCTCCTTTCGGGTATATTGGTTAAAGTGATAACAGTATAATTTATTTTTTTGACTTTTGCAAGCTTTTTTTATCCGTTTTGACGTGATTCCGGTTTTTGTGGTTGAAGCGGATTTTGATGCGCTATTTTAGACGGGGACGCTTGCCGTGCCTGTCGAATGTTTTTGTATCGGCTTTGGGCTTCAACACAAACCAACCACAAATATCCGCCGGACATATCGGATGCCGTATAATGAACAATCTCTAACGGACTGTCTGCTTTTTCAATTATATTTTTCAAATGTTGTTTTTGTTCCGGTGTGGCGCGGTTGAGCAAGGCTGTCCGTTCGGTGGGCATTAACTCCTTTAAGGCCGGATACATATAAATTGTGTCCGATAATAATTCCGGTTTTGTCATAATGAGGTTCATTTTATCAGGAGCCGACAAATGTTTCGTCATTTTAACCATCATGGGAAAGCATAAGTAATCTATCATACGCAACCCACCGCCGGTATGTTGTTCGCGTAATTCGCAAAACTCTTTTAATTCCGATGCCGAAGCGTGTTTTGCCATTTTGGCAATCGTCAGAAATTCTGCGGCGGAAAAACATTCGCTTGTCGCCAAAGTTGCTAACGCAGAACTGGGTTTATAGGGATTTCCCCGCACATCTTTCAAAATATGGTCATAGCTATCCATAATGTGTTGCATATACTTCGGGTTATTGATTATGTCATCAAAGTGACAGATTTTTCCTAAAACACGATTCGCAAAATTATGTTGTGTCCATTCAATTAAATGACGTATTTTTTCTGTAATTTCTCGTTCCATCAAGCTTCTCCTTCAAAAATAAGAAAGCACATCGTATCACAAAAAAAGGTGTTTTGCAATTTAAAAAGGAGCGGGCTAACGGCTCCTTCCCACATTATTTTAAAAAGAAATCTTTCAAATAACCGGATAATGCGTCAACGGCTATTCGTTCTTGTGCCATTGTATCGCGATTACGAATCGTGACCGTTGCCGGTTGTTTTTCAATACTGTCAAAATCAACCGTCACACACAAAGGTGTCCCGATTTCGTCATGTCGCCGATAGGCTTTGCCGATATTACCGGAATCTTCCAACATAACGCGACCAATCCCTGTTTTTAACAACATGGCTTTGATTTTGTGCGCCATTTTCATAATATCCGGATTGTTTCGTTTCAACGGAATGACCGCCACCTTAACCGGCGCCAAATGTTTTTTCAGCTTTAAGACCGTGCGTGTTTCCCCGTTGGGCAACGGTTCTTCGGTATAAGCTTCCGTCAAAACGGCCAACACACCGCGTTCCACACCCGCCGACGGTTCCACCACAAACGGAACATACCATTTTTTGGCTTCATCATCAAACAACGCCAATTTGGCTTCGGAATCTTTGTTTTCATGAACGTGTGATTGAATATCCAAATCTTTTTGATAGCGTGTGTGATTGCCTAAATCATAATCCTGACGATCGGCAACGCCTTCCAGCTCTTCCATACCATGCGGGAATTGATACTCTAAATCATAAGTCGCTTTCGAATAGTGTGCCAGCTCTTCTTTGGGAACGGTCAAAACGTGCATTTTGTTGAGGTCGAGGCCTTGTTCTTCCCACCATTTTAATCGGTTGTTTTTCCATGTTTCCAGCCAATCCAGATCTGTTCCCGGTTTAACAAAAAACTCTAACTCCATTTGTTCAAATTCGCGAACGCGGAAAATGAAATTGCGGGGCGTAATTTCGTTTCGGAAAGACTTTCCGATTTGTGCAATCCCAAATGGCGCTTTGCGTGCCGTTGCATCTACCACATTCTTGAATTGTGTAAAAATCGCCTGAGCCGTTTCCGGACGCAGGTAGGCATAGTTATCGCCGCCTTCAATCGGACCGACAGTCGTTTTAAACATCAGGTTGAACATCCGCGGTTCGGTTAATTCCGTGCTGCCACATTCGGGACATTTGCCGTCCTTGATATGATCGGCGCGAAAACGGTTTTTGCATTTTTTGCAATCCGTCAAAGGATCGGTAAAGGTAGCTTCATGTCCGCTGTATTGCAGAACTTTACGATGCGTTAAAATAGATGCATCCAATCCTTCCACATCATCCCGTTCATAAACCATTGCCCGCCACCAGGCCGCTTTCAGGTTGTTTTTCAACTCAACACCCAAAGGCCCGAAATCGTATACCCCTTGCAATCCGCCGTAAATATCCGCACTTTGAAAAATAAAACCGCGCCGTTTGCATAAAGAAACCAGCTGTTCCATCGTTGTTGCTGCCATTTGTGATTCTCCTTTTTTAATGGTCGCTATTTTATCCGAAAGAATATTGAAAGTCAAGATATTCCCGGCTTTAAAAACAAATTTCCCCTTCCTTTGTTCCCTTGTGACGGGGGAGGGGAAGGGGGGGGTAAATGATTACCCTTTCGGTTCGTCGTCTTTTAAGATTGAATTAGGTATGTGCCGTCATCCTGCTTGACAAAAATTTCGGTCCCCCAATTATCCCATTTAACGGTAAAAGAGTTGCCCGTTCGTTCGATAATAGTGGCTGTTTCCGTGGGAATGGAAGAGCGATAGATTCGGTTTTCCCCTTGCAATACCATCTGATCCTGCCACCCCGTGTTACGGAAGATGATAGTAGGTTCTTCGGGCGGAAAATATGTCGTCCTGCGTTGTTCCACATGCCATAAATAACCCGCCGTCACAATGACTAAAAAACATAAAGCGATGAAATAAAGTTTTGAATTTTTCAACATGTTTTTCCTTTCCTGATAAGATTGAGTATCAGTATAAAGCCCAAACACCGCTTTGTCAATTAAATTTGGCGGAATGCATAAAAAAATCCCTCTGTCTTTGCGACAGAGGGACGGGAGAAAGATCGGAAATTACGAACCCCGGATTAACGAATTGTTGTTTTCGATACGGGCTTTTTCCATCATGTTTTCATGCCGTTTGATCAACTGTTTGGCGGCATCATGCGCACGCCATTCGCTGTTGGAAAAACGAACCGGTTCGTTTTTGTATCCCATTTCAATCGGGTTGGCACACGGGACCCCTTGCCACGGCGTTTGCGCCAAAGAAGGTTGAATGATAGACCCACGATTGTCCGATACCGTTGTCGTTAATTTGTAATCACGACCGTTGCTGCGATAGTTTTCGGATACAATCGCCCCATGTTCATTGACATATGTGACGCGCCCGTTGACTTCGTGCCCGCTGGCCGTCCGAACCTGATGAACGGAAACTTGCGCCCCCGGATTACCCATCATGTTTTGAGCCCGCGTTAAGAATCCGTGTTCAACTTCCGGTCGATCCGTTGCGCATCCGGTCATAACGGCCGCCAAAGCGATGAGTGATGTGAATAATAAAGCTTGTTTTGTTTTCATATGTTACCTCTTTTCTTGAATGAATAAGATTAGCGACCGCCGAAGATGCTTCTTAATTTACCGCCGACACCGATACCTTTGGTCGATTTTTGCAGGTTTTGAGATGCCTTGTTATATTCTTGGTTGCTGGCGCGTTGACCTTGCAGTTGTTGTTGTGCTGCCTGTAATGCCACCGTGTCTTTACCCCATTGAATATCTTCCATTAAATCGGCGATTTCAACCTGATATTGTGCATCTAATTTAGCGCTTTCATAGTTCGATTTGACGTTATAGTCACGAACGGATTTTGTTTTTATATTCAAAACATTTTCCATGACTTTTAAGTCTTCTTGAACACCGACAATTTCACCGGCTACGGCCAAAGCAACGTCATTGTAAATGTTCGTTCCCATCAGCAATTGAGATTGAGCCCGGGTATCGGCATTTGTTTGAATTTCTTGCGCTCTGCCGAATTCATCCGCGGAACGGGTTACTTGCAATACATCGCCGACACTGCCGCTGATGCCCGCACCCCAGGATCCTTTATCACTGATATTACCGGTAATACCGGCGCCGGCGCGAACGGAGTTCAAAGATTGAGATTGCGTCTGATTCCCCCGGTTGATGGCCGCAACAATATTCTGATCTGCCCGCAATGCAGATAAATTTGTATTGTTTAAACCGCGCGTCATTTCATCGGCATATATCCGATGCGCCGATGTTTGCCCGATGATATAGCTTTTGCCCGCTTGGACCAGAGAGCTATATGCGCGAACCATTTCAGAAACATTTCCTTGCCGTTGGGCATACTGAAATCTGTTTTCGGCTTCTGCTTTCCGTTTGGCGTAATCTTTTTCCAGCTGCAATGTCCTCTTGGAAAACTGCGATTTGGCATAATTCATGTTACGTGCCGTGTAAGCATTATCCACCGTATAAGATAACAACGCTTCCTTTGTTCCGTTTTGGCGTTGTGTACTGCCTTGGAAAAATTGAACCACGTTGGAAACTCGGTAGTCCGCACTGGCACCATATCCGGATGTTGTTCCGGCTTTTGCATTGCCCGGAACCAAGGCCGCCCCGACACCTAAAATCGGCATCGCAATAGCCGCCAAAGCCCCTTTCATTTTGGAACTTTTTCCGTAAGCTGTTTTTTTTGTTTCTTGACTCATGTTCTTTTCTCCTTTCTCCCGATCAAAACGGATGTTTTCCGCCTTGATAATTATAGTATACCTTGGTTTTTAATTTTTGTCAAATAATTTTATAAAAGTTTTTTTGTCCTTTCTAAATATAATTATACTATATGGTCTTCACTCTGTCAAAAAATATTTTATAACCATTGGTGTAACCGCATGTCCGCGGCCTTGTTAAGGTCTGCGGATTGACAGAGTGTATTGATTATTTTGGGGTGATAACGTATTTTTATTATCTGATTAACGTGTCACAATCATTCCGGAAAGGGTATTGATTTTCCTATATTGTCGAATGAAGTGTAACAATTTAATGTACATTAAATTGTTACAGTTTTTATAACATAATCGGGAATGAGACGCAAGTCCTTTTTTATTAAGAATTAATCGGTTATCGATTTGTCATTTT
>CALXZG010000020.1 GCA_944393195.1 uncultured Alphaproteobacteria bacterium
ACGCCATACGACTTAACAGAAATCCGGAAATTATCACTACTCTGATTCAAGCCGGTGCCGATGTCAATGCACAAAATAAATACGGTGATACCGCCCTGATAAAAGCCGTACAACATACCCAAAATCCGGAAATTATCACTACTCTGATTCAAGCCGGTGCCGATGTCAATGCACAAAATAAATACGGTTATACCGCCCTGATAAAAGCCGTACAACATACCCAAAATCCGGAAATCATCACTACCCTGATTCAAGCCGGTGCCGATGTCAATGCACAAGATAAAAACGGTAATACCGCCCTGATGGATGCCGTACATTATGCCCAAAATCCGGAAAGCATCACTACTCTGATTCAAGCCGGTGCCGATATAAATATACAAAATAAAGACGGAGAAACAGCTTTGGGAATCGCTGTTCAATACAACAAAAATCCGGAAATTATCACCGCCCTGATTCAAGCCGGTGCCGATATAAATGTACAAAATAAAGACGGAGAAACACCTTTGGAAATCGCTGTTCAATACAACAACAATCCGGAAATTATCACCGCCTTGATTCAAGCCGGTGCCGATGTCAATATGCGAAATAAAAATGGGGAAACACTTTTGAAAAAAGCGTTTCAATACAACAAAAATCCAGAAATTTCAACCACATTAATTCAATCCGGGATTGATGTTAACGCCCGAGATGAAAACGGGAAAACACCCCTGATATGGGCAGCCTGGTTTAATGAAGATTCAGATGTTATTATCGCCCTGATTCAGGCCGGTGCTGATGTCAATGCACAAGATAAAAACGGGGAAACGGCTTTAATGAATGTGTTTTCGGAAAAAGTAGCCGACACTCTTTTAAAATACGGCGCCGATGTCAACATGAAAGATAAGCAAGGAAACACAGCCCTTATCAAACACGCTTCTTCCATAATCCCGATAGAAAGACTAATCAATCTTTTACACATGCGATGTGTGTTGTATCCTCTCATACCGATGTCCGGCGGGTGTTGGCCGAACACACGCATAACCAATCCACATATTGTGCACCTTTTGTTAAAACACGGAGCCAATGTCAATGATCGTAATCATTTAGGGGAAACCGCCTTGATGAAAACAGAAGACATGGATATTCTGAAGTTATTGTTAGAATATGGTGCCGATATCAATCTTCGTGATCATCATGGTGCGACGGCTTTGATGAAAATACCTTATCTTGAAAATCTGCAACAATCTCTACAAATGATGATGTGTCCTGTTATAATTACACAAGCTCATATCAAGAGATACTTGTATACTCCGGATATATATCATCCCCAAAAGAATGAATTACTCATTCAACACGGGGCAGATGTTAATGTTCAAGATAACAACGGCGTCACACCGTTAATGCTGGCTGCCGGGTGGGGGCAAAGCGGCCTCATTCCAAGTCTATTAGCAAACGGAGCAGATATACACCTGCGAGACAATCAAGGTAAAACTGTTTTTGACTACATCAAAGACAAAACATTCGTACGACAGCAAGCAAAAAACATAAAAACGAACCCCTATAATTGTTTCCCGACAGAAAATAAAAAGTCCTGGTTTAACTTTAAATACGACGATTGATGACAGAAAGATTGTGGCTTCCCTTCTGCCCCTGTTCACACATAAAAAAAGTAATTCTGTCGCGTGATTAGAAAAAGGAACAACTTACCGTAATCAGATAAAATGGCTGATTCAAATCTTATTATCGGTAATGGGGGAGAGATAACCTTCCTCCCCCCGACCGATGAAGAAACGGATGATTAAATAATGGGCGAATCAATCAATATTAACCGCCGCATAACGCCAGCAAAATACCGGCGGCTATGGCCGAACCGATTGATCCGGACACATTCGCACCCATGGCATGCATTAACAAATGGTTTTCCGGATTTTCTTCCTGCCCTAATTTTTCGGAAACACGCGCCGCCATCGGAATAGCGGAAACACCCGCTGAACCGATTAACGGATTCATCTTATTTTTCATAAACAGATTCATCCCTTTGGCCATTAAAACGCCCGAAGCCGTTCCGATCCCGAAAGCAATCACGCCCAACACCAAAACAACCAATGTTTGCGGCACCAAAAATAACTCGGCCGATAATTTGGACCCGACGGACAACCCTAACAAGATTGTCACAATATTGATTAAATCATTGGCCGCCGTTTTAGCCAACCGCTCGGTCACACCGGATTCTTTTAACAAATTACCGAACATCAACATCCCGATCAAAGAAACCGCCATCGGAACAAAAATACCGGTCAAAATCACCACAACAATCGGGAATAAAATCTTTTCCCGTTGATTGACCTGACGCAATTGTGTCATTTGAATCTGACGATCGGCTTTCGTTGTCAAAGCCCGCATAATCGGCGGTTGAATCACCGGCACCAACGCCATATAGGAATAGGCTGCGACGGCAATTGCCCCCAATAATTCCGGTGCCAACCGACCGGCCAAAAAGATAGAGGTCGGCCCATCGGCCCCGCCAATAATGGCAATAGAGGCCGCCTGTTTTAAATTCAATTCAAATCCCGGGAGATATTGGCTGAGCGCCAAACCGCCCAAAAAAGTACCGAAAATGGCGAACTGTGCCGCCCCGCCCAACAAAGCCGTTTTGGGATTCGCCAACATCGGACCGAAGTCAATCATCGCCCCGACGCCCAAGAAAATCAACAGCGGGAACAAACCGTTACCGATACCGAATTCGTATAAAACAGCTAACAAACCACCGGCTTCGGTCATGCCGGCCCCCGGCATATTGGCCAACAAACCGCCGGTTGCTATCGGTAACAACAATAAAGGTTCAAACTTTTTCACAATACCTAAGTAAAGTAAAACAAGGCAGACACCCATCATAATAATTTGCGCCACCCCCAACGGTAAAAACATCCCCGACAGTGTCGGTTGCGCCGCCAACAAATAAGCACCCGTTTGTTTCATCACCTCGGCCAAAGTCGGCGATAACAAGGCACCCCCGAATAAAGCACCGCACGAAACCGCCATAATCACGACCCAAAATAAAATGGATTTAAGCTTTGTCATAAACAACCTCCATGACCGCTTGTTCGGCGGAAACCTGATCCCCTTTGTTAATCAACACTTTTTGAACGACACCGTTTCGCCCTGCGCGCACAAATGTTTCCATTTTCATGACTTCCAAAACGCACAAATTTTGACCGGCCGTGACACGATCACCCTCCCGAACTAAAATCTGTGTCACCAATCCCGGAGTACCGGCCGGAACAACGGAAGCGACTCCGGACGACACAACCTGAGTCGGTTGTGCTTTCCCCGATGCGGCGTTCGATGATGAGGCAGCGGCCGTTTCGTCAACCGGAGCAACAGATACATCGTACGGCGTTCCGTTAACATCGGCCGTTGTCCCGTTCAATTGAACCGTAAACGTTTCACCGCCGACAACAACCCGATATACATTTGTTTGGGGTTTTGGCGTTTCTTTATACCGAACGCCCAACTTGCCTTTCCCTTGCAAGAAAGCAATTCCCTTTTCCCCGCAACTGGCGGCGATAAAGACGTTTTCGTCCGTTATCGGCAATCCCGCCGTTGTCAACATCGATTCATAATGTGCCCGGGATTTATTCGGATTACGATCATTAATCGCTAAAACCGTTTCCTTAGTCGGCTTTAATCCCAACTGTTCTGAGGCAATTTTCACAACCTCTTTATCCGGCGGAACCGGCGTTTTTCCAAAGTACCCCAAGACCATTTTACCATAGCCTTCGGCTATTTTTGCCCACGGCCCTTGCATCACGTTATTAAAGGCCTGTTGGAAATAAAATTGGGAAACCGGTGTCACGGAAGTTCCGAAACCGCCCTTACGAACAACTTCTTCCATGGCAACGATAATTTCACCATACTTATCCATTAAGCCGTTGTCACGCAGCATTTGCGTATTTGCCGTCAAAGCACCCCCCGGCATCGGCGACCACGGGATACGCGGATCGGCATGCAACGCTTCCGGTGGCATAAAATACGGTGCCAAAGCATCTTTCAACGCCTCTTCCACCCGCATAACGGCATCAATATCACAATCCAATTCATACTCCATACCGCGTAAAGCATGCCACATCGTCGCGACATCCGGCTGACACGTACCGCCGGAAACAGGTGCCAGAGATAAATCCACGATATCGGCACCGGCCTGAACCGCGGCCAGATAGCAAGCCAACCCGACACCGGCCGTTTCGTGGGAGTGAAATTCTATCGGACAATCATCCCCCACCAATTGACGCGCACGACGAATCGTTTCATAAACTACCGATGGAACAGATGTTCCGGAGGCATCCTTAAAACATAAAGAATCAAACGGAATCTTGGCCTTAATAAACTTTTTCAGGCGATCTTCATAAAAATCCGGTGTATGCGCCCCCGTCGCGCCCGGCGGCAATGACATAATCGCCACACACAATTGGTGTTTCAAGCCGGCTTTGTGAATACATTGCGCACTATACAATAAATTTTCCGGATCGTTAAGGGCATCAAAATTACGAATGGTTGAAACGCCGTGCTTTTTAAATAAGTCGGCATGCAATTTAATCATATCCGAACTTTGCGAATCCAAGGCCACAACGTTCACACCGCGCGCCAATGTTTGCAGATTCACTTTCGGACCGCAAATTTCCCGAAACCGATCCATGACATCAAACGCATTTTCATTGTTATAAAAGAAAGCCGATTGAAAGGCTGCCCCGCCGCCGGATTCGATATTGGTCATACCGGCTTTAACGGCTTCGGCCACAACCGGCAGATAATCTTTGGAAAGCACGCGCGCCCCGAAACAGGATTGAAACCCGTCACGAAAAGCGGTACACAAATACGATATTTTCTTTTTACCGGAACGTTTTTTAACTGTCATGATATTCCCCTCTTACTTTTGATGTTTAACGAATGCCAATGCGGCAGCCACTTTTGCCAAATCCTGACGACGATTGTCGGCGGCTGCAATTTCTAAAATATGCAACCCGCAAATTAATAAAAATAAAAATAAAAAAACCCCGCCCATACCGATACAGGTAATCATCAATGCTTCCAAAATCATACTTCGGCCTCCTTCAATAGGGTCAGTTTAAATGCTCTTTTTTTGTTTTGCAAGCCATTTTTACACCTTTTTCACCAAAATAACCTTGCCCAAAAACGGAATTCGTGGTATTCTATAAGAAAACAGGAGAATAAACAATGGCCATTTCTCGACGCGGATTTTTGGGATTATTGCTCAGCGGCGGTGTCGCCACAGTCGCAAAGGCCAGCAGCCCCATATCTACCGTTCTCAAAAGTAATAGCACACCGTCAAAACAATCCGCAACGCCAGAGCAATTGCTGATTGCCGCCTATTTTCCCTCCCTAAAAGCGAACGAAGGTGAAGTTTTTAACTTTTACCGTTGTTCGGCCGGCAAGATAACCGTCGGCTATGGAACCAATGTCGAAGACAACCCCGATATTATGAACGGGGTTCGGCTTTTTTACAGTCCCGACGGCACCCCGGAGCATAAGTATCCGATCATGGAAAAGGATAAAAACGCTTTTTTGCAACGAATTCGGAATAAAGCCAACATTTCGGAAGAAACCTTAAAAAAATATTTTATTGCCCCGGAAGACGCCAAACGGATAGCAGAAAATCATCTTCATACGTTTATTGACGGTCTCCGCACAAAATATCTGCCCAACTTGTTTAAGATCCCCATTGCCATGCAGGCCTTAGCACTGGATGTTTGCTATAATGTCGGACTCGGAAAATTTGAACAATTCAAAAACTTTCGGGCCGCTTTAAACAGCGGGGACTATGAAACCGTGGTTAAGGAATCCTCTGTCAAAGTAAAAAATATCTGGCGTGAAGAAAGAAAAAGCCGCAGTTTTGAAATAGCCAAATTTGCCCATGCCAACAGGGGTAAAAAAGAATTAGATTTGATGGATGCGTTGATTGCCTATCACGACAAAAACTTTGCGAAAGGGCGTAACAATCTTTGCGAAGATAAAAAGACCAGAGCCGTTAATTTAAAAGCAGAGGCCGGGTTAGTGGCCGGTGAATATTTTCGTTTAAAAAAATCGGATCCCCGCAACCCGCCACAGGCTCAAATGAGTGCCCGGGATATGATCGGTTATATTGAATCCATGATAGACTATGTCGTTAATCCGGAACGCCAAAAACAATATCATCAAGTTCAAGCACAACTTCGGCAAACACAATCTCAAAAAAACAGGTAATTCACAATAAAGGGAGAATCTATGGAACTAAACAATAAAACAATCCTGACGGGGGTTAAGCCGACCGGTACCCTGCATTTCGGAAACTATGCCGGCGCTTTAAAACCCGCTGTCGAACTGGGACATCAGGTTAATCGTGAAGGTGGCCGCCACATCATGTTTGTGGCGGATTATCATGCCATTAATGCGATTAAAGATGCCCCGTTGTTAAAACAATTAACCCGCGAAATTGCCTGTGCCTATCTGGCGTGCGGCCTTGACCCTAAAACATCGTATTTTTATAAACAATCGGATGTTCCGGAATTGTTTGAACTGACAACCATTTTGATGGCCTATACCCCCAAGGGATTTATGAATAAAGCCCATGCCTACAAAGCGGCCGTGGATAAAAACGTGGCCAAAGGCGAACCGAACGATGCCGGTATTAATATGGGATTGTACACCTATCCGGTATTGATGGCGGCGGATATTTTGGCCTATGATACTGACTTGGTCCCTGTCGGTAAGGATCAAATTCAACATGTTGAAATTGCGGCCGATATTGCCGGATCCATCAACGCCCATTATGGCCGACAGGTCTTTAAACTCCCCCGATACTTTACCACCGAAGCGACCGAAACCGTTCCCGGTACCGACGGTCGAAAGATGAGTAAAAGCTACAACAATGTCATTCCGTTATTCGCCGATGACGCGACATTGAAAAAAGCCGTTATGGGCATTAAAACGGATTGTCAGGATATCAATGCTCCCAAAAATCCGGACGAGATTTTATTATACCAAATTTTACGGGGAATTGCGCCGACGGCTTTGGTTGCCGAAGTGCGTGCCGGATTGGAAAAAGGCGGTATGGGTTATGGTACCATCAAAAAAATGTTGTTGCAGGCTTTAATTGATGAAGTCGGTGAAAAACGCGAAAAATACATGTATTACCTGACCCATTTTGATGAGGTTGAAGATATGCTCCACGACGGGGCTATCCGCGCCAGAACATTGGTACAACCGGTTTTGGAACGCGCCAAAGACGCTATCTTTAATCGGAAATAACCCCTCAATAAAAAAGATTATCAAAACGTCCCGAATCCGGGACGTTTTGTGTTATTCGCCGCAGCTGTCGTCACTCCAAACCAATCCGCACGCTTGACATTGTGCCTCCGTCAATGCGGTAGCATTATCTCCGGACGGGCATTTTTTGCATGTTGTCCCATCCAAGTATCGTACACCGGCACAATCGGCTTCACATCTTGCTTTATCCGTGGTGTTGTTGGCAACATTGAAATTGCTTTCCTGTGCACAGGAAACGCAACTATAAACGTTATTATACGTATTCCCTGCCCCGCAATCCGCTTTTGCACACCATTTTTTATTCCCCCCGCTATAAGATTTACGCAGCGGTCTGTCTTCGGAACTTCCGTCACAGGTATCGGCACACTTACTGCTTTCAAAATTACCAATTGCAAAGGAATTTTCTTCCGAACAATCGTGGCAAACGCCATTAATGTCCAACAAAGGTTGCGCCTCCGGACAAACACACTGACCATCTTGGGCAACCGTTCCATCCGGACAAGCCGGCGCACAATATCTGAACCACATGACACGATTTGGACATTGATAACATGTTTCTACGCTGTATACATGATAATTCATCCAATCCCCCATTTGAATTAATTCTTCCGAATCACAAGGATAACACGTACCATCGTATGATCTTATGGGGTTATCCGTCGGACAGGGCGCAACACACCATGAGATTAAATCATGTACGGCACCTTGCTCCACCCTATTTTGACACCGCTGACACGGATCAATCGAATCGGGACGCAAATGAACCACATTAACACGTGTCTGTGTCACGTCATCACAGACGACACAACTACCATCATATAAATATAATGGTTTAGATGGCGGGCAACAAGATTTACCTGTGGATGTACAACACGTTCCGTTTTCACCCGGATAGGCACAACAAACACCGTCCACTATATGGTCCGTCGCACAACATGTACTTCCCCCCGTATCAAAACTTTTCAGGCAACTTTCCCCCGCACCACACGTGGATTGACAGATTCCGTCAACACAATCTTCACACCCGCTGATACAATCGGCGACACTGTCACATCGTCCCGGGGCAAGCCCAAGAATGACGGACTGTTATCATTCCGACACACATTGCTTTTCCCATTTTCCATTTTGATTTCAATCATTTAATACTCCTTTCGAACTGTAACACAAAAATGTACCCTTTCGTGTTACACTTTGGACAAAAAATGACAAATCGATAACCGATTAATTCTTAATAAAAAAGGACTTGCATCGTCGACCCGATTATGTTATAAAATCTATAACATTTTAAGGTACATTAAATTGTTACACTTCATCTTAAAAAGAACTTGTTTTCGGAATATTAGATACGAAAAAAGCCCTTGAATTAACAAGGGCTTTTCATATACTTTATTTTTATTAATCCATATACTTACGACCGGAACGCCAATAATCATACCCTGTCATAACGGTCAAAAGGGCCGCCCCCCAAATAGCCACCGACCCGATAAACGTCAAATACGGGGATAAACAACCGGAAAATTGCGGTTCCGCCACCATTAATACCGGCAGAGCGACCATTTGACAAGCCGTCTTCCATTTTGCCAAGCGTGTGACGGGGCAACCGACCTTAATTTCCGCCAAGAACTCCCGCAAACCGGACACTAAAATTTCACGGCACATAATCACAACGGCCGGAATAATCCCGAAACACCCCAAGCGATTCGTATGCGCCATCATCAACAGCATCGCACCGACCAACAATTTATCCGCAATCGGATCCAACACCCGTCCGAATCGGGACAATTGATTCAAATGCCGCGCCAGATAACCGTCCATATAGTCCGTAATCCCGGCCAAGGCAAACAAAACAACCCCGATCCACGCCCAAATCGGATGGCTGAAAAAGAAAGTGGCCACAATAGCCGGAATCGCCCACATCCGCAACATGGTCAAAATATTCGGAATATTCACCCGTTGATGCACCGATGCTTGTACCGTCTGAATTTTACTCCGCACGGCCGTTATTTTTTGAGCAACATGAGATTTGTTTGTTTTCTTTATTGTTTTTTTCTTTTTTTGATCCATTTTTTGTATCCTTTCCATTACCTGACACAGAGTATACACCTATCCATGATAAAAAGTATAGATTTTTTTTGCTATTTTTGCACTAATTCCCGGAACACGTGCCAATTGCTCTTCCGAAGCCCCGGCCACCTCACGCGCCGAACCAAAGTGCAACAACAAGGCTTTCTTGCGTTTTTCACCGATTTCTTCAATGTCCGTCAACGATTCGTGCAACATATTCTTTGCCCGCTTGGCACGATGCGTTCCGATAGCGAATCGGTGCGCTTCATCCCGCAACCGCTGTAATAAATGAATTAAATCCCCCTTTAAATCCAAATGAATCGGTTGATCCGGTGCCGTCCCCAAATAAAAAGTTTCCAACCCCGCATTGCGCTTTTCCCCTTTGGCAATGGCCAAAACAGCCAGATTGTGAATTTTTAACTCATCCAAAATCTGCATGACACTGGATAATTGCCCCTTTCCCCCATCAATCAATAGGGCCGACGGCAAATCCTTTTCAACCAATCCCCGACTTAAACGGCGCAGTAAAACCTCCCGCATCATACCGAAATCGTCATTGGTTTGCGCCCGTGTTCCGTCAATATTATACCGGCGATACCATTTCTTTTGAAATCCGTCCACCGTTGCCGCAATCATCGCACCGACCGCAAAACTGCCTTGAATATGGCTGTTATCATACACTTCCACTTTTTCCAATACCGGAATTTGCAACAACTCCCGCAATTGTTCCCAAACCTCTGCCCGAATACCACTTTCCTGAATATGTTGTTCATATGCCCGCTGCGCATTTTGTACAGCCTGTTCCATTGCTTTCCGCCGACCGCCGCGTAAATGCAGACCGGTCGATATCTGGACGGGATAGCCGGCTTTTTGTGTTAAAGCGTCGGCCAAAAATGCATCCAGCGGCTCCGAACTTAAAATATATTTCGGCGGTGGTACCTTATCATAAAACTGCATTAGGAAAGAAGCCATCGTTTCCGCAAAATCGTCATCCGAAAGATGCTCTAAAAAATGAACGACATTCCCTTCCGCATGACCGGCGCGAAAGAAAAAAATCTGGACACAGGCACTATCGCCCCGACGATAAACGGCCACAATGTCCGTTTGAAACAATGGTGCTTCGGAATCCGTGTTTTGAATCCGGTTTAAAGCCAAAATTTTATCCCGGATAAGGGCCGCCTGCTCATAGGCTTCCGCCGCGGCACAGGCCTGCATCTGACGGGTTAAATCCGCCTGAATGGCAACGGATTCCCCCCGCATAAAAGCCTTAGCCTGACGCACCTGTTCCCGATAAGCTTCCGGCGTAATACAAGCCGTACAAGGTCCGGTACATCGGCCGATCTGATACAAAAGGCACGGTCGTGATCGATTGCTGAAATAGGAATTGGTACACGTCCGAAGCCCGAATATTTTTTGCAGTTCCTTAATCGTTTGATTCACGGCCAACCCCGACGCAAAAGGACCAAAATAATCCCCCTTAACCGTTCGCGCCCCCCGATACCGCATTAAGCGGGGCGTTTCTTCATGCGTGATTAAAATGTACGGGTAACTTTTATCATCTTTCAATAAGATATTGTAAAAAGGCCGATATTGTTTAATCAGGTTGTTTTCCAATATAAAAGCTTCGGCTTCGCCGGCTGTTTCAATTGTAATCACATCCCGAATTTGGGACACCATCTGACGAATACGGGTCGACAATTTATCCAAGTGTGTATAATTCGTCAAGCGCTTCTTTAAATTTTTGGCTTTTCCAACGTATAGGACAACATTATCGTCACCGATCATACGATATACACCCGGTCGTCCCGACACGGTTTTTAACTTTTGGATAAGGCGTTCTACTCCCGTTTTTTCACTCATATCGCTATCATACCTTTTTTCAGGCGAAAATCAAGGCCACATCATCCATTTTTATCTTGACCGGCTCTTTTTTTTACTTTAAAATACAAAAACATGAAAACGAAAACAATTGCCGTTATTTTGTTTTTAATCGGAATACTCGCCACTATCGGCCCGATACATCCGGCCGTGGCGATGGAATCAACACTTGTCGCTGATGTCAAAAGCGGTTTTATCATTGATTCGGAAAATGCAACGGAACCCTTGCCGCCGGCCTCGCTGACAAAACTGATGACTTTATACCTGACATTCGGTGCTTTGGAAAACGGCTTAATTACCATGGATGATAAATTGCCCGTTTCCGAACACGCCGCCGCACAGCCTCGTTCCAAACTCTATGTACAGGCGGGAGATACCATTACCGTCCACGATGCCGTTTTGGCATTGATTATTAAATCCGCCAATGACGTAGCCGTTGTCGTGGCCGAAGCCTTGGCACCGTCGGAAACAGAATTTGCCGATTTGATGACACGAACGGCACGGGGGTTAGGATTACGCAATACCGTTTTTAAAAATGCTTCGGGTCTTCACACGGAAGGACAGGTCACAACCGCCCGGGATATGGCCATTCTGACCATGGCGTTAATTGAACATTATCCTCAATATTATCCTTTGTTTTCAACAAAATCTTTTCAATACAACGGAAAAACATACCAATCCCATAATGCGGTTTTACAAGAATACGAAGGGGCGGAAGGATTAAAAACCGGTTTTGTATCGGCGGTCGGATATAACATTATTTCAACGGCTCGTCAGGATGACACCCGGTTGGTCAGCGTTGTCATCGGCGAAGATTCACCGCTAAGACGGGATTTACGTGCTATGCGCCTGTTGGATAAAGGCTTTCATCAGGTTGCGGCGCAACGACGGGCCGAAGCCAGCGGTCGCCTTAAAAGTACATTTAATCCCTTAAATCGGCGGGCTTTTATTACCAAACCGCCCCAACAAACATTTATTCCGGCCATGCGGGCGGGCTGGCGTTTAGCACAACAACGGTTATCGCAACTTCCTAAATCGACTCGCTCAGAAAAACAGGTCGCAACTGCACCACGTATTTTAGACACCTCCGTTGAACAAGGGGATAGTTGGGGCATTCAAGTCGGGGCTTTTGAAAAGCGTGAGAAAGCAACGCAAATCGCCCAAAAAGCCATTCATACACTGGGATGTGCCGGAAAAATGATTCATACGCCTCAGGCCGCCAACCGTTTCTTTCGCTCACGCATTGTCGGCTTTAATGATAAAGATGAAGCGTTCAAAGCGTGTCAACAACTGCAAAACAGCCGCGAATGGCAGTGTTTCCTTGTTTCTCCGCAAAAGTAAAAACGGATGAAATGACGTTTATTACATGAGGAAAAAAGTATCAATCAAAAAACAGGTCGCCGCCGTACTCCACATGACCGCGTTGATGACGATCGTGTCACGCAACACACGAACGAAATAGCCGCCGATGTCATAAAAGGACGCTTTTTCAACAACAACCCATAATAATAAATTCACACCGACAACAATCATCAAAGAAATAAGATACACACGGCTTTCCGTCAATAAAGAGGATAACGGTGTCATTTCCGATTGCATGGAAAACAACCATATTCCCAAAGCAATTCCCGCCAACGGAATGAAACGAAACGATAAAAACGCCTTAGATAGTTTTTGCATAACAACCATTGCATCCCCCTTTTCTACCGACGACGACGACGCGGACGCCGAATAATTTGTATTTCTTTTTCTTCATCCTGCTCGACTTGTTCATCCGGCTTTAACGGTTTTTCGATTTTTCCAATAATATTTTGCTGAATGTCAATTGATTCCCGACGCGCCTGATCCAAATCGGACAAGGTCATTCCGGCGTCAATTTTTTTCATAGCCTCTTCGGCGGCCTTTAACTTTTGATTAACGGCCAGAGAAATCCAAGCATATCCCTTAATCGGATCCCGAGCCCCGGTATCACCGTTTGCATACATTGCCCCCAAAGCATATTGGGAAGGCGCATAGTTTTGAGATGCCGCATACAGATAATATTTCATTGCCAATTCCATATTTTCCGGCGTTCCTAAGGCTTTTTGATTCATATATCCCAAAGCATGATACGCCCCCAAATCACCGCTTTTGGCCGCAATGGTGTAATATTCCAAAGCCTTATGATAATCCAAGGATCCGGCATCATACAGATAGATATCCCCCAAATACCGACCGACGACCGGTTTTTCCTTTAACGGAATCCGTTCAAAATAAGAAATCGCCTTTTGGGTATCCCGATCAACCCCATCCCCCGTATAGTACAACACACCCAAGTTCAAAAAAGCGGAAACATTGTTTTGCTCGGCCGCTTTGTTATACAATTCCAAAGCTTTTTCCTTATCCTGCGGCACAATTTTACCTTCGGAGTAAATAAAGCCCAACAAAGATTGAGCCAAATCATAATTAGCCTCTGCCGAACGACGCAAATAAAACAAAGCTTTTTCATTATCCTGCCCGACACCGCCGTAGCCGTTTAAATATAAATAGCCGACATAGTATTGCGAACGATAATCCCCCGCATCGGCCAAAGGCTTAAATTCGGCAAAAGCTTTCGCGTATTGTTGCGTGTTAAAGGCCTCTTCCCCTTCAACAAATCCGGCCCGTGCCGACGTTATTCCCAAGCATAACAAAAAGAAAATCAATAGTTTTTTCATGACCGTCCCTCTTTTTTTGGGTATTATAACACGCTTTTTTTTAAATCACAACACAAAAAAATCGGAAAGAAAAACTCTTTCCGATTTAAAAAAGAAACAGCCCTTATTCATAGAATAAAATTTCTGTCCGACGGTTCTGGGCCCGACCGGCTGCCGTCGCGTTCGAAGCAACAAACTCCGTCGCCCCCATACCGCGAACCGCCATGCGATTCATGGCAATCCCTTTGTCCGCCAAATAGTTGGCAACCACCATCGCCCGTTTTTGACCTAATTTTAAATTATAGGCTTCCGTTCCCGTGTTGTCGGTATATCCGTTAATCCGAATTTTCTCGGACGGATGATCCTGTAACCGTTTGGCAATAGCATTCAAATTCTGCATGTCTGTTTGCGTTAAGGCATAGGAATCAAAAGCGAAATGAGCCGGCCGTTCCAATACGACACATTCTTTAACCTCGATACCGCAAGAACCGCAACGTCCCACAGCCCGACAACTGTCGCCTGAACACGGCGTCGTCCGATGAGAACACCCCGCCAACAAAACGGCGGTTGACAGGAATAAAATAGAAAGTTGTTTTTTCATGAAAGTCTCCTTATGAATGAATAAAAAATACAAGACTTATCTGATATGGACAACAACGTGTTAAAGCGCAAGGGGAAGAACGCGAACTCGATACGAAAGTCATAAGACAACCGGATACAAGGATGATGTAGAATTATAGCGAATGACGAATAAAAACCCGCACGGCCACCCCCGCGGGGAAAGCGGGGGCGGCCATAATGACCTCTTTGCCCGTGTCGGGGCTCTTAAATGCCCCGACACAATAATTAAATAGGTAAAGGAGATATTAAAAAAGCGGGAACCTTAGCGACAAAGGGCGCGGTGGGTGGCGGCGGTCCAATTGGAAGACCCGACCGAGCCTGAACTACTACTCCGTACATAATACGAAGCGCATCCGCTTATCTTCGTGCTTGTCCAATAAGACTCACCCGTCGTATGCGCCCATCCCGAACAACTACCATAATGATGATCATCAGTCGCTGCTAATTCTTCCGCTGTACACCCGTCTGTCACCGGTGCTAATGTCTTCCCTAGCGCTTCACAGAAATTCTCCGCCGCATGATACGACATAGAACCCGTTGACGCTGTGTATTCTGTTCCGTTAATCTCTACCGGCGTACTACTAATATCCGTACATGTCCCAATCGTTATTTCACAAGTAGAACTATTCCGACAATATTGATTTTCTCCTGTACAATCCTCATTCGTCCAACATTTGCCTTCCCCTAATGTAGAGACACAGGTAAATGTATATGACCAAGAACTTGTGCTAAATTGACACTTCTCTTCTTCCCCACAACATTGATCACCACAGGTAACACCATCCGGACAATAAACACAATAGATAGGATAATCCCCACCATACCGCGACCCCGTACATTTTTCACACGTATCCTCTATAGCTGAATTATTTTCAACAGGACTTCCCTCCGTCGGACAAACCGTACAGGAACTCGTGTATCCATTATAAAACTCTCCATCCTCACATTCCGGATGTGGATCTGTGATACACTCCCCTGTCGACAATCGATACTCGCCCTCTCCGCACGGTTCAAGTTCGGGTTCGTTATCATCTTCTCCCCCTGCCCCCGGTAAGCGGGAATTATCCAATGTATTCGCAAACGCAAACAACATTTCATTATCCCCGGCGGCGCAGGCGGTATCATCATCAACCACAACACCTCCGACCGCTGTTTCTACCGGCATTGCCCAATCCTGTTTCAGAATTTCATCACACACCCGTTGCGGGACTGCCGATACCGTCAACGCAAAGAATCCTTTATCCCCCGCATAATCGTTTGTCACTGTAACGGCGTGAATTCCTTTAATCCGGCCATTATCCCCATATTCCGATAAATTAACGTTTTGTCCCAAGATCCGTTGTTGACTCGCCGTCACAGCCCGTTTCCGCACTTCGTTGATAATGTCATTCGCATTCATTTTATCAATTGCATACCGATACCCGGCCACCCCACCAATCGACAGAACACCCGCTACGGCCAGAACGCCCAACATCTCAACCATACTCCGTCCCCGCTCCCCGCGGCTACTTTCCGTCATCCCTGCGAAAGCAGGGATCTTTTTGTCATCCAAAGATTCTCGGGTCAAGCCCAAGAATGACGCGTTGTTATCATCTCGACACACATTATTTTTTCCATTTTCCATTTTCATTTCAGTCATTTAATACTCCTTTTCAACTGTAACAAAAAAATGTTCCCTTTTTTGTTATACTTTTTGCACCCTACCTGACTTTTTTCAAAATGAACGGGAACTCTTTATAATATCGATATTTTCTTCTTGATTTGTTTCCTCTTTTATGATACACAACATCTATAACATTTTAAGGAACATTAAATTGTTACACTCGTCAAATAACCAATTGAAAAATAATCACTTCCCAAAACGATTGTTACATTTTAATATGTAACACTTATATATGTTTTACACCCCAAAATCGGGCATATAACCCGCCGGCACGTTTCATCCTTTGTTGTCTTTTTATGTAGCGAAAACAAATAATTACGTGTTATTTTCCGTCTTGATAAAAAATTCTCTTGACAAGGTCCCATAAAACAGATATAATGCCTCTTACCTATCGCGGGGTAGAGCAGTCCGGTAGCTTGCCAGGCTCATAACCTGAAGGTCGGAGGTTCAAATCCTCCCCCCGCAACCAATGGAAAGGCTTGGGTTTGCTTGGGTTT
>CALXZG010000021.1 GCA_944393195.1 uncultured Alphaproteobacteria bacterium
ATTTTTCTCTTGCTTTATATGTATAAGGTATGCTATAAAAAGTGTAACAATTTAATGTTCATTAAAATGTTACACTTGTCAATTACCAATTGAAATCATTCATTTTTTAACGCACTAAAAGATACTTGCTTTTTGGGGCTGATAGGGGTATACTATTCCCCGTTTTAACGAAAGGGCTGGGCATGCAAAACTTTATTAAAATCAAAGGTGCGCGCGAACATA
The DNA here is from genome assembly GCA_944393195.1 of uncultured Alphaproteobacteria bacterium. GTDB lineage: Bacteria > Pseudomonadota > Alphaproteobacteria > CAAHEQ01 > UBA3637 > CALXZG01. Next base: position 223 of record CALXZG010000021.1, read on the forward strand.
ACCTGAAAAATATAGATGTCGATATTCCCCGTGATAAGTTGGTTGTTATAACGGGGCTTTCCGGTTCCGGTAAATCATCGTTGGCGTTTGATACTGTTTACGCCGAAGGCCAACGCCGTTATGTGGAAAGCCTTTCCGCCTATGCCCGTCAGTTTTTGGACTTAATGAAAAAACCGGATGCCGATTCGATTGAAGGTTTGTCTCCCGCTATTTCCATCGAGCAAAAAACAACCTCTAAAAATCCGCGTTCGACTGTTGGTACCGTTACCGAAATTTATGATTATATGCGCCTGTTATGGGCGCGCATCGGTGTTCCGTATTCCCCCGCGACCGGTCTGCCGATTGAAGCGCAAACCGTTTCTCAAATGGTGGATGCCGTCACCTCTATGCCCGAGGGATCAAAGTTAATGATTCTGGCGCCTGTTATTCGCGCTCGTAAAGGCGAGTATCGCAAAGAAATTCAAGAGTGGCAGAAGAAAGGATTTACGCGTGTTAAAATTGACGGCGACCTGTATGAAATAGACAGTACCCCGACATTGGATAAAAATAAAAAGCACGACATTGCCGTTGTTGTTGATCGGATTGTTGTGAAAGAAGGAATCGCCGACCGACTGGCTCAATCAATTGAAAAGGCATTAGATTTAGCCGACGGATTGATGATTGTCGAACAGGTTGACACTCATGAAGAAAGAACTTTTTCTTCCAAATTCGCCTGTCCCGTTTCCGGTTTTACCATTACCGATTTGGAACCGCGTTTGTTTTCTTTTAATAATCCGCAAGGCGCTTGCCCGACTTGTTCCGGTCTTGGTTTTCGGCAATACGTTGATCCCGATCTGGTCATTCCCGATCCGACTAAAAGTATTAACCAAGGCGCTATTGCACCGTGGAGCCACGGGGACGATATGTTTCAATGGTATGCAACGGCTTTGCGTTCTATGCAGCGAACGTTGAAAGAGTTGGATTTGGATAAACCGTGGCAAAAATTGCCTCAGGATATGCAACGTGCCGTTTTGTACGGGTATCACGCCGGCCCGCGTGATTTTGAAGGCGTTATTCCCAACATGGAGCGTCGCTATTTGGAAACCGAATCGGATTGGATGCGTGAAGAAATCGGTAAGTATCAAATGACATCACCTTGTGAAATATGTCGCGGGGCCCGTTTAAAGCCCGAAGCTTTGGCCGTCAAAGTCGGCGGTAAAAATATTTCCGAAGCGACTCATACCTCGATTGCACATGCATTGACATGGTTTAAAGGGCTCAATGATACTTTGCCTCCTCAAAAACAGGAAATTGCCAGCCGGATTTTAAAGGAAATTATCGAACGCTTGACCTTTTTAAATAACGTCGGCCTCGGCTATCTGGCTTTGGATCGGATGAGCGGAACCCTTTCCGGCGGTGAAGCGCAACGTATTCGTTTGGCTAGCCAAATCGGTTCCGGGTTGACCGGTGTCTTGTATGTGTTGGATGAACCGTCTATCGGCTTGCATCAACGCGATAACGATAAACTGTTGGAAACATTGTTGCGCTTGCGGGATTTAGGCAATACCGTTATTGTTGTCGAGCATGACGAAGATGCTATCCGCGCCGCGGATTATGTGATTGATATCGGTCCCGGGGCTGGTCGTAACGGTGGCCATATCGTGGCCCAAGGAACGCCGCGTCAAATTATCGATAACCCGATTTCGACAACCGGACAATTCCTGTCGGGTATGCGTAAAATTATTGTTCCGCCGGTTCGCCGTTGCGGTAATGGTCATTTTTTAACCATCGAAGGGGCAACGGTCAATAACCTGAAAAATGTAACGGTTGATATTCCGCTGGGTACTTTTACCTGTGTTACCGGTGTTTCCGGTGGGGGTAAATCCTCTCTGGTTATTGAAACCCTCTATAAGGGATTGAATCAATTGTTGAATAAATCACGTGAACCGGCCGGCCCCTATGAACGTATGCGCGGTATGGGGTATATCGATAAAATCATCGATATTGACCAAAGCCCGATCGGTCGGACTCCGCGATCCAATCCCGCGACCTATACCGGTATGTTTACCATGATTCGCGAATGGTTTGCCGGCCTTCCGGAATCCAAGGCGCGCGGCTATAAACCCGGTCGTTTTTCCTTTAATGTCAAAGGCGGTCGTTGTGAAGCCTGTTGCGGCGATGGTGTCTTGAAAATCGAAATGCACTTCTTGCCGGATGTGTATGTCGAATGCGATACCTGCCATGGAAAACGCTACAATCGCGAAACGTTGGAGGTTAAATATAAAGATAAATCCATTGCCGATGTGTTGGCTATGACGGTGGACGAAGCCGCCGACTTTTTCCAAAATATTCCCACCCTGCATGATAAGTGTACTCTCTTGCAACGGGTCGGCCTCGGCTATATTTCACTCGGCCAATCGGCCGTCACCCTCTCCGGCGGTGAGGCGCAACGCATTAAATTGTCCAAAGAACTCTCCCGTCGCAGTACCGGTAAGACGTTATACATTTTGGACGAACCGACAACCGGCCTCCATTTCGCGGATATTCAAAAATTGCTTGAAGTTTTGCATGCGTTGGTAGAGCAGGGGAATACCGTTGTTGTGATTGAACATAACTTGGATGTGATTAAAACCGCCGACTATATCATCGATATGGGGCCGGAAGGCGGTGACGGTGGCGGTCGGGTTGTGGCCACTGGTACGCCGGAACAAGTTGCCGAAAATCCCGGTAGCTATACCGGCCAATATTTGAAAAAAGTTTTGGCAAAATAATATGAAGCCCGCCTTCACATAGGCGGGCTTTATTTTGTGTTTTTTACCGTTCAATCGGTTTGTATTTAATTCGATGCGGTTGATCGGCATCCGTTCCCAACCGCCGATGACGATCCGCCTCATACTCCGCATAATTCCCTTCAAAAAAGACAACTTGACTATCCCCTTCAAAAGCCAGAATATGCGTCGCCAATCGATCCAAAAACCATCTGTCGTGGGAAGTAATGACCGCACACCCCGGAAAATCCATCAAAGCCTCTTCCAAAGCCCGCAATGTATCCACGTCCAAATCATTTGTCGGTTCATCCAATAATAAAACATTGGCCCCCGATTTTAACATTTTGGCCATATGGACTCGATTGCGTTCACCACCCGATAATACACCGACTTTCTTTTGTTGATCGGATCCCTTAAAATTAAATTGCGATGCATACGACCGCGAATTAACTTCCCGCTTGCCTAACGTTAAGATATCCTGTCCGCCCGAAATTTCCTGCCAAACCGTTTTGTTCGGATCCAAACTGTCCCGCGATTGATCGACGTACCCCAACTTGACCGTTTCCCCGATACGGAAGGTCCCTTCATCCGGCTGCTCTTGCCCCGTAATAATACGCATCAACGTTGTCTTACCGGCACCGTTCGGTCCGATAACACCGACAATACCACCGGCCGGCAGATTAAAACTTAAATCATCAAATAATAACTTGTCGCCAAAGGCTTTTCGTAAATGCTCCGCTTTTAAAACCAAATCCCCCAACCGCGGACCCGGCGGGATAATGATTTGAGCCGTTTCCGGAGCCTTCTCCACAGACTTTTTCAATAATTCCTCATACGCCGTGATACGCGCTTTGGATTTAGCCTGTCGCGCTTTCGGAGATTGCCGTACCCATTCCAACTCTTCCGCTAACGTTTTTTGGCGATTGCGCTCTGTATTTTGTTCTTGCTCCAACCGCTTTTGTTTTTGTTCCAACCAACTGGTGTAGTTGCCTTCATACGGAATGCCTTCACCGCGATCCATTTCCAAAATCCATCCCGTTACGTTATCCAGGAAATACCGGTCGTGCGTGATCATAACAACCGTTCCCGTATAGTTTTTTAAATAGGTTTGCAACCAAGCAATGGATTCCGCATCCAAATGATTCGTCGGTTCGTCCAACAATAACATGTCCGGTTTAGATAATAACAATCGGCACAAAGCAACCCGCCGTTTTTCACCACCTGATAATTTCGTGACATCGGCATCCCCCGGCGGGCACCGTAAAGCGTCCATCGCAATTTCAATCGTGCGTTCAATTTCCCATCCGTTACAGGCGTCAATCTTTTCCTGTAATTCCGCCTGTTCCGCCAATAAAGCGTCCATATCCGCATCCGGATCGGCAAAGGCCATGTTGACTTCTTCATACCGTTTCATGAGGTCGCGAACGGCACCAACCCCATCCATCACGTTTTCCATGACATTTTTCGTCGGATCTAATTGCGGCTCTTGCGGTAAGTAACCGACCTTGACCCCGTCGGCTGCCCACGCTTCTCCGACAAAATCCTGATCCAATCCGGCCATGATTTTTAATAGAGTCGATTTCCCCGCGCCGTTCGGCCCCAACACACCGATTTTAGCCCCCGGAAAGAAAGATAACCAAATGTGCTTTAAAACCTCTTTTCCACCCGGAAAAGTCTTACACAAATCTTTCATCACATAAATATATTGATACGCGGCCATAAAATATCCTTTCGCTGCTTGTTAATCATGGCGGGCATTCTATCCGAAAATCCGCCGTAAGTCAAGGTAATTCCGGCTTTATGAGCGGAATAGTTTGCGCCATCCTTTTCGGGCGAACGTTTTGAAAACAGCTTTGATATCCCGTATTTTCATGTTATTTAAATCAATATCCTGATACGGTTTGGCGTAAAAGCGGCGCCGGGCCTCGGAAACGGGTACCTCAAAAATACCTGAAAGAAAATCCAACAATGCTTTCTCCGTCAGGTGTTTCGGCAATACCCCGTTTTTGAAAATAGGGGCGCGTATCATTTTAAGATAAAGATCGTCATTCGTATTTGCTTTTTGCACATAATGACATAAATCATCTAATGATTTAAAACGATGGACGTTGATAAAAGCCTCGGGATTAAAATCTTCCACAACCCGCGGATCACCGTAATAAATAGGAACCGTATCGGAGGCAAAAGCCTCCAATATCTTTTCGGTTGTGTACCCCGGGGCATATGTATTTTCACAGGTCAAAGTAAATTTGTATTGCCGTTGAAATACCAACTTATCAGCGACACGTCCGCCGACATTGTTGCGCCATTTTCCGCCGGAAGCAACGGGTTGATAAGCCGATAACGTGTCAAAAATCCGTTCGCGCATACCGTCTGTTTGCTTGGCATTGGAAATGACCGTTGCACAAAAACCACGGTTTAATAAAACCTTATCCGAATGCCGTTCCCCTTTATGCATGGCTTTTTGTAATGCGTTTTGATAGGTAAGCCATAGCGGATATCGATGATACCTGTCTTCAAACGTTATATGATGAAATCCGATGGCATAATCACAACAATTAAAATTCGGTATTACGTTTTCACCGGTCCAAAAAATCCGAATCCCGTTGAAATCATGATGCGTTTGTCCCCCAAGGGTATAAAACGCATAATCAGCCTTCGGCGTAATAACCGGATTGTATTTTTGTCGCAAAAGCTGTATTAGGAAATTGTTTTCCTTGTCAAAATCAGGTCCGAAATCCAAAAAGTCAATTTTGATTGTTTTCTTTTCCATTTCTTAGGCCTTGCCCGTTGAACCGAATCCGCCGTCACCGCGCGTTGTGTCGGTATGAACACCGGCCGTTTTTACGATTTTCGGCCGCAATACGGGACACACAACCGCTTGCGCAATCCGATCCCCGGGCATGATGACAAAATTATCACGCCCCAAATTAATCAACGTCGTTTTTAATTCTCCCCGATACCCGAAATCAACCGTTCCCGGTGTATTGACAATCGAAATGCCATGTTTGGCCGCTAATCCGGAGCGGGGGCGAACCTGAATTTCATACCCGACCTCATCCCCAAACGGAAAAGGTCCTTCGAATTCAATCTTGATTCCGTTCGGAATTAATGCATGTTCTCCGGGTTTTAAAATAATCGGTTCCGAAATAGCCGCCCGTAAATCAAATCCCGAATCATCCGCGTGCTTGTATCCGAGCTCTCCCCAACTTGCCTCATAATGATTCAGATATTCTATCAGTAATTTCATCTTGTTCTCCTTTTTTAAGGCTACTATACCCGCCCCGTTCGCGGGTGTCAACAGAAAAAAATGGTATCCGAAATGTAAAAAAGGTTGCTTTTTGAGACGAAATAGCTATAGTATGTAACATTATTAACGAAAGGAAAAAAAACAATGTTTATTTCACAAGCTTTTGCTCAAACCGCCGAAACGGTTGCCGAAACAACGGCCGGCGCACCGTCCGATGTGATGAGTATGATGGCTCAATTTATTCTAATTCTTTTAATTGTCTACTTCCTGTTGATTCGGCCGCAACAAAAACGTATTAAACAACACGAAGCCGAATTAAACGCCATTATTAAAGGAACAAAGGTTATTATCGCCGGTATTATCGGAACGGTTGTTGATGTTCACGATAACCAGGAATTAACCGTGGAAATTGCCGACGGTGTTCGTATTCGTGTGATGCGCCCCTATGTTTCTCAGGTTGTTTTTGATACACCAGTGCAAAAAAATAATAAGAAGTCGAAATAAAAGGAGAATCATATGTTTGGATATTCAAAAATAAAGATAGGGCTGATTTCCGCCGTTATGGCGATAGGTCTCTTTTTGGCTTTGCCGAACTTTTTGCCGAAAAGTATGTACGATCGTTTGCCGTACGGTATGCGGGAATGGTTCCGACCTGTCACACTCGGTTTGGATTTACAGGGTGGTTCCTACCTCTTGATGGAAGTCGATACCGATGATTTGGTTCGTGAAAAACTGGCTTCTTTGTCCGACCTGACACGTTCCGCCTTGCGGGAAGGTAAAATCCGCTTTTCCGGCTTGACCGTCATCGACGGTAAAATGCAGGTTAAAATCCTGAACGCAGCCCAAGTTGCGACGGCTCGCGACATTATTCGTAAGCAGGATAACGTCCCTCTGGATATTGTGACCGAAGGTAGTACCCTGATGATAGCCTATGCGCCGGAAGCCTTGGAACAAATGAAGCGTCAGGCTGTTACGCAATCCATTGATATTGTTCGTCGCCGGATTGATGAGCTGGGAACAAAAGAACCTCAAATTCAACAACAGGGGATCGATCGGATTGTGATTCAATTGCCGGGTGTTCAGGATCCGTCCGAAATTAAGGCTCTGATGGGGAAAACCGCCAAAATGACGTTCCATCTGGTGGATGAAGAAACAACACCGCAGGCGGCTCAAATGGGGAAACTTTCTCCGGATTCCATGCTGATGACGGGTGATGAAACGGGCTATATCGTCTTAAAACGATCGGTTGTTGTCGGCGGTGAAAGTTTGGAAGACGCTCGCCAAACCTATGACGAATCCGGCGCTCCTGCCGTATCGTTCAGCTTTAAATCCATGGGGGCTAAAAAATTTGCAAATGCGACACGCGAAAACGTTGGCCGTCGCTTGGCTATCGTGTTGGACGGAAAGGTAATCAGTGCCCCGGCCATTAACACGCCGATTACAGGCGGGAGGGGGATTATTACCGGTAATTTCACCGTTCAATCCGCTAATGATTTAGCCTTGTTGTTGCGGTCTGGCGCTTTGCCGGCACCGTTGATTGTTGCCGAAGAACGCGTTGTCGGTCCCGGCCTCGGTGAAGATTCAATTAAGGCCGGTACGATGGCGTGCGTCGTCGGTTTAATCGCCGTTTTTGCCCTGATGATTTTAATCTATGGCTTTTTCGGTGTCCTCGCCGACATTACTCTGCTGGCCAATGGGATTTTGCTGCTGGCTTTACTCAGCCTGTTGGGGGCGACCCTGACATTGCCCGGGTTGGCCGGTATCGCGTTGACAATTGCGATGGCTGTTGACGCCAACATTTTGATTTTAGAACGGATGAAAGAAGAAATGGCGGCCGGTATTACTGTCCCTGTTGAAGTCATGAAACGAGGCTTTTCCGGTTCTTTCTCGGCTATCTTGGATGGTCAGCTGACAACCCTGTTCGCGGCTTTGTTCCTGTTCTGGTTGGGGTCCGGTCCGGTACGGGGATTCGGTGTGACGTTGGGACTTGGTCTGGCGACAACAATGTTTGCGGCAATCTTTGTCAACAAATTATTATTGATGGCTTGGGTTGCGGTTAAAAAGCCGAAAAAAATTAATTTGTAAAGGATGGCAAAATGAAAAAATTATTTGCAAAACGTCAATTTAAATTCAACTTTATGGGACAACGGAAATTCGGTTATGCCTTGTCAATCGTTTTATTGCTTGTTTCCATTATTTCTTTGACAACTCGTGGTTTGAATTACGGTATTGATTTTGAAGGCGGTATCTTGGTCGAAGCCACCTCCGAAGCACCGGTTGATATGCAGGAAGTTCGTGAAAAACTGTCGTTTTTACGCGATTTATCCATTCAATCTTCCGGTACCGAAGGTAAAACGATTTTAATTCAGGCTAAGCCGGAAGCCACCGAAAACGCCAATACCTTGGTTAATCAAATTAAGGAAGTACTGGGTGCCGGTTATTCCTATAATCAGGTTGAAGTTGTCGGTCCGACGCTCGGGGATGAATTAAAGGAAAAAAGTTTGCTTGCTTCTGTTTTGGCCTTGCTGGCGATTTCCATTTACATCTGGTTTCGTTTTGAATGGCCGTTTGCCATCGGTTGTATGCTGTCTTTGGCGCATGACTTGATTATCGTTTTGGGCTTTTTCTCGGTCTTCTATATCGAATTCGATATGATTGTCGTGGCCGGTTTGTTGTCCTTGGCCGGGTACGATTGTAACGATTCAATTGTTACTTATGACCGCGTTCGGGAAAATCTTCGTAAGTTCCGTAAATTAAGCGTTGACGATATTTTGAACAGAAGCGTGAACGAAACGTTGTCCCGTACCTTGTTGACAAGTTTGACAACCCTGTTTGTTGTCTTGATTTTATTGTTGATGGGTGGTGCGACATTACAGGGCTTTTCAATCGCGATGGTCTTGGGAACAATTTTCGGAACCTATTCTTCCATTTATGTGGCCGTTCCGTTGTTGCGTTATTTTGATATTCGCAGCGTGGGCGAAACCGCCGATACGTCATCGACGGTACGCGGCTGATAAGGGAAATGACCGATTAACGGGGGAGGGGGACTTCTGTCCCCTTTTTCATATCCGAAAAAGTACTTGACATTTATCTCTTAAAAAGCTATACTAACCGCCGTTCGGCTAAAAAGGCTCACACTTGGCTGCCTTCAGGCCATATTTAAAACCAATTGAAAAGGAAAATAAAATGCCAAAATTGAAAACAAAGAGTGCCGTCAAAAAACGGTTTAAACAAACCGCGACGGGAAAAGTTAAAGGCGGACACGCTTACAAACGCCACCTTCTGATTAATAAACCGAAAAAGATGAAACGCAATGCTCGCGGCAGTTATGTTGTCTGCGAAATCGTTGCCAACATCGTTAAGAAATTTATGCATTAAGGAGGTTGACGATGGCAAGAGTAAAACGCGGCACGACCGTTCGTGCAAAACATAATAAAATTTTGAAAATGGCCAAAGGGTATCGCGGCCGGAACTCCAAAGTTTTCACTGTTGCAAAACAAAAAGTTGAAAAAGGTTTGCAATATGCGTATCGTGATCGTCGGAAGAAGAAAACCGAAATCCGTCAATTGTGGATTGTCCGTATTAATGCGGCTGTCCGCGCTAACGGTATGGTTTACTCCCGCTTCATGAATGGCCTTGCCAAAGCCGGTATCGTCCTGGATCGTAAGATTTTGGCCGATATTGCTTTGAATGATGCCAAAACATTTGCGGATTTGGTTGCCAAAGCGAAAGCCGCTTTGTAATTTGCTTCCGTAAATCATCAAACATCCCGGTATTTTTGCCGGGGTGTTTTTTTGTGTAGTTGTTGCCCCACTTCATGGATCAATCAATAACCGGATAACGTTTGTTTTTCGATTCGGCTCTTTCCCGTGAATCAAAAGGAGGGGATTTTTCCCCTCCTTTTTCGAACAACCACCGTTCAAAATACGATTCTGACGAACGATTAAGAACAGGTATTTGCCACACTGTCCCATGTGCCGTCGCATTGTTCACATCCGGCTTTGGTCGTGATGTTTTCCTTGCTTGTCGGACAACAGAAATACTCTTTATTATTCCATGTTCCGCCGCAGGTTGTGCACAATTGTTCGTTAATTGTGCCGCTTAATCCGGATAAATCACTCGGACACGGCGTGCAAACACCGTTGTTTAAATATTCGCCCTCTGCACATCCGCCGCCACAAGATCCGTTGCTCCACGTCCGGCCGCAGGCAATACAGGCTCCCTCTGTCGTAATTTGATCCGTATCGCAATTCCCCGAACAATTCGTGGCATCATCCCCGATACTGAACGTTCCCGACGGACATTTCATACAACTGTTATCATAATCCGCCCGCCGATACCGTTGTCCGGGACATACCGCGGAACATGTATCCCGATCGGTTGTTAAGACAATCCCCGAATTTTCGGCCACATGCGCGTGTGTGGAAGCAATCGAAACCGGCGCATTGTAATCACAGGGAATGCACCCGCCTATCGTCAACATTGTTCCTTTTTCCGGACATGTTCGGATACAATAATATCCATAGCCTCCGATATCTCCGCCGGCAGCAATCGTCCGATCATCTCCGCAGGCGGCACATATTCCCGGCCGTGTATAGGCAACCGCAGCCTTTTCAATCAAACAGGATTGGGTTCCCAGGCTCGAATAAAACTCTCCGTCTTTTTTGACACGCATACACCGGCTGACGTTTCCGGTTCCTTCTCCCGTTGGAATGGTAACCATTTGCCGCTTTCCGTTACACATGGCGCAATTGGTTTCCAATACATCATAGGCCGCATCGTCATCACAAGGAATACATCTGTTCTGATACGGGAATGTATTCTCCGGACAGGGCGCACAAAATTCGGACTCGTCAACATCCGATGTTGACGGATCATCCTCTTGTGTTCCATAGGGACATTGTGACGCCAAAATACAATATTTATCTTGAATGCGTCGCATCGGATTGCCATCCGCGTCTTTGCACCCCAAACACGCCTCTCGGTTGGTGGCATTACTGATATTAAAAGAAGATGTGGAGTTACATGCCGTGCAATTGTTATTGTACCTGAATTCTGTGTCGGTACATTCATCAAGCACGCAATATCCCCCTTCTACTCGACGTTTAGGGTCACATGCTAAACACGCCTTTTTTCCCCAAGATGTCGGACTACTACTACTATACCATGTTGTGATTTGGATGGCTCCTTTGCCGGAACAGCTGCTACATCCCCACATACCGGGGACATATCCCGTGCCGCAATCTTTGATATAACATTTTAATCCGTTCCCCCAGGAAGATTCAAACGAATATCGCTCCGGACAAACGTTACAAAACGCTCTTGCCCCGCCATATACATATGTGGCCTCAGTTGATGAGCATGCAACACATTTTCCATTATCACTTCCGGCAGAGGCTAAAAACTCCCCTTTTCTGCATGTTTCAACACAATACGCGGTTTTCCCGTTTCGAACAATTTCCCGGTTTGCACATTTGTCACATTCGCTTTCTTTGTTGCTTACATTAATAATTTTAATGGAGTTACAATCATGTGTGTTACCGTTCACATCCTCAATTTGTACGGAAGGCATCGGAATACACATCGGTATCTCTTGTGTTTGATCACAAATTTCACCTGTCGGACAATCCGCATCCACTTCGCACGGCGCACATGTGCCTTTTTCTTTATGGCAAATGATACGTCCGTCCGTTCTGTCTTCACAGTGGTCGTTTGTTAAACACTCCACACATTGTCCGCGCGTCGTCTCACAATATGGTTTGTCCGGAAAAACGGCACAATCTGCATCACTTGTGCATTTTTCACAAAAACCGGTTTCAAGGTTACAAATCGGTTTGTTAATGTCGGTGCAATCGTCATTACTGGAGCATGGACCGCATTTTCCGGTATCCGTATCACAAACCGGCCCGTCCGAACTCCAAAT
>CALXZG010000022.1 GCA_944393195.1 uncultured Alphaproteobacteria bacterium
ATGGTGCGGAAAGCCGGAATCGAACCGGCACGGGGACAAGCCCCAACAGATTTTAAGTCTGTTGCGTCTACCAGTTCCGCCATATCCGCCTAAGCTGATAGATTTGATGGGAGTAAAATATCCGAATTTTATCCCGCCGTCAAGTCTTTTTTATCAATAAAATGAAAAAAATGTATAATCCGCCTCTAAAAATAAAAAATTACCCCTTGCCAATGACACATAAAATATGCTAATTTAATCATAAATATTAATCATAAATAATAGTCGATAAAGGAGATGCCATGGACGAATTTGATAAAATCAAAGAAGTTTCCGAAGATATCGCTCATCGGAAAGAACCCACTTTCACACATGATTTAACTTCTGATAACGCCATTTTCACGACATCCGACACCGATGAAACGTCCGATGATGCGGGTTTATACCTGTCCCATGAAGATATGGATAAAATTCCCATGCTGGATATTCAGGATTTGGAAGAAAAAAGCATCTCCTCCATGAAATTGCATATGATCGCGCTCAGTATCTTTATCGGCATTTTAATTGTTGTCTTGTCCGGCTTCTTCTTTTTCGGTGAAGATAAAGACGATTCCAACGAAATTATTACCATTACGGCCACCCCGACACCGGTCAAAGTGAAACCGGAACAACCCGGCGGCATGCAAATTCCGGATCAAGATAAATTGGTTTACAACCGGATCCGCGCAAATGAAGTTCCGACCAAAATCGAACGCCTGTTCCCCGAACCGGAAAAACCCGTTTTGCCTGAAATATTAACACCGGAACCAACTCCGGCCCAGGAACCTCAACCGATTAATCCGACTGCCGAAAAAATCGCAGAAAAACCGATAGTTCCACCGCAACAAGTGGTTGAAATCGTTCCGCCGACACCCAAAAAAGAAGTTTTGCCCTTACCGACAAAGGTAACACCGAAACCGGCGGATAATAAAGCTCCCAAAACAACAACTGCCGCTGTTAAAGACACTTGGCGTGTTCAACTGTTATCTTCTTCCAACAAACAATCTGTGGAAAAAGCATGGCCAACCATTCTGAAAAAAAATAAAGCTCTTCTTTCCGATATGTCACACGATATTGTGCCGGCACAAATAGCCGGGAAGGGGACTTTCTACCGTTTGCAAGTCGGCTCTTTCCCCTCTCGGGATATGGCCGCCGGTCTGTGCAGCAAACTCAAAGCCCGTAAACAAGAATGCGTTCCCGTTAAGCCATAACCGATGAAACCGATTAAACCCGTTATTTTAGGGTGCTCTGGCACAACACTGACTTCGGCAGAAAAAGAATTGTTTTGTCGGGAAAATCCGCTGGGCTTAATTCTGTTTGACCGGAACATCCGTGATCCGAAGCAGGTGCGACACCTGACATCCGATTTTTGCGCGTGCGTCAATCGGCCGGATGCTCCCGTTCTGATTGATCAGGAAGGTGGCCATGTGCAACGGCTGTGGCCCCCGTATTGGACCGGCCTGCCATACGCCGCAACATACGGCGATTGGTATAAAACATCCCCGCGCAAAGCTCAAAACGCCATCAAAAAACACGCTGCTGTTTTGGCGAAAGAGTTGTTGGAGATAGGCATTAACACCGACTGTTGGCCTCTTTTGGATGTGCGTACCCCCGATACATACGAAGTTATGCGTAAACGTTGCTTTTCCGATGACCCGGAAATAGTCGCCAATCTGGCTCAAACGGCCATAGAATACTGCCTGCATAATGGCCTGACACCGATTATGAAGCACATTCCCGGCTACGGCAGAGCAACCGTCAACCCGCATGCGCTCCTGCCGACCGTATCCGCTGATTTATCCACCCTGCGTCGAACGGATTTTTACCCATTTAAACAAATCAAAATTCCTGTTTGGGGTATGATTGCCCATGTTCGATACACCGCTCTGGATGCGGATTTTCCCGCAACTCTTTCTCCAAGCGTTATTCGGTGTATTCGCCGAAACATAGGCTTCAAAGGCCCCTTGATTACTGACGACATTACAATGGGCGCCCTCAATACCTTTGGCTCCCCCGTTGATATAGCCCGCCAATCCTTGGCCGCCGGCTGTGATATTGTTCTGTATGGCCAAGGAACCATTCAGGAAATAACTTCTTTGACAGAGGCTTTACCCCCTCTATCCGCTTCAACACAAAAAAGACTCAAATTAACACGGAAACTCATATGCTCGGAAATGTAATTTATTCTTTAACAACATGGATTATCCCATTGTTATTATGCATGATTGTTCATGAAGTTGCTCACGGTATGGCTGCTTTAAAATTAGGCGATAAAACCGCCTTATACGCCGGCCGTCTGACCCTAAACCCCATCCCACACGTCGACCTCTACGGTAGCCTTCTGATTCCCGGATTTTTGCTGGCAACCGGTTCTCCTTTTCTCTTTGGGTGGGCAAAACCGGTTCCCGTGTCTGTCGCCAACCTTAATCATCCTAAGCGGGATATGGGCTGGGTTGCCGCCGCCGGCCCGGCCTCCAACCTGATACTGGCCATCTTGTTTGTGATTGTCGGCCGCTTCGGAATCGCCCTAATACCGGAAGAAAGCAACCTTTTCCCATGGTTTGTAGCCAACATCTATCACGGCGTTTCCTTATCTTTGATTATCGGTATCTTTAACTTATTGCCCATTCTTCCGCTGGACGGGGGGCGCATTTTGCTGTCATTACTGCCCCCGAAATACGCAATTCAATATCAGGCGACAGAAAAGTATGGATTTTTTGTTTTATTGGGTGTATTATTTATTTTGCCTGCATTGGGCATTAATGTCATCGGCTGGTTTGTCGGTACATTATACCCATTCTTTTTAAGTATCGTGAAATTATTTATGTAAAGGAGAAACAATGTACGATATAAAATGGATTCGGGATAATCCCGAAGCTTTCGATTTAGGACTTAAACGTCGGGGCTTACAACCTTTGTCCGCTCAAATATTGGAAATGGATCGGGTCTATCGCGCACTGTTAACTTCACAACAGGAAATGCAGGCGCAACGCAACGCCCTCTCTACCCAAATCGGCCGCATCAAAAAAATCGGTGGCGACGCTAAAAAAGTTATGGAACAAGTCGCCTCCATTAAAGAAAAAATGACGGAAACAGAGGATTTATTGTGCCAAAAAGGTGAAGAAATATTTAATTTGCTTGCCTCCTTACCCAATACGCCTGACGCTTCCTGTCCGACCGGCCTTGATGAAACAAGTAACGTTGTCATTCGCCAAGTCGGTGAAAAACCGACATTTGACTTTAAACCATTGGATCACGATGATTTAGGTTTAAA
The DNA here is from genome assembly GCA_944393195.1 of uncultured Alphaproteobacteria bacterium. Lineage (GTDB taxonomy): Bacteria > Pseudomonadota > Alphaproteobacteria > CAAHEQ01 > UBA3637 > CALXZG01. The sequence goes on from CALXZG010000022.1 coordinate 3,293, forward strand.
ACTCGGTATGATGGATATTGAACAGGCCGGTAAAGTTTCCGGCGCGCGCTTTACCTACCTGAAAGGTAACCTGGCCCGTTTGGAACGCGCATTAGGACAATTCATGCTGGATCTGCACGTCACGGAACACGGCTACACGGAAATGGAAGTCCCTTTAATGGTGAAAGATGATGCCGCATTCGGTACCGCACAACTTCCGAAATTCCGTGAGGATTTATTCCAAACAACGAACGGATTCTGGTTAATTCCGACGGCCGAGGTTTCTTTAACCAACTACGTCGCCGGCAAAATCTTATCTGAAAAAGACCTGCCGATTCGGGTTACGGCCTTAACACCGTGCTTCCGGTCCGAAGCCGGCTCTGCCGGTCGGGACACACGCGGTATGTTCCGGCAACACCAATTCTATAAAGATGAGTTGGTCAGTATTACAACGCCCGAAGAATCTTTCGGGGAATTGGAACGCATGACCCGTTGTGCCGAAGAAGTTCTGCAAAAACTCGGATTACCGTATCAAGTTGTTTGCCTCTCTTCCGGGGATATGAGCTTTACATCCCACAAAACCTATGACTTGGAAGTCTGGTTACCCGGCCAAAATAAATATCGTGAGATTTCAAGCTGTTCTAACTGTGGCTCTTTCCAAGCGCGCCGCATGGCTGCTCGTTTCCGCCGTGACGGAGAAAAAGGCACACAGTTCGTCCATACCTTAAACGGATCTGGCGTCGCCGTCGGCCGCGCCTTGATCGCCGTTATGGAAAACTATCAACAGGCGGACGGCAGTATCGTGGTACCGGAGGTGTTACGGCCATACATGGGCGGGTTAGAGGTCATCACACCGATGAAATAAACACCTCAATAAAGGGCAGGGGGCTTTATCGGCCCCCTGTTTTTTTTATTTCGCTTCCCTATAAAACTGTCATCCTCTATAATTTTACGTCATCCCTGCGAAAGCGGGGATCTTTTAACATTAAAAACGTGTAATCCTTGGGCTTTTTTTACGTCATTCCCGCGTAGGCAGGAATCTTTTAACCATCCCATAAGTAATCCGTCATCCCCGACCTGATCGGGGATCTCATGACCATCTTACACTCTTTCAATTCCAACATCCGCTTGTCGGTGGCGACTTCCGCTGCCTTGGCGCGCGGTGTTTCATTGCTTTGCGCATCAAAACTTGCCACCGGCAACTTTTGATTTACGCAGTATCCTTGGGCTTGACCCGAGAATCTTCCAACGCACACAACGAACGGGGTCGGAGTATGGTTGAAATGTTGGGCGTTCTGGCCGTAGCCGGTGTGTTATCGATCGGTGGCGTGGCCGGGTATCGGTATGCGATGGACAAGATGAATGCGAATGACATTATTAACGAAGTAAAAAAAAGAGCCGTATGCGATAATACAGAATATAAGTGGGTTGCGACTCGTTATCAAGGAGGCAATTATTCGGGTTGTTCACCGTGTTCAGGAGATTGGAAATCAGATACGGAAGATCGGATTGAAGCATTATGTACTCAATGTAATCAAGGAGTCGATTGGACGGGCGGCAGTGCTTCTGCTAATATGTATTGGTGTTCTACCACATCAGAAGATATTGGAACAAAACCGATCTGTACGGGAAATGACAGGAATGGCTTTATTGCAAGTCAAGGTAACTGTGTTCCCTGTTCATCTACTTCTAACTATATTACTGCAACTGCGGATGAATGTGACAAATGTGATGATACGGAAACGCCACGGTATATGAATGGTAATTATTGTCAATTAAGCTCGGAAAATTACATGTATTACACAAACAAAAAAGAGGCTTGTTTTCAAGCCTCTTTTTAATACTTTGAAAGTATTACTTAACTTTCTTTTCGTCCTCGCCGAATACACATTCGACCAAAGCCAGATCCGAACCATTAACCCATACCGGTGTCACCTTCACATTACCGGCATTAATCAAATCCTCTTCTGCCATCTTGGCCAAAGCCACCGCTTTATCCGCCCCCGCAATCGTCAAAGTGATAACCGGCGTCTTTAAAGAGCGCTTTTGCTCGGCTTTTTCTTTCCGAATTAAATTTAACACCGCCACGGCTTTTTCATAAACCATCGCATCTCCGGTAATACCGGCCAATTCATTCACCTGCGGGAAGGGGGCAACATGAACGGACTTCCCGTCACAAGCCCACGGCCGAGATTGCCAAATTTCCTCGGTTGTAAAAGCCATAAACGGCGCAAACAACCGCATTAAAACATCAATTGTCAACATCAATGTCGCAACTGCCGATTCCGGATGAGTGCTGTACGCCCGCCCTTTGACAAGCTCTAAATAGTTGTCACAAAAATCCCAGAAACATTTTTCCGTCATTTCCAAAGCAAACGCATAATCATTGCTTTCAAAGGACTTATTGGCCGTTTCAATCACATTTGACAACCGGGCTACCCAGGCTTTATCAACCGGCTCCGTAATAGCATTTGTATAATCACCGGTAAAAGAAACACCGGCTTTATCCATTATCATGAACACGAACTTGCTGGCATTGAAAATCTTCATTGTCAACTTGCGTCCTTGTTCCATGATTTGCTCTTCAAAAGCCGTATCAATCCCCAACTTTGCCCGAGCCGCCCAATACCGAACGGCGTCGGCCGAATGTTTGATCAACAAATCAATCGGTGTCACGACATTCCCTTTGGATTTACTCATCTTTTTCCGATCCGGATCCAAAATAAATCCGCTGATTAAAGCTTCATGCCACGGCTCTTTTCCTTCATGCGCAAACGATTTCATAATCGTGTAAAAAGCCCATGTCCGGATAATATCATGCGCTTGCGGCCGAATATCAAACGGCATTGTAATATGATGCCCCGCCGGCGCATGCGCCATTGCAATCTGCGGCGTTAAAGAACTGGTCGCCCAGGTATCCATCACATCTTTATCCCCGACAAAGCCGCCCGGAACACCCCGCTGTTCGGCCGTAAAGCCCGCCGGTACATCCGTCATCGGATCCACCGGTAATTGCTCCGGTGTTGCGAAAATCGGCGCGTCATAATTAATCTCGCCATTTTCCTTAACCCGATACCAAACAGGGAAGGGGACCCCGAAAAAGCGTTGCCGCGAAATACACCAATCCTGATTCAACCCATCAACCCAGGCTTCATATCGGGATTGCATATGTGCCGGCGTCCATTTAATTTTCCGCCCCAAAGCCAATAATTCGTTTTTGTAATCCAAAATATTGATAAACCATTGACGCGACGATACAAATTCTAACGGAATATTTCCTTTTTCATAAAACTTCACCGGATGCATTAACGGTTTAGGTTCGGCTAACAAGTCCCCGGATTCGCGAATAAATTCCACAATTTTAGCCCGTGCTTCTTTTACCTTTAACCCGATGATTTGATCATAATACGCTTTTGCTTTTTCCGGATTTAAGGAAACAAAATTACCCTGACCATACACCTGATCGATGATACGCCCGTCCAACCCGATAATTTGCTTAATCGGCAATCCGGATTGCTTCCACCACGCAACGTCCGCCGCGTCACCGAAAGTACATACCATCATAATTCCCGTTCCTTTGTCCGGTTCGGCATGTTCGGAAGCCACAATAGGTACCGGAATATCAAACAACGGAACAATCGCTTTTTTCCCAAAGAAAGGCTTATACCGTTCATCATCCGGATGCGCCACAACGGCAATACACGCCGGTAAAAATTCAGGTCGCGTCGTTGCAATTGTAAACGTCGTGTCCGATCCTTCTACCCGAAAACGAATGTCATGGAAGAAACCGGCCGTTTCCCGATCCTCAATTTCCGCCTGAGCAATCGCCGATTGGAAAGTCACATCCCACATCGTCGGTGCTTCCACCGATTTAGCCATTCCTTTTTTCACTAAATCCAAAAAAGACTTTTGCGATTCGGCAATTGCTTTCGACCCGATTGTCGTATACTTTAACCGCCAATCGTACGAATGACCGATTTTGTGGAAAATATCCTCAAAAACCTGTTCGTCCACCCCCGTCAAAGCCTCACACGCTTCAATAAAGTTCTGACGAGAAACTTCCCGACGACCGTCCGCTTTCGGATCATGAACCGGCTTAAAATCCGGATCATAGGGCAGGGCGGGATTGCATGCAATGTTATAGTAATTCTGAACCCGCCGCTCCGTCGGCAACCCGTTATCATCCCATCCGATCGGATAGAAAATAGATTTTCCCTTCATCCGATTATAACGCACCATTACATCTGTTTGCGTATACGAAAAAATATGCCCGATATGCAAAGATCCCGAAACGGTCGGCGGCGGCGTGTCTACCACAAACGTATTATCCCGCGAAGCCGTTTCATCATAATGATAAATACCGCTTTCTTCCCAAAAACGCATACCGCGCTCTTCAATGGCGGCAGAATTGAACTTGTCATCTAACCCTTTGGTTTCTTTGTATTGAGTCATATTTTTTCCTTTTTTCTGGTGAATGGCGCCATTTTATCGTATTTATATGCGAAAATCAAGGATTTTCTGATAAAAAAAACGGATGGTCAAACCATCCGTTTTCATATTTTTACATCCTCCTGTTATTTTTCACATATAAAATAGACGGAGTTTCCGGAAGAATCCCAACCACCACTCTGCCATACGGTTGAACGACCACT
>CALXZG010000023.1 GCA_944393195.1 uncultured Alphaproteobacteria bacterium
CGGAAACGGGCCGTGACGGCAAGTCAACAACGCATCTTGGGTCATGATATTAATTTATCGGAATATGGGGACAACGGCCGGATTAAAGGATTGTATGATGTTGTGACCATAAACGACTATGTGGGGGATAAGAAATTTTTTGCTTTGACGGTATCAAATGTGCCGCAACGGGTGTGTGATGAAATTCTGAAACAGGATTGGAATATGCCGGTAGAAATGGCGGTCGGAGGTGTTGTGGTTGATGATGATACAACATGCGCCGAGGGGGAGAATGAAATGTTGTTTGCTTTCCACAATACATTGGATAGCTCTCTGATTCCGGGGGAAGCGGGAGAAGATGACGGGGATGAATCGGAAGTACAGGCGTGCGCCGAGGGCGAATATTGGTCATCAAGTTTAGAAACATGTGTGACGGATTCACATCCGGAATGTGGTGATGGGGAATTTTACAATGAAAATGTAGGTTCTTGTGTAGCTTGTCCGACGGAAGGAAACCCTGTTGCGAGTTCATCTTCTTTTGTAGAGGATACGTGTGAAAAATGCACAGGAGCAAAGATGGGAAGTACCTACGGACAAGGATATTGTATTTATTGTCCAAATGGTGTTGTATGTGGCGATCAATGTTGTGGGGAAGACGAAATGTGTCAAGGCGATACAAGTTCTTGGCCATATACATTTACCTGTGTCTCTACATTAGGGGAAGGAGAATGTTTGACGAATGATGATTGTACAGGAGAAAATCAATATTGTAAAAATAGTTATGGTTGTGAAGTGACGGTTGGGACATGTACGGATATCAGCAGTACGAGTGTAACAATTAACGGAACAGAATACACAGCGTCAACGGGTTCTATGCCGTATCATGCAGCAGTTAATTTCTGTCAAGCCCTTGGGAAGCGTTTAGCACCGGTGACAGACGGATGTACATCGGAAGAATTGGCAGCGGGTAAAGCAAGCTATTTTTATTCTGGTAGTTGTCCGGGGTGGGCACACACGACAAACAAGTGGTATTGGACAAGCACGAAGATAAGTGGGTGTAGTTCGTATCGTGTATACAGTAGCAGTTCAGGCGCGGTCGGGTCTGCCCCCTGGTGCAACCACGCCGGCTACGCCCTTTGTCGCTGAGTTCCCGGTTTTTGTGTGATAGGACAAGCGAAACGGGGTGAAGATAATTCTTCACCCTGTTTTTTATAAGGGTAGGATTGTCCAAAGATCCTCGCATTTTTACCTTTCGTCATTCCCGCGTAGGCGGGAATCTTTTTAAAGGAGTCGAATCGTCAAAAGACCCCCGATCAGGTCGGGGATGACGGATTACTTATGGGGTCGGGGGTGACGGATTACTTATGGGGTCGGGGGTGACGGACTAATAATAAGGGATGACGTAAAATTATAGGGGATGACAGGCTACTGATGGGAGCAGAGGTATAACAGGAGATTTCATCTTTATGATGAGGTGATGGTGTCGAAGTGTGGCGCTGTTTTTTGATTGAGGAAGGGGGTTGCAAAAACGGGGAAATGCGGTATGATAAAAACCGTATTGAAAGGAGAGCGCAATGTCGGCGAATCAAACAGGATATGAAAGGCCCAGCTGGGACGATTATTTTTTGGATGTGATGCATGCTTTGGCGCGACGGGCAACATGTGATCGCGGGCGGACGGCATGTGTTTTTGTGAAAGAACATCAGATTTTGTGTTCGGGCTATGTCGGGTCACCGCCGGGGATGCCGCATTGTGATGAGGTCGGGCATTTATTGAAAACGGTGACGCATGAAGATGGGACGCAGAGCACGCATTGCATGCGGACGATTCATGCCGAACAGAATGCTATTTGTCAGGCCGCGCGGCGCGGGGTAGCTTTGGCCGGTGCGACGTTGTATTGTAAGTTAGCACCATGTCGGACGTGTGCGATGTTATTGATTGCTTGCGGTATTCAGCGAATCGTGGCCGAATATCGGTATCATGTCGGCGGTGAGGCGGAAGAAATGTTGCGAAATGCCGGTATTCAGATTGAATATATTCATGATGAAACGGTTGTGTATAAATAAGTTGACAAAAATCCTTTAATGTGATAAATTACTAGGAATTGAAAGCCGTGCGGGTCAGTGCGGTGGGCTTTATATGATAGAGAGGCGATATTGACGAAACAGGTGACGGAACGGGCTATGACGGAGGAGCGTGCTTTAACTGTGGCGCGGCGACGTGAGATTATTCGGCGCGGTCGACGGCAACAGAAAATTGTATTGGCTTTGATGATTGTCGGAATGCTTGGCGTAGTTGGCGGTATGGTTGTTTATGGGGATTCGGCATCCCGACCGGCAACATGGATTGCGGTGCAAAAAAATCGCGCTTTAATGCAGCGGGAAGCGGCTTTGGTATGCGGATTGGTGTTGCAACGGGAGGCGGACGTCCTTGCCGGAAAGAAGGGGTGGCTAGGGGTTTTATCCGATGTCAAAAGCGATGTATTGCGGCGCAAGAGGGAATATATCGCGGCGGGGTATGAGCCGGTATACCTGTTATTTGCTTTCAGAGATTTGCAACAGTATGCGCATGGGTGTATGGGGCGTGATGCGGAGTTCGGTTTATTATTGCGTGGCTATGTCGGTGAAATTGACGTAAGTGCGGAGCATGGTCCGGCCGTGCAGAATCGGGTGGCTATGGCAGCGCGGTATATAGCTATCGGGCGGCAGTTGTATGAAAAAGAAAATCAACGGGAAAGATAGGATATGAAGTTATCGTATGACGAATCCGTCGATTATAGTCGTTTTTGTGAGGGCGGCGAAATGCCGGAGAATGCCAAGATCGGTATTCGGCCGGTGTTGTATATTCTACGGTTTTTAGGGCAACATCCGATTCGGGTGTGGTCGGGGTTTCAGACAATCAGTATCTTTTTTGCCTTGGGGCGATCGTTGTATGAACGCCATCGGATTGTGCCGCGTCGCGTGGCAACCTCCCCCAAACAATCGGTTGATCGGCGATCTTCCAGAGAGCGTATCTAACGGCGTATCATTCTGAGAGTGTATCCAGCACTTTTTTAAATTTTTGCAGGTCTTCCCAGGCCTGTTTTTTTTGTGCCGGCAATTTCAGCAACGTGGCCGGATGAATTGTCACAAATGTCGGAATATCGCGATAGGTGTGTGTGGTTGTCCGTGCGCGGGGAAGGCTATCGATTTGCAGGAGGGCTTTGGCCGGACCGGTACCGAACAGGAGAATAAAACGAGGCGCCAGAAGCGTGATTTCTTTTTCCCAGAACGGGCGACAGAGGACGGCTTCGGTTTCGGTCGGTTGGCGATTACCGGGGGCGCGCCACGGGATAAGAGCGCTCAAGTAGGTATTTGTTTGCAGGTTGAGGCCGATGGCGGCGAGCATTTTGGTCAGTAAGTCGCCCGCCGGACCGGACATCAGGGTGCCGCTGCGGTCATCCGGCGTATCGGGGGATTCAATCAAGCACAAAACTGTTGGGTGTGCGGCTCCGCGACCGTTCACGGTATGGGCAGCTGTTTTCCGTAATGGGCAGCCGTTAAAATCGTGGCGGGCAGCATAGAGCTCCGTCAATGATGTGGCAGCGTCGGCCGCTTGGCGGGCGCGGGTCAACAGGATATCATCCGTTGGTATCGAGCGTTGTGTCGGCAAAGCGGGAGTCGGCCGTGTCGGCGAAAGATCAACCATGGTCGGGGGCGGTGTGTGTCGGGAATACCGATTCACCGGTGTTTCACCGATGGTTTCGGTGATACCGGCCTGTAAAAACCAAGATAAAATTTGACGTTCGTTCATTTTTTCTTTTCAATCCCGTTTCTATATGATACCATATCAGTTCAGAAAAGGAAAGACAAAAAGGAGCGGAAGGTGGTTATCGTGCGCGGTCTTGTGTTAAGCGGATGTTGTTTGTTGTTGCTTGCCTGCGGTTTCGCGGGGATGTGGTGTCATCACGCCGAAACGGTACGGACGGCGGATTCGGAGCAAACGGTGTCGACCGTATCCCGGTCGATGGGGGTAGGTGGCAGCGGATTGGCTTATGGGGCTTATTTGGCGGGAACGTTGGCACGGCAAAATCAGGATTATACTTTAACCGCCCGGTATTATGAGCAAGCTTTGGCGCAAGATCCGGACAATCAGAAGATGAAAACCACCGTTTACCTGTTAAAAGCGGTACAGGGACAGTTTGATGAGATGGCACCATTGGTGTCGGAAATGGTCGATTTGCGACAACCGGAGTTGCTGGCGGATTATGTGGCGGCGGCTTTGGCCATCAAACGGGGTGAATATGCGGCAGCGGACGACATCTTGGCCGAGAAGCCGGCGTATGGGTTGGATACGGTTGTGTTGCCGGCTATGCGGGCTTGGGCGCAATATGGTATGGGAAAAACAGCGCGGGCCGAAAAGACGCTTCATGTCTTATATGAAGATGAAAAAACACGGCCTTTTTATTGGTATTACACCGGATTGATGGCTTTGGCTCAACGGGATACGGCAGGGGCGGATGCGGCTTTTCGTCAGATGACGAAAAAGGCGTATCCATCGTTGACAGCTTTGGTTTTTGTGCGGGATTTTTATCGGAAGCAGGGGCTGTGGACGGATGATTTTACGCCACGGATTCAGTTTGAGGCCGTTGTTGCCGAGCAGGCCGCGGCCGGTGATGCGATTCGTTCGTTAAAAGCGCCGGAAACGGTTACGCCTGCCGTCGGGGCGGCCATGGCTTTATATGATTTATCGGCAGCCTTGGGACCGTTGCATATTGAGGAAACCGGTTTGGTTTTGAATGAGTTGGCCTTGTATCTGATGCCGGAGGCGACGATTCCCAAAATTTGGGGTGCCGAAGTGTTTGAATCGATGGGGGCTTTGCGTCAGGCGAATCGGGTGTATGATCGTATTGCCGTCCCGTCGGATATTATTTTATTTAAAAAAGCGATGAATTTAATTCAGCTGAAAGATTTTAAGGCGGCTTTGCCGATCATGGAACAGGTGGCGGCGCGTAATCGGGAAAACCCGCTGGTTTTGGCTTTGTTGGCCGAGTCGTACGCCCAAACGGGAGAATTGACTTTGGCGGCCGGAACGTATGAGTTGGCGATACCGATTATGAAACGGTTGGATCAGGTAAAGGAATTGGGGGCAGCTTTGTTTGCTTTGGGGGTTGTGTATGATGAATTGGGAGAGGACGCTTTGGCGGAACAGCGATTATTGGCGGCTTTGCAGGTAACGCCGGACAATCCGATGATATTAAATTATTTGGGATATACATGGTTGGAACACGGCAAAAACGAATCGCGGGCTTTTGCGTTGGTTAAAAAAGCGCATGAATTAGCGCCCGATGATCCGCATATCATGGATAGTTTGGCGTTAGGGTATTACCGGCAGAAAGAGTATCAAAAGGCGTTGGATTTGGCAGAGCGGTCGACGGATTTAATTCCATACAGTTCGGTGGCTAACGGGCGGTTGGGTGATATATATGCGGCTTTGGGGCGGTATCGGGAGGCGATTTTTCAATATCGGAAAGCGTTGGATTTAAAAGCGGATATGACGCCGGCTCTGCGTCAAGAGTTGACGGATAAGGTGGCCCGTTTGAAAAACAAATAGTCAACAACAGAAAACATCGAAAAAGCCTATTTGGGCGGCGGTAATGAGTATTTAAACGGCCTTAAACGCTTAAAAACATCAAATAAATCGATATGTTATCAAAAAGATGGTAAAAAGAGTCAAAAATATGAAAAAAGGTGTTGCAATTTGTTTTTAAATAGTGTATAGTATTCTTCGTCGCCGCGGAAAGCGGGGATGAGAAAAAAGAGCCGCAAGGTTCTTAATTGTTCTTAGTAGATAGTTAGTAAATAAGGGATAGGAAACGGATGCGCGGGCAGTTGTTGTAGCTTTAGTTATGAGGGC
>CALXZG010000024.1 GCA_944393195.1 uncultured Alphaproteobacteria bacterium
ACAAATCGATAACCGATTAATTCTTAATAAAAAAGGACTTGCGCTTCACATCCGATTATGTTATAAAATCTGTAACATTTTAAGGTACATTAAATTGTTACACTTCATTTTCTAACTCCCTTATAAATCATCATTATTTTGAACGCCCCTATTAAAAAAAGGGGAAAACCTTTTTTCGTTTTCCACAAACATCCACCCTTTTGAAAAATAACATAAAATTCGGCCCGCATTACCCTTAAAAGTATCCCGAACCGAATCGAACAATAAAAAAACCCGCCCGATTGGGCGGGTTTAGACGGTAATTTTTAACTTTATAAACCTTTTTTGGCTTTTGCGCCTTCAATCCGAGCGCGCAATTTTTTGGATTCTTCCGTTAATTTGGAAACCGGCGTATTTAACAAATACAAATCCAATCCACCGTTTTTCTCAATCGTCCGTAACCCGTGATTCGAAATACGTAACGTTACCGGCGCTTCTAAAATTTCACTGTAAATAGCCACTTCTTGCAAATTCGGTAAGAACCGACGACGTGTCTTGCGGTTAGAGTGACTGACATTATTCCCCGTTTGCACGCCTTTTCCTGTAATGAGGCACTTTTTTGACATGTGTTATCCTTTCCTAAAATGCGAATGTTGCTTGAATTTACACTCTTTTGAATAAAAAGTCAAGCACTTTTTTCATCCTTCCGTTAAAAAGGATATAAATCCGGCACCGGCTTCTTTTTAGACGCATGCGCCCGCTTCTTATCCCGCACCGGTCGCTGCGGCACCTGTGTCGGTTTTGATACCCGCTTTTGACCGCTGACCAAAACCAAAGCAATCAAAAAACCGCCGATTAAGCCGACACCCAATAAAGCCATTGTCCAATACAATCCGGGTCGCTGCTCTTTCCAATCAACCAACCGTGGTTGCCGTGGCAAATCCGCCACACGTGCCACATCGGCCGGCGGTTCCGATTGCACAACCGGGGCTGCCGCCACAACGTTTCCCGCCGCAACCGATAGCGTTTTAGCCGGAATTACGGCCCACTCCCGTTGATGTGTTTGCACATTAAACCAAGGCACCCGCACTTCCGGAATCACAATCTCCCCGGCACGCGTCGGAACCAAAACAACCGAAACGACCTCTTTTCCTTGAATATCACCGGTCGGGGTCCGAATCGTCTCCCGCTTTTCGGGACTCGGATAAACCTGAATCCCCGCCCCGGCATTCTGTCCCACAACCGGCAATTGTTCGGCCGTTACGCCCAAAGCCGTTAACGTCATCGTCCGTTCAATCGGATCCCCAACCCGTATTTCATCGGGAATTTTATCCGTCACATGTAAATCAACCGCACTGCTCGGCAACCACCATCCTGTCCAATCGGCCGGTTTTTTCCGAACTTGCAATGTCATCGGCCGCGTCGTCAACAAAACCTCCTTTTGCCGACTGGCAAGCCCGTTAAATAAAATTCCCTGATCAAAAAAATCAAAAGCATCCCGTCTCTGATACGCCGGTGCCACCGGAACAATACCATAAAATTCGGCTTCCCCGATAGCCAACTTGCCGGCTTTTTCCGGCACAATTCCGAACGTTCGCTCAAAAATACGTACACTACGACCGTTTTCCGTCGTTTGCCAAGCTTTATCCATATCCAACACACTGACACGCGCATCGGCCACCACCGGCGGCGTAATTCGCCCGTCAATTAACCCGCCGCTTTCCGTCACGCGAATCGTGTAAAAAGCCGTCTCCCCCGGATAAACTTCCGCCGGTGTGATAGAGGCCGACACCTGAACCGGGGCCGTTGTTGCCTGATCCGTTCCACCGCTTTGTACCGTCAAAGAAACCGAATCAACCGTTTCCCCATTCACGGTAAAAGGTCCCGCCGACAACACGCCTTCCCGGCGCGGAAAGACATTGTAAATCAATTCATATCGCGCACTGCCGACACCATTAACCCAAGACGAAGATTGCCGTTGTTGTTGACCGGACACCACGAAATCTTTTTTTAAACCGGTTAAATCCGGCGCCGTCGTAAATGCCTTGTCCGATTGAAAAATAAGCTGAACACTTTCGCCGGCTCTCGATTCTGACGGTTCAAAAAAAGCCGTTACGGCTGCTTCCGCCGAAACCGCCGTCAACATCAAAACCAACATAATCCCTGCTTTCATTACTGACCCCCTTGTCGCTGATATTGTTGATAAATACGATACCGTAACACACGCCCCGGATCAACCGGAAGCCGATTTAAAATTTCTTCTGACGCTTGATCAAACACTTCTTCCGCCACCTGCTGCCCCCCCGCACCGGTCGCATCATCCGCCGTTTCTTCCGTCATAGCCATCTGTATCTGTGCCGGTACTTCGGCATCCCCGTCTGCCATGTCTGCCGGCTCCGACAAAGCCACTTCACCATTACCCGCGGCCTGTCTGTCGGAAACATCACTCTCCGTACCCGATTCCGCTTGATTGCCCGCCAAAGTCTCCGCCATATCCGAAGCGCCCTCTGTGGCCGAGGGGTCGGCATCTGCCTGTCCGCCATTTTCTGCTGCCTCATCACCTGATGTAGTTCCACCCTGCGATGCCTCCGATTGATCGGACTGATCCGATGCCCTATTTTCCGAAGCGGCTTGTTCTTGTTGCTGTTCTAAATAAGCTTTATTATACGCGGCATCTGCATGATCGGGTTGCATTGCCAAAACGGCTTCATACGCCGCAATGGCCGCCTCGATATCTTGGGCGAAAGCCAATGCGTTTCCCTGATTATACAATCCCTGCACACCACCCGCCGCACCAAAGTGCTCTGCCGCGACTTGGTAATCACCGGCACGATAGGCCGCCTCTCCGGCCGCCAAAGCACGGTACGCTTCCTGATCCGGTCGTAACCACCACCCGGCCGAAGCCGGCGCAGCCAACCCGCCGATCAATAACACGAAAAAGACCCCACGCCGAAATAAAACCGCCGCCAATATCACGGCTATCATCATCAACCAAACGCCCATATCCCGCCAAACCGCAACCGTATCATTTGCATCCGTTCCACCGCCGATAGCCCCGCTTGTCGCCGCCCACAACCGCCGCACATCACGATTGTCCGCACCGGCCGCCTCATACACACCGATAGCGTTCATTTCCCCGGCCGTCAAGCGAATCGGCATGACCTCTCCCGCCGCATTACTGAAAAAACCGCCATTCGGTAAAGCAACCGGCTGACCATTACGTTCACTACCAATCCCTAACACACCGATACGATAGGGCAACGTCTTGGCCACCGCCGCCACCGCCGCCACCTCCGCCGGATTAAAAGCCCCGGCCGTGATTAACATAATCCGCCCATCCGTTAACCCCGCATCGCGTAGCATTTGCCCCGCTTGCACTAAACCGACCGCCGGATTAGCCGCCACTTCCGGTAAGATTGTCGGATTAAGGGCCGGCAACATCTCCCGCACCAAAGCCGTATCCGGGGTGACAGGCACCGCCACATACCCGAAGCGGTCATAAACGGCCAATCCCACCTGTTCTCCGGCCGCCAAATCCAACACATCCGCCGCCTTGATTCGCGCCTGTTGCAAATACTTCCCTGTCATGGCCGGACTTAAATCCATCACAATCACCGTTCCCGGCTGCTCCCGTTGCGCCGATACCGCCTCTTTTTCCCAAGCCGGCCCCGCTAAGGCCACACAAAACAAAGCCCATAACAACCCCATCCATAGACCGTATCGCGCCCCGCTTCCGCCGCCTTTTCCCGGAATCCATAAATAAGGCAACAACGCCGCATCGATTTCCTTGGCCCACGGATTATCCCCCACACGCCGCCGCCGCCAAAAGTGCCACACAACCGGTACCGCCAATAAAACCAAAAACCAAGGCCGTAGGAAAATCATGCCCGACCTCCCCGCCGTCCGACGGCTATCGCCCACAATCCCATACCGACAAGTAAAGGCAGCCAAAACATCTCCCGCCGCGGCCGAACCGGATCCGCCTCATCCGGCAAAGCCTCCAACCGATCCACTTCCGTGTAAATTTCCCGCAAATCGGCCGCCGACTTAGCCCGAAAATACCGCCCCCCCGTCTCCGTTGCAATCTGTTGCAATAAAGCCTCATCCAAATCAACCCCCGGCATAGCCGCCACGCCAAAGAAGTCCGTAACAACCTGCCGATCCGATCCGATACCGACTGTGTAGACCTTAATCTGTTGTTTGCGTGCCAAATCAATTGCCTGCGCTACCGACACCACACCGGCATTGTTATAGCCGTCCGATAATAAGATAACAACCTTTTTGTCCGCCGGTACCGCCACGGTTCCGCGCACCGCCTGTGCCAAAGCATCCCCGATAGCCGTCTGCCCGCCGGCCGCCCCGATTCCCACATCGGCGAACAAAGCCGCCAAAGCCTTTCTGTCCCGCGATAAAGGTGCCAATAAATGCGCCTCACTGCCAAAGATAACCAACCCGATTCGATCACCCGCGCGCTGCCGGATAAAGTCCCCGACCACATCCCGTACCATAGCCAACCGACTCACCGGCTGTCCGGCCATATCAAAATCTTGCTGAGCCATAGATTCCGATACATCCACCGCCAACATGATATTGCGCGCTTCCCGCGGGACAACGGCCTCTCCGTCATAGATAACCGGCCGCATAGCCGCCGCGACAAAACAAAGCCACATGGCAATCAATAGCCCCCGCATCCCGCGCGATACACCACCGGCAACCCGCGCCCCAAACATCGCCGCTTCCGTAAAGAAAGGCACACGCAAAGCCCCTCCGCCCCAAGCGGTCGCCCCCTCATCGGCCACAGGCGGCAAAATCCGCCGTATAAGCCACGGCAGACCGATAAGCAATATCATTCCCGGCCACACAAATATATCCATACCGATAATATAGACAGAACCAACCCCGAATACAATCTTTTTTTGCACAAATCCCCATAAACACATCCCCCTTTATTTTACCGTCATTCCCGACCTGATCGGGGATCTTTCAACCATCCCACTCCATTATAATCCCGTCATTTCCGCGCAGGCGGGAATTTTTTCAACACCCCATCCCTTAAAAACATTCTCGGGTCAAGCCCGAGAATGACATTTTACGAAACTGCCCGCCGCATTCCATAAAAAAGAGGTCTTTCAACCTCTTTTGGAATACTTGATTATTCGCTTTCAACAACGGCTCCAACTTCTGACATCTCTGCTTCTGCCTCAACTATTTCTGTATATGTATATGTCTCAGTTTCCGTCTCGGTTTCTGTTTCTGTATACGTCGTTTCCTCCGGTGTCTCCGAATACGATGTGTCTGTATACGTCGTCTCCTCCGGTGTCTCCGAATATGACGTGTCTGTATA